>DATAJS010000018.1:300000-395481 GCA_036262035.1 Burkholderiales bacterium | reverse complement strand
TGTCCGACCCGACGAGGTTTTCGATCGAGATCAGCTGGTCGCCGGCCGCATCGCCGCCCCAGTTGTCGCCTACCCACAGCCTGACCCACACGCGCCCGGTCGAACCTTCGTAGGACGCCGTGTCGATGCCGTTGCCGCCGTCGAGCACGTCGGCGCCCGCACCACCGAGCAGCCAGTCGTTGCCCTCGCCGCCGAGCAGGGTGTCGTTGAAGCCGCCGCCGAACAGCGCATCGTCGCTGCCGCGCCCGTCCAGAACGCTCGCAGCCGTGCGCAAGCCTTCGAACCAGTCCGCGTTATCTGAGCCGATGAGGTTCTCGATGGAAACGAGCTGATCTCCGGCGGCGTGGCCGCCCCAGTTGTCGCCGACCCACAGGCGCACCCATACGCGAGAGTCAGAACCCGCGTAGGACGCGGTGTCGTTTCCGCTGCCGCCGTCGATCACGTCGGCGCCTGCCCCCCCGTTGAGCACGTCGTCCCCGCCGAGACCGCGCAACGTGTCGTTGCCGCCCAGGCCCGTCAGCGTGTCGTTCTCCGGGGTACCGGTCAGCGTGTTTGCGCCGCCGTCTCCGCTCAGATTGACACCCGCGACATCGGTGACCGTCACCGTAATTGTCTGCGTGTCGAAGAGTGCGGGGCTGCCGTTGTCCGTCGCTCTGACGTCGACGACGTAGGTGTTGTTCGCGCCCACGTCGGTCGGCGCTTCGAAATCGGGCGCTGTGACAAACGAGACCGCGCCCGTCGTTGCGTTGATCGAGAACTTCGCCGCGTCGGGGCCGCCCGAGATCGAGAAGGTGCGCGTCTGGCCGGCGTCGACGTCGGTGGCGGTGACGGTGGTCACGGCGGTGGTGTTCTCGGCGACCGAGACCGTCGCGGTCGCGCCGCCGCCGTTGGAAGTGATCGCCGGCGCTTCGTTGACGTTGGTCACGTTGACCGTGATCGTCTGCGTATCGGTGAGGACCGGGCTGCCGTTGTCGGTCACGCGGACGTCGACGACGTAGCTGTTGTTCGCGCCGACATCCGTGGGCGCCTCGAAGTTCGGCGCGGCGACGAAGGTGAGCACGCCGGTGGTCGCGTTGATCGAAAACTTCGCCGCGTCTGCGCCGCCGGAGATCGAGAACGTGCGCGTCTGCCCGGCGTCGGTGTCGGTCGCGGTGACGGTGGTCACGGCGGTCGTGTTCTCGGCGACCGAGACCGTCGCGGTCGCGCCGCCGCCGTTGGAGGTGATCGTCGGCGCGTGGTTGGTGCTCGAGGCCGCCAGTGTCACCGTCACGTTGTGAGTGCCGTTGGCGCCGAGGTCGAGGACGAGGATCTCGCCGATCTGGCTCTGGATGGTCGCGCCGGATACGGAGAGCGTCTTGCCGGTGAGCGAGGCGAGGTCGATCGTGACGTCGCCTTCGCCGATCAACTGGAAGGTGAGGTTGCTGCCGTCGCCGCTCAGTGAGACGAGCTCCGATCGCATCGGCAGCGCGGTGATGTGGGTGACGTTGTCCGGCGTGCTGCCGAGGTTGATGATGAAGCTGCCGCCGTCGCGGTCGAGGAACACGCTGTCGTCGTCGTAGGCGTACCAGCCGTTGACGCTCGCGATCTTTTGCGACCCGAGGTTGTCGAGGTCGACCACGAACTTGCCGGCATCCGGCGAGGTGACGGTCGCCGTCACCTGCGTCGGCGAGTTGCGCGTCCAGGTGAGCGACGAATCGTCGAAAGAAGAATAGCGGTCGGCGAGGTCGGCGAGGGTCACGAACTCCGCACCGGCGTTGAATGCGCGCTGGATGAAGTCCGTGAACATCTGGGTGGTGTAGAGCGACGGCGTCGTGCCGTCGTACGACCATTCGGCTGCGGCGTAGTCGTGCCACGGCCAGACGACGATCGGCACGTCGCTGTGCGCCGTGAGCTGGTTCCACTGCGCGAGCCACGCCGCGGAAGCCTGCGCGGGCGTCATGTGCTGGAACTCGACCAGCGAGAAATCGAACTCGATGTTAGGCGCGATGTAGACCTTGTCGGCAGCCGCCATCGCCGGATTCAGGTAGCCGATCGCGCCAGGGTAACCGGCGCCCACCGTCGACGCGCCGCCCGAGAGATAGCGGTAGTACTGGAGGATGTCGAGCGCAGTGTCGTAATCTTCGGGGTTGCCCGGCACCGCCGCGCCCTCGACCGTGAAGGGCGTGCCGAGGATTTCCGTCATCTTCTGCTCGATGATCGTCTTCGAGCCCTGGAACTCCGACTGGATCTGCGCCGTCGTGAGGTTGTCGACCTCGGGCGGATGCGAAATCGAGTGCGATCCGATCTCGTTGCCCAACGCGAGGATCTGCTTGTAGTACTCGCCCGAGATCGTCCAGTTCGTGGTCTGGTTCGGCGGGTTGTTGCCGATGTCGATGTAGTACGAGCCGACGAAGTTGTAGGTCGTCTTCCAGTTCTGCAGGATCGGGACGAGCTTGTCGTAGATGCCGGGGCGGTCGCCGGGCGAGACGTCCGCCGGGTTCATCGCCTGGTCCATGTCGACGCGTGACGCGACGAGGCTCGTGCCGCGGCTCATCTGGAGACCGGCGGTGACCTGGTTGGTCGCGGGGCTGCTGTTGACGACCTTGTCGATCGCCTGCCAGAGCAGATTGTTGTCGCCGAGCATCGACTCGGTCGAGAAATGCACGACCGTCGCGGTGTTCTTCGTCGTCGTGACGACCGCGTTGTAGGTGTTGCCGTTGGCGAACGTCTGCGTCGCAAGCGGCATCAGCGTGGCGCCCGATGCGACGTACGTCTGATGCCACTCGCCCGCGTAGGTGCGGATCACTTCGCCCGAGGTGTAATCCGCCATCATCGGATCGCCGCTGACGGCCTTCACCGTGATCGAGCTGTTGGCCCACTGACCGCTGCCCGAGCCCTGAGTCACGCCGAGCAGAGTGCTCAACCAGTTCGTGCCGCCGCTGTTGACGGTCATGAACTCGGTCGCCGCGATGATGCCGACGCCGGACTGCTCCGCCGCCAGCAACCGGTCGCCGATGGCCGATGCCTGGCCGGCCGGCACGGCGTCGAAGTTGGGGAAGACGATCGCGTCGTACTGCGTCAGCGAGAAGCTCGCGTTCGCCAGGTCCGACTCGGTGATGAGGTCGAACGGCACGCCCGCCATCGTCGCCTGCGTCTGCGCAGTCATGATGAGCTGCGCGTACGCCATCGGGTTGAAGTAGCGGTCCTGGCTCGTCTGCGAGAACACGATCGCGACCTTGGCGCCGTTCGTGCTCGTCGAGGCGAACTCGACTTCGGCGATGCCGCCGTCGACGAAGATCGTGCCGTGGTCGTTCTGCGCGTGGAGCGCCGCGAGGTCGGCCGCGTCGGGCGTGTCGCCGGTGACGTAACGGGCGAAGATCTCGCCTTCGTCGCCCGCCGAATCGGCCGAGTTCACGCGCGCGTCGATGGCGTGGCCGATCTCCTCGATCAGCACTGCGGTGACGGCGCCCGGGCTCGCGGTGCCGAGGAACTGGCTCGACAGGTAAATCGTGTTGTGAGCGCTGTCGTAGGCGCCGCGGGCGCCGCCGAGGCTCTGGTCGTCGACCACCTCGAGCCGAGGCCAGCCGTTGCGCACGAACGATTCGATCGTGTCAGCCAGTGCGGCGCCCGTGACGTCGAAGGCGGCCGCCGCGGCCGAGCCGAGGGCGGGGCCGTGGGCGAAAGCCTGGATGTCGGCTTTGGCGTTGTCGAAAAGTGTCGACGCTAGCGCGTCGCTCGGCCTGTCAATGCTGGTCGAACGCAAATCGTTCCTCACTGCGAAAGTTGCCGGTCGAAGGCCCGGCTGTCGCGCGGACGCGCGATCGGGGCGCCGGGCCGATCGTCACCTGCTCCTAGCGTCGAACATACCTGAAACGCCGGCGGCGCCAGGATATTCCTGGCGCAGGCGATATTATTGTTGGTCTAGGACGGCCGGTGGGGATGCGAGCGAGGCATTCTGCCTCTTCGCGAGCGGGTCCAACGCGAGCAGGCCGCCATCCTAACAGGGGAGGGCGGCGCGCGGAAGGCGTTCGGCGGATCTTGCCGCCCGTTCGTCAGCCGCGGCGGGGATCGAGCCTCGCGGGCAGCACGTAGCCCTGGCGCAGCGCCAGCGCTTCGTAGCGGAGCGCGTCGCGGTCCATGCCGCGCTCGAGGTAATGCAGGTAAAGCAGGTAACTCGCGCCCGCGTGCTGCCGGTCGGACGCCTGGCGCAGCCATTCCACCATCTGCCGCTCGTCGCGCGCGACGCCGTGCTCGCCCCGGCTGTAGATCCGCGCCACTTCGACCATCGCGTCGCGGTCGCCGGTGAGCGCCATGGCGTAGCTCATCCGGAAATGGTCGTCGCCGGCAACGCGCGGCTGCACGGCGGCGACTGGCGTTACGGCGGGCGCTGCCTGGGGTGAGGCCGGGCGCGCGGTCGGCGCGACGCGCTGGAACAGCGACGCGAACGATTGCGTGAAGCCGGTGGTGGCCTGCTGCGCCATGGCGCAACCGCCGAAGGTGCTCGCGGCGAGCACGACCAGCAAACGGGCCTTCATCGTGAGTCTCCCTCTCGTCGAAGGAGGCTGTGCAGGGCCTCACGCGATCGCGATCGGCATGCCTGGCAGCCCCGCTGTCCTAGAACCGAAGCTCCTTAGACCGGTGACTTTGCGTCCCCCGCCTTTCGGCGAGGGTTGCCTTTTTCAGTGCAGCCCGATGGTAACGCGCGCGCTGCGGGGCGCGGATGGACTTCCGTCACACTCCTGCCTGCGATAGGCTGCGGCTGCCATGACGACCAGGCTCGAAGGGACCCTGAAGCGCGAGATCGTGATCGGCGGCGCGCCGTACACGCTCTCGATCGACAACGCAGGTTTAAAGCTCGTGCCCAAAGGCAAGCGCAAGGGCTACGAGCTCGAATGGTCGGCGTTCGTGAGCGGCGAGGCCGCGCTCGCCACGGCGCTCAACGCCGCGATGGCGGCCGCCCCTCCGCCGCCCGAACCTTCGCCGAAGCCGACGAAGAAAAAGCGCCGTTAAAGGAAGGGCGGTTCAAGGAGGGAAACCTTGGTTTCCCTCCTTGGCGTTCACCGCCCGGAGGGAGCCGTAGGCTCCCTCTTTGGCGTTCACCGCCCGGAGGCGAGCGGGCGTAGCGAGCTACCCCCCCAGCGTGCGATCCTGGCGGCCGTACCATTCGAGCGCGCGCTCCATCTGCACCGGCTCGAAGTCGGGCCAGTATTCGTCGACGACGTAGATGTCGGCGTACACCGACTGCACCGGCAGGAATCCCGAGAGCCGCCGGCCGCCGCCCCAGCGCACGATGAGGTCGAGCCGCGACACCTCGCGCGAGCGCAGGCCACCGTTCGAAAGTCCCTCGAGATCCCATTCCCAGCCGTAGTTCACGAGGAAATTCACCTTCATTCCGCCCGGACGGCGCCGCCGCAGGGCTCTGAGCTCGCGCGGAAACACCGGCGAGCGCTCGTCGCCGACGACGAGCAGCGCCGCACCGCGGTCGCACAGGAACTTCGCGAACTCGACGCACGCGGCGCTGAACTTCGCGGTCTGGGCGCTGGGCCGTCGCGTGTTGTCCTGCGTGAAGCCGTAGATCGAGACCTCCTCGATCGACAGCGCGCTGCAGATCTCGAAGAGCGCGATGCCCGGCGCGATACCGAAGCCGTAACCGTCTTCCTTCGGCAGGCCCTTCGCCTGCGCCCAGCGGCGGTTGCCGTCCGGAATGAAGCCGATGTGCCGGGGCAGTCTTCTGGATGTCACGGTTGCAGCGGAACGAGCGATGCGTGATCCGAGAGCATACGGCTGTTTACAGACTCTTACATTTTTCCGCGCGACGAGGGCAGGGCGGCAGGGTCAGAATAATCGGGACGTACAAAACCTCCGAGGACATCCAATGAAAAAACTGATCGTCGCTGCGCTGGCGGCCGCGGGCCTGGGCGGCTGTGTCGCGGTGCCCGCGCCCTACTATGGAGACGCCGGCTACTATGGCGCGCCCGCAGTCTCGGTCGGCGTGTACTCGCCGCCGGTCTACTACGGCGGCTATCGCCGGCACTGGCATCACCGCCACTGGTAAAGCGCGTCCGACCGCGCCGGTCCGATCTCGTCGGACGGTGCGTGCGAGTAGAATCCGTGCCCAACGCGTCGAAGCCGAGGGTACAGTGGAAGAACGAGAGCTCACCGAGATCGAAAATCGCGCGGCGCATTACAGCGCCGAAGCGCGGGAGGACGTCCTGCTTCTTACGCGCGAGCTGCGCCGCCTGCTCGCGCCGGTCGCGCCGGTCGCGCGCGAGGCCGCTTCCCCGCTCTACGACGCGCTGACCGGGCTGCTCAACGGCGGCGCTTACGGCGTGCGCTTCGCCATGGCGCGGGCGAGGGCGACGCGCTTCAAGAAGATCTTCGCGGTGATGTCGATCGACGTCGTGCTCGACACCGGCCCGCATGCACCCGCGCCCGAGGACCGCGAGCTCACCATCCGTCACGTCGCGCAGCGCCTGGAGGCGAGCGTGCGCGCGACCGACACCCTGGCGCGGATCGGGGGCGAAAACTTCGCCGTGATCCTCGAGGACCTCAATCACTCGGGGGACGCCGAGCGCGTGAAGCAGATCGTCCAGGACGCGCTGGCGACGCCGCTCGTCGTGGCGGGACGCGAGATCGTTCCGGAGCTTCGCATCGGCATCGAGTTCTATCCCTCCGTCCACCATGCGGCCCCCGGCACCGCCGGTGCTCACTGAAGGCGCGCGGCCCCGCCCTTAGGGCTGTTCCCAATCGGCGACACCGGTTTATACTGCCCATCCGCCTTCGGAATCTGGTTGGGTCACGATGCTCACCGAGTTCAGGCAGTCCGTCTTGCCCGCCGCATTCGCGGTCACGGCGTTCGCGCTCTCTGCGCCCGCAGCAGCCCAGTCGCTGTCCCTGACCTACAACCTCGATCCGATCACCGCCAGCCAGCTTCCCAAAGCCTCGCCCATCGTCAATCGCTGCACCGGTCTCACCTGGGCGGCAACGCTCGCCACTGCCTGCATCGCGGAGCTGACCGCGGTGCGCGTGATCACCGCTGTCGCCGCGAAGCGCGCCGAAGCGGCCCCGCCCGAGGCGGTAGACGACGGAGGCAAGCCTGCGGGCGCGAGCGGGACCTACGTCGACGGCACCCCGCGCCGCTACGAGCTGCCGACGCTCGGCACGCCCTCGGAGTCGCGCGTGATCCGCGCCGCCGGCGGCAGGGATGACTACATCGGCAACGCGCGGGCGGTCGACCTGAATTTCCGGTTCGGACCCAAGTACCGGATGCGCAGCGGCGACGAAGGCTGGGAAGTCTACAAGTTCAACGACGCCGCGACCGAGAACAAGCTCCAGCAGAGCAACGGCGGCGGCGTCCGCCAGGTCGGCGTCGAGCTGCTCGTCCCGTTCCGGTAAGCCCTGATTTCCCCGTTTCTCCATCGTTGACGACCCCCGCCGGTCGGCACGCCTCAACCGTTCGTCCGTCGCGCCGTTAACACTGTGACGATCCGCACCGTTAAGACGCCCGCGGTGTGTCTTAATGGCGGCCGCTCACGGAGTCCCCCACATGTTCAAAGTGATCGCACTGCCCCGCATCGGCGTGGCCACCCCCGCCGACCTCCGCGCCGCCGACTCGCGTGCCTGCGCATCGATGCTGCCGCGCCGCCGCCTGGGCGTGCCGCGCACCGACCGCGAATGGACCGCGCTGGTGAAGATCGCCAGCGGCGAGATCGACGTCGCGCCGGCCCAGCAGGCGAGGCTCGTCTCGCTCGGCCTCATCGCGGACAGGAGCGGCGTCCCCGAGCTGACGCTGCACGGCCGCGTGACCCTCGGTCTGCCCGAATAGGCTGTCGTCGGTTCCAGCCGCGCGCGCGCCTATAATCGCGGCTCCCCGAACTTCCACGTAAGGCAATCCCGATGATTCGATTCCCGCGTGCGGGCTGCGCGGCGCTCGCGCTCGCCTGCGCCGCGCCCGTCGCCGCGCAAACCACCTATCCGGCAAGACCCGTCCGCATCGTCGTCCCGTCCTCCCCCGGGGGCGGCCTCGACTTCATCGCGCGCGCGGTCGGCCAGCATCTCTCCAAAGCCTGGGGCCAGAGCGTGGTCGTCGACAACCGCGCCGGCGCGGGCGGGACGCTCGGCCCCGATCTCGTCGCCAAGGCCCCGCCCGACGGTTACACGCTGCTCGTCGTGAGCGCGAGCTTCGCGGTGAACCCGAGCGTGTATCCGAAGCTGCCGTACGACTCGGTGAAGGATTTCGAGCCGATCATCCTCGCCACGACGCAACCGCAGGTGCTCGTCGTCAACGCGGGCGTCCCGGCGAAATCGCTGAAGGAGCTGATCGCGCTCGCGAAGGCCAAACCCGGCGCGCTCAACTACGCGTCGCCGGGCGCCGGGACGCTCTCGCAGCTCACCTTCGAGCTCTTCAAGAGCGCGGCGGGCATCGACATCGTGCACGTACCTTACAAAGGCGCCGGCCTGTCGATGACCGCGGTGGTATCCGGCGAGACGCAGACCTCTACCGGCAGCACGATCTCGGCGCAGCCTCATCTGAAATCGGGCAAGCTCCGCGCGCTCGCGACCACGGGCCCGCGGCGCTCGCCGGCGATGCCGGACGTGCCGACGATGGCGGAGCAGGGGCTGCCGGGCGCGACGATCACCGGCTGGTATGCGTTCCTCGCACCGGCGCGCACGGCGAAGCCTGTCACGGACAAGCTGAACGCCGATTTCGCGCGGGTCCTCGCGCTGCCCGAGATTCGCGAGCAGCTCGCCCGCGAAGGCTCGGAGCCGGCAGGCGGCAGGCCGGAGCAGCTTGCGAAGCACCTCGCGACGGAGATCGCGCGGCTCGGGCGCATCGTGAAGGCTTCCGGCGCGGGCGGGCAGTAGAAATAAAAAGACCCGGGCGAGGTGAATCGCACCGGGTCGAGGACCACCACCACAGGTCCGGGTCGCGGAGCCGACAGGCACGTTTCGACGCACCTTGCAGCTCCACCCCCTGCTGTTGGGGAGGGTAATTCTTGTCGCACATCTGGCGGAACCCGTTCGCAGGGTCAAGCGGCTGAGTAACCATCGGCCTAGGCGCGGGACACTCAAGCCCGCGTGAGACGGCACGCGCCTCACTGGTGAATCAATTAACGGCGTGGGGAGAGCTGGACTTTAGGGTCGTCCGAAAAAATTCGGCAACGAGAAGGACTAGAGGCAGGGACGGAGGAAAGGGAGGAGCGCGAGGAGGGAAACCTTTCTGGTTTCCCTCCTCGGTGTTCATATCAGCGCAGCTGAAGCGCAGCCGCGGCACGGAGCACGGCCGGCTGAGCTGTCGCAGCGCGACAGCTCAGGCTGTGCGTGTGCCGTGGATGCGCTTCAGCTTGTCGAGCTGCTTCCCGTCCACCTCGGTGTTCGCGCACAGGAAGTACAGGTGCGCGCCCAGCGGCTGCCACTCGCACTTCTGCTTCATCTTCTCTTCGGCGAGCTCGTGGCACTTGCCTTTGTGAACGTGAAGGACTTCGATCTTCATGTTCTCGCGGCGACGCGGCAGGTCCGCGAAGACGGCGGCCCCCTCGCTGAGCTCCCCGATCATGTCGCCGCAGACGTCGCAGGTGAACACAGGGCAGGACAGCGTATCCTTGAATAGGATCTTGATCATCTTTTCTATTCGTAATTAGTGAATAAAAAGCAGCGCTTTCACCCCTGTCACCGCAGCTGCCGCGGAAAATCTACCTAAAAACAGCGGCGCTGGCCATCAAATTTTTGCAGCACTTCGGGATACAACGGTCGCGGACGCGCGAAGTTGACTCCCGCAACACACTGTTACTGGCCGTCGGCGCTGGCGCCGTAGGCCGAGTTGAGCTTCGACACCCGGCGTTCGCCCTCGATGAGCCGCCAGATGTGCACGAGCTGGCCGGACAGGCGCTCGCGGATCTGCGCGTCGTCCTCGAGCACCTTGCAGATCAGCTCCGACTTGCGGCGCTCGCGCGCGGAGTCCTGGGGACCTTGGTCGCGCACCGACATGAGCTGCGTGTAGAGCCCGGCGCACTCGGTCTCGAGCGCGATCACGCGGTCCCAGTCGTCGCGCACCGCGGCCTCGCGCATGCGCGAGGTCACGTCGGCGAGATGCTCGTACGAGGCGATGATGTCGTTCACGTTTTTCGCTTGCATCTTCAGACGCGCGCTCCCGCAAGTTGCACGACCGCGGGCGCCTTGGCGATCCCGGCCCACGCGCTCTGCAGTTCGCCGAGCAGCTTCGCAGGCTCGTCGAGCGCTTCGGGCTGACCCTTGATGTTCGCTTCGAACAGCTTCTCGCAGATGTACTCGTAGAGCGCGTGCAGCCGCTCGGCAATCTCGCCGCCGCGCGCGCGGTCCAGGCTGCACTTCAGGCCCTGGTCGACGATCGACATCGCCTTCGAGATCGCCTTGCCGCGCGCGGCGATCTGGCCGCGGATCATGTTCAGGCGCGCATCGGCGATCGACGCGAGCGCGCCGTCGAACAGCATCATGACGAGCTGGTGCGGATCGGCTTCGGGAACGGCGCTTTCGATGCCGGTCTTGACGTAAGCGGACAGGGCGTGTCGGGTGGCTGTGTTCATCATCTGCTTTTACGATTTGCTGCTGGACGGGAGGCTGGCGAGCTGCTGCGTGAGGAAGCTGCTCGTGGAATTCATGCGCGTCATCAGGGAATCGAGAGCCACGTATTGCGCGCGCAGCTGTTTCTCGATGCGCTCCATGCGTACTTCGAGCGCTTCCTTGCGTGAGTCGATGTCCTTCATCTGGGCGGCGAGGCCGTCGGTGCGCGTGCTGAGCACGCCCTTGCTGCCGAGCGCCTGCTCGGCGAAGCGGCCGAGCCGCACCGCGAGCCCTTCGGTCAGCGTCACCACGCCGTCGGTGCCTGCGCTGACCTGAGCGGCGGTGCCGGTGTACTTGAGGGCGAGACCTTCGGCGGGAGTGCCGGTCGGGCCATTGAGCATCTGGGCCGAGCCGGTCGCCGTGTAGCTCGTGCCGGCGAGCGTGAACGTGCCGGCGACGTCGACGCCCGCGCCGCTTTCGGAGCCGTCGAAGCCCAGCGCCATCAGCGAGGTGCCCATCACGTTGGCGACCTTCGAAGTGCTGCCGTAGGCCTGCGACTCGACGTTGAGCTTGCCGCTGCCGTCGACGGTGACCGCAACGCTGATGTTCTTGCCCGACAGCGCCGACGAGCCGTTGATCGTGTTCTGGACGAGCGTGGCGAGCTGCGCCGGCGTATAGGTGCCCTGCGCGAGCTTGAGCGTGCCGGTCGCCGTGCCGTCGATGTCGAGCATCAGCGTGTCGTTGGTGGCGTCGATGACCGTGCTGCCGGCGGCAGGGTTCGCCGCAGTCGCCACCGCGCGCGTCGCCGCGCTCGTCACGTCGACCCCCCAGTCGCCCGACGTCGTCGCGGACGTGGCGCCGACGTACGACACGAGCGCGTTGCTCGACGTGCCCTGGCGCCCGAAGAGCGCAGCGACATCCTTCGCGGAGTTCTTCAGCGCATCGCCGAGCTTGGTGCTGTCGACCGCGAGCGTGCCGTCCTTCTGGAAGGAGACGCCGATGTCCGAGAGCTGCTTGTACTGCCCGGTCGTGCCCTTGAGCGCTTCGCCCATCATGCTGCGGATGCTCGACATGAACGACGTCATGCCCGAGTCGCCGTTGAGCACGCCGGCTTTCTTGGTTGCCGCGTCGTACTTGGTGAGGCTCGTGACGGTGGACTGAAGGTCGTTGTACGCCTTCGCGAACGACTGGACAGCCGCCTGCGCCTGCCCGGCGTCGCGCGAGACCACCACCTTGGTCGTGCCGGCCTTGCTGACGGTGAGCGACACGCCGCTGATCGCCGACGAGATGCTGTTCGAGTCGCTGCTGACGAAGACGCCGTTGACCTTCAGCTCGGCGTTCGCCGCCGGGCGCGCTTCGGTCATGCCGTCGAGCGCGTCCTTGAGCTCGCCGGCGCCGAGGCCGTTGGTCACGCTGATCGTGTTCGCGGTGCCGCTCTTGTCGCCGGTGAGCACGAGGCGGTAGGCCGTGCCGTCGTTGACGATCGACGCCTGTACGCCCGCGTTCGCTGCGTTGATGGCGTCGCGGACGCCCTGCAGGGTGTTGTTCGAGCTGTCGATCGTCACGTTGACGATCGCGCCGCTGCCGACCTGGATGCCGATCGTGCCGGTCGAGGCGCTGACCGCGGTATCCGAAACGACGCCTGCGCCTTGCAGCACCTGCGAGGTCGCGAGCTTGGTCACGTCGATGTCGTACGTACCGACCGAGGCGGAGGTGCTCGCCGACGCGGTGGCGACCGCGGTGTCGGAAGAGCCGACGACGTTCGACGTGAACTTCGCGGCCGATTGCAGCGAGGCCATCGTACCCTGGAACACCGAGAGCGCGCCCTTGAGCGCGCCGTACGCCGAGACCTTGGTCTGCAGCGCGGTCGTTTTCTTGTCCAGGGCGTCGATAGGCTGGCGCTCGACCGTCATCAACTGCGAGACGATCGAGTTGACGTCGATGTTCGAAACGCCGGATACGGAAGTGGCCATGGTGACTTAACGGCAGATGTTGGAACGTCTGAACAGACTTCTTCGCCCGCCCGGCGCCGACGTCAGGCGGAATTGCGCACGAGCATGCCCTGCAGGCGGTCGAGCGCCTTGGCGATCTCGAGCATCTCCTGGGAGGGCATCTGGCGGATCAGCGTTCCGCTCTGCTTGTCGATCACGCGGATCACGGTCTTGCCGGTGTCCTCGTCGACCGAGAAGTCGAGCTCGCTCTTGATCGTCTTCATCGCCTCGTTGGCGGCCGCGACCGCTTCCTTGACGGCTTGCGGGTCGGGCGCCTGCGCATGCGACCCGGTCGCGGCGAGCTGCGCGACGGACACCGGCGCGGCGACGGAACGTACGGAAGCCGGCCGCGGAACTTCCGCTGCCGGCTGTGCGATCGGGTTGACGTTCATGATCGTCCCCTGCTTGTTAAAAGAGCCTTCGCGTGCGAAGGCTCGTTGTCCTCACATCGTCTGAATGATGCGCACGCGTCGCATGCGCACGATTCAGACGCCCGGTTTGGACGCCGGGGCGTCTGACCCGCGCGGCCGGGCTTGTGGCCCGGCCTGCGGGATACGCGGTGATTAGCCGCGGAGGAGCGACAGAACGTTGTTCGGCAGCGCGTTCGCTTGCGCGAGCATCGCCGTGCCGGCTTGCTGCAGGATCTGGCCGCGCGTGAGCTGGGCCGATTCCGCCGCGAAGTCCGCGTCCTGGATGCGGCTGCGCGAGGCCGAGAGGTTCTCGGCAGCGGTCTGCAGGTTCGCGATCGTGGACGTGAAGCGGTTCTGATACGCACCGAGCGTGGCGCGGGCCGAAGAGATCGTCGCGATCGCGGAGTCGATCGAGGTGATCGCGGTGTTCGCGCCGGAGGCGGTCGCAACCGAGATGTTCGAGATCGCCGTGCCGGTGAGCGTCGCGGCCGTGCCGCCGGCGGTCAGGCCGGCGTTGCCCGGCGTGGTGCCGCCGATGATGATGCCGTCCGCCGAGTTGGAGGTCAGCGAGATCGAACCGTGCGTCGTGGCGGCGCCCAGGCCCGAGTCCGCGTCCGTGGCGCTGATGATGATGTCGCGTCCGTCGGCCGCAGTCAGCTTGACCTGGTCGTTGCCGCCGCCGGTGATCGTCGCGGTCACTCCGCTGGCTGCCGATACGGCGTTGACCGCGTTGGCGAAGGCCGTCGCCGTCGTGGCGGCCGAACCTTGCGCGGTGACGGCACCGACCGTAGCACCGTTGATCACGACGCCGGAAATCGCAGCGTCGGTCACAGCGGCACCCGTCACAGTGGCCGCATTCGCAGTCGCCGTGACAGCGTTCTGCGAGCCGTTGATCGCCTGCGCGATCGCATACGCGCTGGCCGTGGTCTGACCGGCGGTCGCGCCGGCCGGGCCGGCCACTGCGGCGTTGATCGCCACACCGTTGAGCGTGAGTTGGCCGGCGCCGAGGGCGGAAAGGGCGGTCGTGCCGTTGACGCTCGTCGAGTACGTCGAACCCAGAGCGGTGGTACGCGCGCTGGCGATCGACGAGATCGAGATCGTCTGGCCCGCGTTCGCGCCGACCTGGAAGGCCTGGCTGGTGAACGTGCCGTCGAGGAGGTTGACGCCGTTGAAGGCGGTCTGGGTCGCGACGCGGTCGATTTCCGACACGAGCTGCGAGACTTCGTTCTGCAGAGCGGCGCGGTCCGAGCCGCCGTTCGTCGCATTGGCGGACTGGACAGCCAGCTCGCGGATACGCTGCAGGTTGTTCGAGATTTCGCCGAGCGCGCCTTCAGCGGTCTGCGACAGCGAGATCGCGTCGTTCGCGTTACGGGCGGCTTGGTTCAGGCCGCGGATCTGCGAGGTGAAACGCTCGGTGATCGCGAGACCGGCAGCGTCGTCTTTCGCGCTGTTGATGCGCAGGCCGGACGACAGGCGCTGCAGCGAGGTCTGGAGGGCCGACTGCGACTGGTTCAGGTTGCGCTGCGCGTTCAGCGACGCGATGTTCATGTTGATGACTTGCGGCATCGTAAGCTCCTTGACTATTCCGTTTAGGTTGTCGGCCCTGGGGGCCAGGTGACTCCGGTTTGCCTGGGTCAGGTCAAATAACCGTCGTCGCGAGAGGATTTACGGCGCTGGGGGGGCTTACTTTAGGACTTCCGTCACACCTGAGGCGTCGAACGCCGGGCTTTCGACGGAACGCCGATGAGATTTCGGCGTCGGGGGGAACCGCCTGATATCGCAGGCGAATAAGCGTTAACGGCGCGAGCGCGCCGAGGCTTTAGGAGCGTGAAAGGCGTTATTTGCCGCAGAGCACGCAGAGGCGCGCAGAGGACCGTCATTCCCGACCCGCGATAGCGGAAACGATCGGGAATCCATTTTGACTTTGAAAAATGGATTCCCGCCTCCGCGGGAATGACGGCACGGGTTACTCGACCAGGTTGTTCTTCAGCGCGTAGTGCGCGATCGCCGCGTTATTGGTGACGCCCAGTTTTTGCAATACGCGCGCGCGATACACGCTGACGGTCTTCACGCTGAGCGAGAGCTGCTCGGCGATCTCGCTGACGCTCTTGCCTCCCGCGATCATGCACATCGTCTGGTACTCGCGGTTGGAGAGCTGCTCGTGCGGCGGGCGGTCGCTGTCGTTGCCGACGGCCTTGGCGAGCTCCTCCGCCACTGCCGGCGTCACGTACTTCTTGCCGGTCGCCACCGTACGTACGGCGTTGACGAGCTGGGCGGGCGCGCTCTGCTTGGTGAGGTAGCCCGACGCGCCGCTCTTCAGCGCGCGCACCGCATACTGGTTCTCGGGGTGCGTGGACAGCATGAGCACCGCGATCTTCGGATGGTCCTTCCTGATGATGGCGAGCGTGTCCATGCCGTTCCGGTCGGGCATGGAGATGTCGAGCAGCACGACTTCGCACGGCGTGGCGCGCAGCTGCTGCAGCGTCTCGGCGCTGGACCCCGCTTCGCCGACGACCTCGAGATCGTCGGTCTCCTCGATGATGCCGCGCAGCCCGCGTCTCAGGATCGCGTGATCGTCGGCGATCAGCACGCGCACCGCGTTGCGTTCGTCCCTACGCGCCATGGGCGTCCTCGATCTCTCCCGCGGCGAGGTGCGTGTGGTTGGGCACGCGCACCGACACGCAGGTGCCCGTCGGGCGCGCGCCCGCGACGCGCACCGTGCCGCCGAGCTGGGCCGCGCGCTCCTCCATGCCGCGCAGCCCGAAGGAGCTGGGCTTGAGGCGGTCCGCGGCGGCGATGCCCTGGCCGTTGTCGGTCACCGTGAGCTCGACGTCCTCCTCGCTCGCGTCGAGCTCGATCCTCACCTGCGTCGCGCGCGCGTGCTTGGCGATGTTGGTGAGCGTCTCGCGCAGCACCGAGAACAGGGCGTTGGCGGTCTGGTCGTTCACGTCGAGGTCCTCGCACGCGCAGCGCACCTCGGCGGCGACGCCGGTGCGGTTCGCGAAATCGCGCGCCTGCCATTCGACCGCCGCCGGCAGGCCGAGGTCGAGCACGCTGGGCCGCAGGTCCTGGCTGATGCGGCTGATCGACGCGGCGGTCTGGTCCACGAGGCTCTCGAGCGCCTCGACGCGCGCGCGCACTTTCGGATCGCTGCGGTCGACGCGCCCGGCGAGCCAAAGCACGTCGATCTTGATCGCGGTGAGGTTGCCGCCGACGTCGTCGTGCAGCTCGCGCGCGATGCGCTTCCTCTCCTGCTCCTTGGCGTTCTCCAGGTGCGACGAGAGCTCGCTCTGGCGGCGCCGCTCCTCGAGCAGCTCGAGCTCCTGCTGCTTGCTCTTGGTGATGTTCGCCATGAAGCCTTCCCACACCAGCGTACCGCTGGCGACGCGGCGCGGGCGGAGCCGGATGTTGACCCACTTCACCATGCCGCTCTCGGCGGCGCGCAGGCGCCCCTCCCAGTTCACCGGCGCGAGGGTGTCGGCGCCGCGCTTCATGTGCGCGAACAGGCTCACCGCGTCCGGTTTCTCGAGGAGCTCGAGGAAGCTCTGGGGATCGCTTTCCAGGCGCGCCGGCGGCAGCTCGAGCAGCTCGATGCTGCCCTCCGAGACGTGCGAGAAGCGGTACTGCGCCGGTCCTTCGACGATCGCCTGGAAAACCACGCCGGGGAAGTTCGCGATGATGCCCTGGAGCACCGCGCTGCGCTCGGCGAGCTCCTGCTGCGCGCGGGCCGCGCTGCGGCGCGCTTCGTAGTCGCGCAGCTCGCGCTCGATCGCCGGCACGAGCCGCGCGAGATGCCGCTTCATGACGTAATCGTCGGCGCCCGCGCGCATCGCCTCGACCGCGAGGTCCTCGCCCATGTTGCCCGAGACGATGATGAACGGCAGGTCGTAGCCGCCGCCGCGCACGAGCGAGAGGGCGGCCATCGCGCCGAAGCCGGGCATGTAGTAGTCGGAGATCACGATGTCCCAGGTCGCCTCGCGCAGCGCCGCGGCCATCGCGCCGGCGGTATCGACGCGGCCGATGACGGGGTCGTACGCGGTGCTCACCTCGAAGCGCAGCAGGTCGGCGTCGGCGGGCGAATCTTCCGCGAGCAGGATGCGCAGCGGCTTCTTCATGGCGCCCGAGTATAGCTTTCGACCGGCAGCTCGAAGTAGAAGGTCGCGCCTTCGCCCGGCGTCGATTCGGCCCAGATGCGTCCGCCGTGACGCCGGATGATGCGCTGCACGGTCGCAAGCCCTATGCCCGTGCCCTCGAAGCGCGATGCGGGGTGCAGCCGCTGGAAAGGCCGGAACAGCCGCTCCGCGTACTCGGGATCGAAGCCGGCGCCGTTGTCCCGCACGTAGTACACGGTGCGACCGGCGCGCTGCGACTGGCTGCCGACCGCGATGGCGGCTTCGGCGCGCTCGCGCGTGAACTTCCACGCATTGCCGAGGAGGTTCTCGAACAGCACGCGCATCAGCCGCGGGTCGGCGTTGGCGCGCAGCCCCGGCTGCACGGTCCAGCGCACGGTGCGGCCGGCGTCTCGCGCGGCGAGCTCGTCGAGCGTCGCGTTCGCAATCTCCGACAGGTCGACGCCGGTCCGGCGCAGCTCCGAGCGCGACAGTTGCGACAGCTCGAGCAGGGCCTCGATGAGCTGCTCCATGTGCTCGCCCTGCGCGATGACCCGGTCGAGCAGGGCGGCGGCTTCCCCCGGCAGCTCGGGCCCGCTGCGGATGATCTCGGCGTAGCCGCGCATGCCCCGCAGCGGCGCGCGCAGGTCGTGCGACACCGAATCGGTGAACGCCTCGAGCTCCTTGTTCAGGTCGGCGAGCTCCTGGGTGCGCTCGACCACGCGCCGCTCGAGGTCGAGGTTGAGCAGCACGACCTGGCGCTCGGCGAGCTTCTGCTCGGTCACGTCGGAGACCAGCCCGTCCCAGACAACGGCAAAGGCGTCCTCCTGCGCGGCCGGCGCCGCATGCACGCGCAGCCAGCGCGAGGTCTGCCCTTCGGAGATCGGCACCGTGACGTCCCAGCCCGAGCCGGTCGCCACCGCTTCGGCGATGCTCTCGACGAGCTGCCTGCGATGCGCGCGCGGGACTTTGCGCAGCGCGCGTCGCGGCCGGCGCACGGCTTCTTCGGCGGTGACGCCGGCGAGGGTCTCGATCTGCGCGCTCATGAACGCGAGCTCGACCGCGCCGCGCCCGGCGACCCGCGCCTGGAACACCGCGCTGGGGACGGTGCGCACGATCATCTGGAGCTGCGCCTCGCCGGCGGCGAGCGCGCTTTGCAGGTCGGACAGCCGGCCGATCGCGCCCGCGCGCCGCGCGAGCTCCATGGCGTGCCGGCGCGCGAAGGCGAGCGCGATCAGCGTGAGCGCGATCGTCGTGCCTGCGAGCAGCGCCGCCTGCTCGAGCCAGCTCGTGAGCACGTCGCGCTCCGAGATCCAGGCGTGGACGACGAGCGGCGTGTCGGGCACCGGCTCGCTCGCCAGGATATAGCTGCGCCCGTCGACCGGATCGACGTAGCGCACGACCGAATCGATGAGGCGCGCGCCCGACACGGCGCCCGCGAGCGCCGCGAGCGGCTTGCCCGCGGCGCCGATGACGACCGGCGACAGCAGGAGACTGCGTCCCTGCGCGGTCGTCAGCGCCGTCGCGGCGGTCGAGTCGCCGCGCCACGCACGGAAGATGTCGCCGAGATAGTCCTCCGACAGGCGCAGGAGCAGCACGCCGGCGGCGGTGCCGTCGCGGAGCGCGAGCGTGCGCTGGAGAAAAAGACCGGTACCCGTGCGATCCGAGCCGTCGCGCACGATGAGCCCGTCGGCGCTCGTCGGCGCCGGGAAGCCGGGCGGCGGCGCGGACGGACGTACGTACTCATGGCGATGACCCGCCGGGTCGACGAACGCGAGCGCGGCGGCCTGCGTGATCGCCGTGACGTTGCGGTTCAGCACCTCCGCACGCGTCGGCTCCGCGAGCAGCCGCTCGGGCCGGATGCGCGCGCCGCCGACGATGCGCAGGAGATCCTGGTCGGTGTCGACGATCTCGCGCGCGGTCTGCTCGGCGAGGCCGCGGGCGAGGTGCGCGAGGTGGCGCGCGGAGGCGTCGATCTCGCTCGAGCGCATCTGCCACAGGGCGAGCCCGGTGGCGGCGACGGCGCCGGCGCAGAACAGCGCGGTCAGCACGACGCTGCGCCGGGCGAGGCGCTGCAGGGCGCTGAGGTCTGGGGTGGTGGTGGGCGTGGCTACGGTGTTGCTGAGTAAAGAGGCGATCGGGCGGTTCCGCCCTGCGCCGTTTTTCTTCGTGCACGCGATGGTAGCTCATAAAGTCGCGATGTCGCCCGCCGTTAACACGCCCGTAGCCCGCAGTGCAGCATGAATTGCATGGCGCATTTGTCGAATTGCGGGAGCTCTCGCGCCCTGTAGGCCGCTCCCTTCGCGTTCGGGCTTTTCTCCGAAGAATTCCGATTGGACCCCTTACTGATGCGAATCCGAAGCATGCACGTGTCGGCGACCTTCATGGCCGCGGCCCTGTTCGCCGGCGCGGCGTGGTACGCGATGCCGCACGGGAATGCGATCGGCGCGCCGATCGCCGCAACGCTCGTCCTCGCGATCGGCTTCGGCTGGGGGCTGTTCCAGAAGTTCGACGCGTTCGTCACCGAGACCTCGCAGACGCTGCAGTTCCATACGCACATCAACTCGATGCACGAAGCCTCGGCCAGCGCCGAGAAAACGATCGCCGAGATCGCCACGCGCGACATGAACGTCGCGCTCACCAGCAAGCGCCGCGTGTCGGAGATGATGGAAGACGTCGGTGCGGCGCAGACCACGATGCAGCAGACCGCGAGCCAGCTCGCGGAGCGCACCGAGAAGCTGATGAGCGCGGCGGACATGGCGCTCGTGGAGAGCGCCGCCCACTAGCCGTTTTCTTTGCGGGCGTGTAGCTTGCAGCGCAACATGCATTTTGCAAGCATTGGCGGGTGAAACGCGCGTGGCCCATCCGCTGGACCCTGTATCTGCTCGTGGTGGCCACGGCGGCGCCGCTCATGCTGTCGATCGCGATCGCGCTGGTGCGCGAGGCCGAGGAGGCCGAGACGGAGGCGCGACAGCTCGTGCTGTCGCTCGCGACGACGACCGCGTACGCGGCGCGCGCGAAGCTGCGCGACATCGAGCAGATCGCCGCGTCGCTCGCACGCCGCCCGCTGGTGCAGGCGATGGATCCGGCGCACTGCGATCCGCTGCTCGCGGCGCTGCTGCCGCTCTTTCCGCGCTACGCGAACATCTCGGTCGTCGCACCCGACGGACACTTCGTGTGCTCCGCGCTGCCCATCGGCGACCGGCGCAAGGCGCCGCTGCACGCGGGCATCCGCGGCGCGCTCGAAGGCCGCTTTACAGTGAGCGAGCCGCTGATCGGCGTCCTGCCGCAGAGGCTGGTGATCAGCGCCGGCTATCCGATCACGCGGCCGGGTGAGGGCATCGTCGGCGTGCTCACCATTCCGGTGGATCTCGCGAGCGTCAAGCCCGCGAGCGATCCGTACTCGCTGCCGCGCAATGCGCGCGTGCGCATCATGGCTGCAAACGGCGTGCTGATCGCAAGCTCGGTGCAGGACGATCCCGAGCTCGGCGAAAACCGCAGCGAAGCGCCGATGCTGGACGTCGTGCTCAGGGGCTCCACCGGAACCGCCATCGGCAAGAGCCTCGACGGCATCACGCGCGTGTACGGCTACACCGATATCGGCGTGAACGGCTGGAAAGCCTACGCCGCCGTGCCGGTGGACGCGCTGCTCGCGGAGTCGCGCGCACGCACGATCCAGAGCCTGCTCATCGCCTGCACCCTGCTCGCGCTCGCCCTCGCGGCCGCGGCGCTGCTCGCGCGCCGCATCGCGCGGCCTGCCGCCGCGATCCAGCGCGCGATGGACGAGACGGCGGCGGGGCGCAACACGTATGCGATCGAGGCCGGCCCGCTCGAGCTGCGCAGCCTCGCCGCGAACTACAATCGCATGCTCGGCGCGACCCTGCGCGCGCAGGCTGCGCTGCAGGACAGCGAGACGCGGCTCAGGCTGGCGGTCCGCGCGTCCAACACCGGCCTGTGGGATTGGGACGTGAACACCGATCGCGTCTACTACTCGCCGGAATGGAAGCACCAGCTCGGCTACGCCGACGACGAGATCGGCGACACGGTCGAGGAATGGACGGGCCGGCTGCACCCGGACGATCGCGAGCGCGTCGTCGACGAACAACGCCATCTGGCTGCGCGCGGCGAGTCGCAGTACGAGGCCGAGTTCAGGCTGCGCCACAAGAACGGGACGTATCGATGGATCTACACGCGTGCCGAGCTCATACGCGACAAGACCGGCGCACCGCGCCGCATGCTCGGCACCCATCTCGATGTCACTACGCGCAAGAGCCTCGAAGTGGCGCTGCAGCAGACGGTCGACGACCTGCGGGTGCTGTCCCGGCGCCTCATCGAGGTCGAGGAGGCCGAGCGGCGGCGGATCGGCCGCGAGCTGCACGATCGCACCGGCGCGCACATCGCGGTGCTCGGCATCACGCTCGGCATGGCCGCGGAGGCGATCGACAGCGGTAACATGGAAGACGCCGCGCTCGAGCTCGACAAGGCGCGCGAGGTCCTGCGCGAATGCACCGCCGATGTGCGCGATCTCACCACCGAGCTGCGTCCGGCGGTGCTCGACGACTTCGGCCTGTATCCCGCGCTGCTCGCTTACGCGCGCACGGTGGCGCAGCGCATCGGAGCGCAGCTGCGCCCGGCCGGTCCGCCGCCCGCGACGCGCGCGTCGCCGGTGGTGGAGACCGCGCTCTTCCGTATTGCGCAGGAGGCGCTGACCAACGTGGCCAAGCACGCGAACGCTCACACCATCGAGCTCTCGCTCACCAACCTCGACGGCAAGCTCGTGCTCCAGATCGGCGATGACGGCCAGGGCTTCGACCCGGAGGCCGCGCGCGGCCAAGGCATGCGCACCATGCGCGAGCGCGCCGACGCGGTGGGCGGTACGTTGGCCGTGCACTCCTCCGACGGCGGAGGCACGCGCATCATCGTGGAGGCGCCGCTCGCATGAAACCGTGCACCGTGCTCATCGTCGACGACCACAAGGTCATGCGTCAGGGGCTGCGCGCCCTGCTCGCCGCCGCGCCCGGCATCGAGATCGTCGGCGAGGCCGCCACCGGCCGCGAGGCGGTCGATCTCGCCGCGGCGCTCAAACCCCAGGCCGTCGTGATGGACATCGCGATGCCCGAGCTGAACGGCATCGAGGCCACCCGCAGGATCACCGAACGCTCGCCCGAGATACGGGTGGTCGTGCTCTCGATGTACGCCGACGCCGAATATCTGTTCCGCGCCTTCCAGGCGGGCGCGTCGGGATACCTCCTGAAAGAATCCGCCGTCGACGAGATCGTCGCCGCGCTGCGCGCCGCATGCGCGGGCAGGCGCTACGTCGGCTCCGGGATCGCGCTCGAGGGCGCGCCAGACGAGATCCTCGAGGCCCGGGCGAGCCCGCTGGAGCGCCTGTCGGCGCGGGAGCGCGAGGTCCTCCAGCTGGTGGTCGAAGGCCATTCGAGCACCGAGATCGGGGCCGCCATCCACCTCTCGCCCAAGACGGTCGACTCCTACCGCAGCCGCCTCATGAAGAAGCTGGGGGTCAAGGACTTCGCGGCGCTCGTGAAGTTCGCGGTCCAGCACGGGCTCACCCGCCCGCACTGACCCGCTCGCGGCTCGCTATCGCACTGAGCCGCAAGCGTTTTTGCGATGCCGTGGTGATTTCCGTACAGCCCGGCTTCGGCTGGCCGTCAATGCGTCACCGGACACGCATGACGGCTCGACATGAAGCTGAGGAACCTGAAGATCGGCGCCAAGCTCGGCATGGCATTCGGCACGATGATCGTGCTGATGGCCGGGCTGGCCGGCACCTCGGTGTGGCTGATGATCGGCGCGCAGCATCCACGTGCGGCGGTGCGGAATCCCTCCCCGATAGCGGAGATCGGGCGCGCGGCTTGCTCGACGTTGCGCTTCGTGCCGCACACACCACCATCACGTCCCACGCACGGCCGGAAAAGCGGCGAACGCAGCCGTGAAGAATCCTTCCGGCTGCTCGTCGAGAGCGTCAAGGACTACGCGATCTTCATGCTCGATCGCGAAGGTTACGTGCTGACGTGGAATGCGGGCGCCGAGCGCATCAAGGGCTACACGGCCGAGGATATCGTCGGCAGGCATTTCTCGACGTTCTACCCCGCGGCCGCGCTCGAGCGTAACCATCCCCAGTACGAGCTCGACGTCGCCACGCGCGAAGGCCGCTTCGAGGAGGAGGGCTGGCGCGTCCGCAAGGACGGCACGCTGTTCTGGGCCAATGTGGTGATCACCGCGCTCCGCGACGCGGACGGCACGCTGCTCGGTTTCGGCAAGGTGACGCGCGATCTCACGCAGCGCCGGGAGGCCGAGGAATCGCTGCGGCAGAGCGAGGAGCGTTTCCGGCTGCTCGTGGAAGGCGTGCGCGATTATGCGATCTTCATGCTCGATCCGAACGGCTACATCGCGACCTGGAACGCGGGCGCCCAGCGCATCAAGGGCTACGCCGCCGACGAGATCATCGGCGAGCACTTCTCCAAGTTCTATCCGGCCGACGCGATCGACAGCGGGTGGCCGGAGCACGAGCTTCAGGTGGCCACGGCCGAAGGCCGTTTCCAGGACGAAGGTTGGCGGCTGCGCAAGGACGGCTCGCGATTCTGGGCGAACGTCACCATTACCGCGCTGCACGACGACGACGGGCGCCTGCGCGGCTTCGCCAAGCTCACGCGCGATCTGACCGATGCGAAACACGCGCAGGCGCTGCAGGCGAGCGACAGCCATCGCGACGAGATGCTCGAAGCGGAGCGCTCCGCGCGCATGGAAGCGCAGCGCACGGCGCGCATGAAGGACGAATTCCTGGCGACGCTGTCGCACGAGCTGCGCACGCCGCTCAACGCCATCCTCGGCTGGACCCAGTTGCTGCGGCAGTCGCACGCGACCAAGCCCGGAGACGTCCAGCACGGGCTCGAAGTGATCGAGCGCAACGCGCGCGCGCAGGTGCAGCTCGTCGACGACCTGCTCGACCTCTCGCGCATACTCGCCGGTCAGGTACGGCTCGACGTGCAGCGCATCGCCCTCGCCGACGTCATCGCCGCGGCGGTCGAGTCGGCGCTGCCGACGGCCCATGCCAAGAGCGTGCGGCTCGAGAAGCTGCTCGACCCGCGGGGCAGCATCGTCGCGGGCGACCCGGCGCGCCTGCAGCAGGTCGTCTGGAACCTGCTCAGCAACGCGGTCAAGTTCACGCCCAAGGGCGGTCGCGTCCAGGTGCTGCTCGAACGCGTCGATTCGCACATCGAGATCAGCGTCGTCGACACGGGCATCGGCATCCCGCTGCAGTTCCTGCCGCATGTCTTCGAGCGCTTTTCGCAGAAGGACGGCACCACGAGCAGGGACTACGGCGGCCTCGGCCTCGGGCTCGCGATCTGCAAGCAGCTGGTCGAGCTCCACGGCGGCACGATCCACGCGAAGAGCCGCGGCGAAGGCCAGGGCTCGACGTTCACGGTCAAGCTGCCGCTGCTGGTGGTGCACGACGAGCCGGAAACCGGGCGCGCGCACCCGACCCATCCCTCGGAAGGCGAAGCCCTGCTCCTGCCCGGCCTGAAAGGCGTCAGCGTGCTCGTCGTGGACGACGAAAAAGACGCGCGGGAGCTGGTGACGCGCATCCTCGAGAACCAGGGCGCGCGCGTCACAGCCTTGGCATCCGCCGAGGAAGCGCTGCGCGCCATCGAAGTGAACCCGCCCGACGTGCTGGTGAGCGACATCGGCATGCCGGTGACCGACGGTTACCAGCTGATGCGCAAGATTCGCTCGACCGAGGCGAAGGGGCGGCGCCTGCCGGCCCTGGCGCTGACCGCGTTCGCGCGCGCCGAAGACCGCAAGAGGGCCATGCTCGCGGGCTACCAGGCGCACCTGGCGAAGCCGTTCGACACGGCCGAGCTCGTCCTGATGGTCGCCGACCTCGCGGCGCGCCACTGACCGCGGCGGCCGAGCGCCTGGCGGCGTGGGGGGGGGCGGCCCGGAACCGCCCGGTCAAGGTCCGTGCGCCCCGGGCCGTAAACACCTTTTAGAACCCGGAAAATCAGTGGACTATCGATGTACCAGCAGGCCGAGCGGTCCGACGGCGCACGCGAATTCGTCTTCAACGTCAGCGACTTCCAGCGCATCGCCAGGCTCATTTACGAGCACGCGGGCATCTCCCTCGCGGCCAGCAAGCAGGAGATGGTCTACAGCCGGCTCGCCCGGCGGCTGCGGGCGCGCAACCTGACGCGCTTCACCGACTACATCGGGTATCTCGAATCGACGAAAGATCCCGTCGAATGGGAGGCCTTCGTCAACTCGCTGACGACCAACCTCACGTCGTTCTTCCGCGAGCCCCACCATTTCACCGAGCTCGCGCGCTTTCTCGAGCAGCGCCGCAACCGCGCCGAGCCGATCACGATTTGGTGCGCCGCCTCGTCGACCGGCGAGGAGCCGTATTCGATCGCGATGACCGCGGTCGACGTCTGGAAGAGCTTCAACCTGCCGGTGACGATCGTCGCGACCGACCTCGACACCAACGTGCTCGCCAAGGCGGAGTCGGGCGTCTATACCGCCGACCGCGTCGAGAAGCTCGCCCCGGATCAGCTCCGCCGTTTCTTCCTGAAAGGCACCGGCGCGAACGCGGGCTCGGTGCGCGTGCGCCGGGAGCTTCGCAGCCTGATCACCTTCAGGCAGCTCAACCTGCTCGACACGAGCTGGCCGGTGCGCGGTCCCTTCGACGCGATCTTCTGCCGCAACGTGATGATCTATTTCGACAAGCCCACACAGCGCAAGGTGCTGCAGAAGCTCGCGCCCCTGGTGCGTCACGACGGGCTGCTCTTCGCCGGCCACTCGGAGAGCTTCCTGCACTCGGCCGACGTGTTCCGGCTGCGCGGCAACACGGTGTACGAGCTCGCGCCGCCGTTGAAGCTCGCCGCTTCGGGGCGGTAAGGGGCGGTCCGTGTCGAAGATCGCCGAGCTACAGCACGTCGGGACCAACCTGTACTACGATCGCGTGCACGACGTCGAAGCCGTGAAGCTTCTGCCGGGCGAGTATTACGTGACCCACAAGGACATGCTGATCGCCACCGTGCTCGGAAGCTGTGTCGCCGCGTGCATCCGCGACCCGCTGACCGGCGTGGCGGGCATGAATCATTTCATGCGCCCCGACGCGGGCAGCCAGGGCGTGGTCTCGGCGTCCGCGCGCTACGGCAGCTTCGCCATGGAGCTGCTGATCAACCAGCCCCTGAAGCTCGGCGTGCGCCCATGAAAAAGATCCGGGTGGTCGTGGTCGACGATTCGGCGGTGATGCGGCATCTGCTGTCCGAGATCGTCAATGCCGAGCCCGACATGGAAGCGGTCGGCGGCGCGTCCGATCCGCTCGTCGCGCGCGAGATGATCAAGAGCCTCAACCCGGACGTGCTCACGCTGGACATGGAGATGCCGCGCATGGACGGCCTCGAGTTCCTCGAGAAGCTGATGCGCCTCAGACCCATGCCGGTGGTGATGGTGTCGGCCTTCGCCGAAGCGAACTCGCAGGTCGCGCTGCGAGCGCTCGAGCTCGGGGCGATGGAGCTCGTCGCCAAGCCGAAGAACGGCGCCGGCGGGCTCGCCGATTACGCGCACGAGGTGACGGCCAAGATCCGCGCGGCGGCGGTCGGACGCCCGAAAAAACTCCTGACGCCGGCTGTCGCGTCGCCGGGCGCGAAAGTCCCGGCGGCGGCGCCGGCCAGGCCCGCGTGGGCCGACAGGATCATCGTGATCGGCGCGTCCACCGGGGGCACCGAGGCGGTGAAGGACGTGCTCGTGCACATGCCGCCGAACTGCCCGCCGATCCTCGTCGCGCAGCACATGCCCGAAGGCTTCACCAAATCGTTCGCCGCGCGCCTCGATTCGCTGTGCGCGATCCACGTGAAGGAGGCCGACGACGGCGCGCGCGCGCTGCCCGGCCACGCCTACGTCGCCCCCGGACATTCGCACCTGATGCTGAAGAGGAGCGGCGGGATCTACTCCACCCTTTTGTCGAAAGCCGAGCCGGTGAACCGCCATCGCCCGTCGGTCGACGTGCTGTTCCGGTCGGCCGCGCGCTCGGGCGGCGCGCACGTGCTCGGGGTCATCCTCACCGGCATGGGCAAGGACGGTGCGGCGGGCATGGCGGAGATGCACCGCGCCGGCGCCTACACCTACGCGCAGGACGAAGGGTCGTGCGTCGTCTTCGGCATGCCGAAGGAAGCGATCGCCCACGGCGGGGTCGACGAGATCCTGCCGCTCGACGAGATCGCCTCCGCGCTGCTCGCCCGGCTGTCCACGCCCGCCGCGGCCAGACACTGAGGCGCCGCCCGCCTTCGCCCGCCTTTCACCATCCGGTAAATCGGCGACAGACCCCGATAAAACGGGCTTTTTTGCCAAAAAAGCCAAAGAAATCAGAATCCGGAAATCGGGGTCTGACCCCGATCAAGAGGGGACTCAAGGGCGGCTTGCGCCAGCCGTTAAGACAGCAACCCTCATCAATGGCCGCCGCTACACCTACGCCCATGCAAGCCCTGCTCACGACCGAACACCATACCGCGCGTATCCGGCTGACCGGTCGCTTCGATTTCAGCGGCCACCGCGAGTTCAAGCACTGCTACGAGACCGCGTTGAACGAGCCCGCCATCCGCCAGATCGACGTCGACATGAAGGACGTCGAGTACCTCGACAGCTCCGCGCTCGGCATGCTGCTCCTGCTTAAGGACCACGCCGACGCCATGGCGCTGCCCGTGTACCTGCTCAACTGCGGCGGCATGGTGAAGGAAATCCTCGACGTCGCGAACTTCGGCGTCATGTTCGACATGCGCCAAGACGCGAACGGTTAAAGGCCACACATGGAAGTCGCAGCAGCGCAGGTCTCCGCCGTCGCGTCCGCCTCGTCGCACAGCGTACTGGTCGTCGACGACCACCCCCAGGCGCAGGCGCTGCTTTCGCGCTTTCTGAAGCGCATGGGCTACCACGTCGAAGTCGCCGGCAACGGTCTCGAGGCGGTCGAAGCCGTCATTCGCGAGCGTCCGGACATCGTCATCATGGACGTCGAGATGCCGGTGATGGGCGGCTACGAGGCGACCGAGCGCATCCGCGCCGCCGCGCACGAGCGCTGGCTGCCGATCGTCTTCCTGTCCGCCACGCCCGACAGCGGCGCGCTCATCCGCGCGCTCGAGCGCGGCGGCGACGACTACCTCGTCAAACCGATCAGCTACACCGTGCTGCGCGCCAAGATGCGAGCGGTGTCGCGCACCCTGATCCTCCAGCGCGAGCTCGAGGACCGCAGCGCGCGCCTCGCCGCGTATCGCGCGGCGGAAGAAGAGCAGAACCGCCACGCCGAGCACGTCATCCGCCGTCTCGCCAGCCACGACCTCGCGGACGAAGCGGTGCTGCAGCACTGGACCGCGGCGGCCGACCTCTTCAGCGGCGACCTGGTGGCCGCCGCGCGCGCGCCTTCGGGCGTGCTGCACGTGATGCTCGCCGACGGCGCGGGCCACGGTCTCGCCGCCGCGCTCTCGGCGCTGCCCGTCACGCAGCCGTTCTACAGCATGACCGAGAAAGGCTATCCGCTCCCGACCATCGTCGACGAGATGAACGGCAAGATCCGCCGTCTCCTGCCGGTCGAGCGCTTCGTCGCCGCGACCCTGATCGCGGTCGACTTCAAAGAGCAGATCATCCAGATCTGGAACGGCGGCAATCCGCCGCTCGCGATCGTCTCCTACGACGGCAGGCTCCTGCACGTCGCGCGCTCGCGCAACCTCGCGCTCGGCGTCGCGCCGGACAACCTCTTCAGCGCCGAGCCGGAGATCTATCGCTTCGACGAGCCGTGCCAGCTCATCGCGTGCTCGGACGGTCTGTTCGAGGCGGCGGGGTGGAGCGCGAGCGAGTCGGGCGCGAAGCTGCTCGCCGAGCTCGTGGCTGCGAAGCCGCCCGCGGAACGCCTCGCCGCGCTGAAAGAGCGCTGCGTCGAATCGAGCGGCGCCACGGCCGACGACGCGTCCGCCGTGGTCATCACGTGCGTCCCGGGCCATACCGCCGTTCCGCAGACGAGCGCGGGCGAGGGCGCGGCGGTGCGCCACGCCGGCGACTGGCATTTCGACATCGGCCTCTCGACCGAGCAGCTCAAGAGCGTCGACATCGTGCCGATGCTGCACGACGTCGCGAGCAAGATGCACGGCTGGTGCGCGCGCAATACCAAGCTCTTCCTGGTGCTCTCCGAGCTCGTCACGAACGCGCTGGAGCACGGCGTGCTCGGTCTCGAGTCGCTGGTGAAGCTCGAGCCGGACGGTTTCCAGCGCTACATGCAGCTGCGCCAGTCGAAGCTCGCCGCGTTGAAGGAAGGCGTCATCCACGTGCGCATCGCGGGTCTCATGCGCGGCGACCGGCCGATGCTGTCGATCGTCGTCAGGGACAGCGGCGCGGGTTTCGACCACGTGTCGGCGATGGCGCACATGGCCAGGCTCGATGCGCCGTACGGGCGCGGCATCCCGCTCCTGAAGCGCGTGTGCGAGGAGGTGGAGTATCGCGGCTGCGGCAACGAAGTGGAGGTGCTGTTCCCTCTGGACGTGCAGGAAAACTCACAGGGCGAGCCCGCGGCCGACTAAGAAGCCGCCGCCAGCCGACCGTAAACGCAATACCGACAAGCGTCTCGGATCATCATGGACATCGTAATCATCGACGACTCGCCGATCATGATCGCGCTTCTGAAGAAGCTCGTCAGCGGCCTCGCGGATTGCAAGCCCTATACCTTCACCAGCGGCGCGTCAGCGCTCGCGTGGTGCACCGACAACGATCCGGACCTCGTGATCGTCGACTACCTGATGCCCGAGATGGACGGCATCGAGTTCGCGGTGCGCTTCCGCGGGCTGGCCGGCAAGGCGGACACCCCGGTCCTGATGGTCACCGCCGCGGAAGACCGGGAGCTGCGCCACCGCGCGCTCACGCTCGGCATCAACGACTTCGTCAACAAGCCGTTCGACCAGATCGAGCTCACCGCGCGCGCGCGCAACATGCTCGCGCTGCGCGCTTCGCAGAAGAAGCTCGCGAGCCGCGCGCTGCTGCTCGCGGACGAGGTGGCGAAAGCGACCGCGGAGATCTCCTCGCGCGAGCGCGAGACGCTGCTGTGCCTCGGCAAGGCCGCGGAGCACCGCGATCCCGAGACGCACGAGCACATCATGCGCATGTCGAACTACTCGGCGATCGTCGGCAAGCGCATGAGCCTGTCGCACGACGAGTGCGAGCTGCTGCTGCTCAGCTCGCCGCTGCACGACATCGGCAAGATCGGCACGCCCGACAACATCCTGCTCAAGCCCGGCCGGCTCACCCCGGAAGAGTTCGAGATCATGAAGCTGCACACCGTCATCGGCAGCAAGATCCTCGAGAACAGCGCTTCGCCGATCCTGCAGGCGGGCGCGATGATCGCGATCTCGCACCACGAGAAGTTCGACGGCAGCGGCTACCCGTACGCGAAGAAGGGCAAGGACATCCCGCTCTTCGGGCGTATCGTCGCGGTCGCCGACGTGTTCGACGCGCTGACCAGCGAGCGTCCGTACAAGAAAGCCTGGGATCTCGACCGCGCGACCGGCCTCATCCGTGAAAGCCGCGGCGGCCATTTCGACCCGGACGTCGTCGATGCGTTCTTCGACGTGTTCGACGAGATCCTCGACATCAAGGCGCGCTATCGCGACGCCGACATGCCCGAGCCCGAGCAGGCTCCGGCCGAAATCGCGATCGCCTGACGCCGTGAAAACCGCAGCCGCACCTGCGGAAGCCCCGCCCCCGAACCGCCTGCGCAAGACAGGTACGCTCGCGGTGCTGGAGGCCGCGGCGTTCGTCATCGGCCTCGCGTTCTCGGCGTTCCTCGCGTACTGGGCGATCCAGCGCAACGAGGTCGACGACGAGCGGCGCTTCGAAAGCGACGCCCAGAGCGCTTCGCACGCGATCGAGCTTCGCATCCGCAGTTACGAGGAGATGCTGCGCGGTCTCGCCGCGCTCTTCGACGCTTCGGGCGAGACCACGCGCGAGAGCTTCCATGCCTACGTGCAGTCGCTGCGCGTCGTCGGGCGCTATCCCGGCGTGCAGTCGCTCTCCTTCGGCCGCTACCTGCAGCACGAGCGCGGGCTCCCGCAAGCGGTCGCCGGCGTACCGTCGCCGCGCGTGATCGAGGTCGACATCGAGGGCGCCGAGCCGGACTATCTCACGATCGATTATCTGGAAGTGCTGAGGAACGGCGTCTCGACGAGTCCCAATCCCGTCAACGACGAGCTGCGCCGGGAGCAGGTGAGGCGCGCGGTGCTCACCGGCCAGCCGACCGCGTCGGGGCCTCTGACCGGCGACAGCGTCGGCCCCAGCGTGTCGCTGCGCTTTGCGGTGTACCGGCCCGGCACCGTCCTGGACACTCCCGAGGCGCGTCGCGAAGCCGCCCTCGGCGTGGTGGGCGCGACGTTCAGCGTAGACATCCTGATGAAGACCGCGATGAGCGCGCCCGAGCTCGCGCGGCTCACCTTCCGTCTCCAGGACGCGGGATTCCGCGATCGCGCCGCGACCGTGTCCGCGCCGCCCGTGCCCGTGTTCGACTCGACCACCGCCGATCGCGCGGGCCTGTCGTTCTTCGGCGGGCAGCACGTCGGCGAGTACGAGCTGACCGTCGGCGGCCGCCGCTGGCTCGCCCGCATCACCGCGCCGCGCGAGCGCCTGACGTTCGAATACATCGCGCTGCCGCTCATCGGCTTCGCGGTCGGTCTCGTGTTCACCGCCCTGCTGTGCGCGCTCGTGCGCGCCCTCGGCCGCTCGCGCATCCGCGCGCTCGACATCGCCGAGCGCATGACGCGCGACCTGCGCGCGTCGGAGGCCGAAGCGAAGAAGCTCGAGGAGCGCCTGACGCTCGCGCTCGACGGCTCGGGCCTCGCGATGTGGGACTGGGACATCGCGTCCGGGACGATCTTCCTGTCCGAGCGCTGGGCCGAGATGCTGGGCCAGCCGGCGGCGCCGACGATGACGACGCTGGACGCCTTGAGCAAGCTCACGCATCCCGACGACCTCGCGAAGGTCGACCGGGGCCTGCGCAACGCGGTCAAGGGCATCGCGTCGATCTATCACATCGAGCAGCGCATCCTCGTCGCCGACGGGACGTACAAGTGGATCGAAAGCCACGGCAAGGTCGTCGCGCGCGACGAGCAGGGCCGGGCGCTGCGCATGAGCGGGACCAACGCCGACATCGAGAGCCGCAAGCAGCGCGAGCACGCGATGAATCGCCAGGAGGCCGAGCTCAAGCTCGCGAAGAACGCGGCGGAGGCGGCGAACCACGCCAAGAGCGAGTTCCTCGCGAACATGAGCCACGAGATCCGCACGCCGATGAACGCGATCATCGGCATGACCGGGCTGGTGCTGGACACCGAGCTCAGCGCCGAGCAGCGCGGGTACGTCGAGACCGTCCGCGGATCGTCCGAGGCGCTGCTGCGGATCATCGACGAGGTGCTCGATTTCTCGAAGATCGAAGCCGGCCGGCTGACGCTGGAGAAGCTCGACTTCTCGCTGCGCGAGTGTGTGGGCGAGACGATGAAGCTCATGGCGGCGCGCGCGAAAGAGAAAGGCCTCGCGCTCGAAATGCGCATCGCCGACGAGGTGCCCGATCGGCTGCGCGGCGATGCGTCGCGCTGCCGCCAGGTGCTCGTGAACCTGCTCGGCAATGCGGTCAAGTTCACGCACCGCGGCGAGATCGAGGTGGCGGTCGACCTCATCGCGGCCGACGATACGAGCGCCTGGGTGCACTTCGCGGTGCGCGACACCGGCGTCGGCGTGCCGAAAGAGAAGCAGCGGATGATCTTCGACGCCTTCGCGCAGGCGGACGCGTCGACGACCCGCGAGTACGGCGGCGCCGGCCTCGGGCTGACCATCTCCTCGCGCATCGTGTCCGAGATGGGCGGGCACATCGCCATCGAGAGCGAGCCGGGGCGGGGCAGCACGTTCCATTTCACGGTGCGCGTGGAGCGCGGCGCGGAGCCCGAGCAGGCGCCGGCGGAAACGCCGCGCGCGCAGCCCGAGCCCGCCGGTGCGCGTGCGCTCAACCTGCTGCTCGCGGAGGACAACGTGGTCAACCAGAGGCTCGCGCTCAAGCTCCTCACCACGCGCGGTCACACGGTGCAGGTCGCGAACAACGGCCGCGAGGCGCTCGAGGCGGCGCAGCGCCAGCGCTTCGACGCCATCCTCATGGACCTGCAGATGCCCGTCATGGGCGGCATCGACGCGTGCAGGGCGATCCGCGCCGCGGAGAGCACCGGCGCGCGGGTGCCGATCATCGCGGTGACAGCTCACGCGCTGGATCGGGACCGGGACATGTGCTTCGCTTCGGGCATGGACGGCTTCGTCACCAAGCCGGTGCGCATCGACGTGCTCATGTCCGAGCTCGAGCGCGTCGTGCAGCCCGCGTAATGCGAGCGTCGTAACCGTGGGCGCGCCTGGAGTATCATTCTTCGCCATGTCCGAGAAGCCACAAAAAGAGGGTCCGTTCACGATCGCCGTCGCCGAGGACAACGCGGTTGTCCGGGAGGTGGTTCGCGGCATCATCCGCCAGGACAAATCGCTCAAGCTCGTGGGCGAAGCGGCCAACGGCCAGCTGGCGCTCGAGATGGTCGGCACCCACAAACCCCAGGTCCTCTGTCTCGACGTGCTCATGCCCGGGATGGACGGCATCGCGGTGCTGCGCAAGATCAAGGAAGACCACCCGGACACGCGCGTCATCATCGTGACGGGGCAGGCCACCTCCGAAGTCGTGAAGGAAGCGCTCTCGCTCGGCGCGCACGGCTTCGTCGTCAAGCCGTTCAACGCCGACAAGCTGCTGCGCGCGATACACGCCGCGATCGCCGCGCATTGACGCCGCCGCCGCGGCGCTGCTAGCCTCACGCACGCGGGGATTGCGGCCTCCCCGTTTCAAGATGCCCCCGCATCCAAGGCCCGCTCTGGACAACTGCGTCCACAAGGAGCGGCTTCGATGTCACAGTCCATCGCACCTGCAGTCGCGCCCACGGCCGAACGCCCGTCGTCGATCTCCTTCGCCGAAGCTTTCTGGTTCTGGCTGAAGCTCGGCTTCATCAGCTTCGGCGGCCCTGCGGGGCAGATCGCGGTCATGCACCAGGAGCTGGTCGAGCGGCGGCGCTGGATCTCGGAGCGGCGCTTCCTGCACGCGCTCAACTACTGCATGGTGCTGCCCGGTCCCGAAGCGCAGCAGCTCGCCACCTACATCGGCTGGCTGATGCACCGCACCTGGGGCGGCATCGTGGCGGGCGGGCTGTTCGTGCTGCCGTCGCTCTTCATCCTCATCGCCCTGTCGTGGATCTACATGGCCTACGGCAATGTGCCGACGGTCGCGGGCATCCTCTACGGCATCAAGCCCGCGGTGACCGCGGTCGTGGTGTTCGCCGCCTATCGCATCGGCTCGCGCGCGCTGACCAACGCGGTGCTGTGGGCGATCGCGGCGGCGGCGTTCATCGGCATCTTCGCGCTGCGCCTGCCGTTCCCCCTGATCGTCGTCGGCGCGGGGGTGATCGGCTACGTCGGCGGACGCTTCGCGCCCGCGAAATTCCAGACCGGGGGCGGTCACGGCTCGGGTGAAAAGAGCTTCGGCGCGGCGATCGTCGACGACGACACGCCGACGCCGAAGCATGCGCTGTTCTCGTGGGCCCGGTTCGCGAAAGTGGTCGCGGTGGCGCTCGTGCTGTGGGGCGCCGCGATCGGCGCGCTGTTCGCCGCATACGGCTGGGATGCGACCCTCACCCGGATGGGCTGGTTCTTCAGCAAGGCGGCGATGCTCACCTTCGGCGGCGCGTACGCGGTGCTGCCTTACGTCTATCAGGCGGCGGTCGAGGATTACCGGTGGCTCGACGCGGTGCAGATGATCGACGGGCTCGCGCTCGGCGAGACTACGCCCGGACCGCTCATCATGGTCGTCGCCTTCGTCGGCTTCGTGGGCGCATGGCTGAAGGAGGTGTTCGGGCCGGATGCGCTCTTCCTCGCCGGCGCGATGGGCGCGACGGTCGCGACGTACTTCACCTTCCTGCCGAGCTTCGTCTTCATCCTGCTCGGCGGGCCGCTCGTCGAGACGACCCACGGTCAGCTCAGGTTCACCGCGCCGTTGACCGCGATCACCGCGGCGGTCGTCGGCGTCATCCTCAACCTCGCGGTGTTCTTCGCCTACCACGTGCTGTGGCCGGAAGGCTTCGGCGCCGCGTTCGAATGGCCCACCGCGATCATCGGCCTCGCCGCGTTCGCCGCGCTGTGGCGATTCAAGGTCGGCATCATCCCGGTGATCCTGGCGTGCGGGGTGGCTGGTCTCGCGTGGACCTTCCTCGCGCCGATGGCGGGGTTGTAACCGATCGTCATTCCCGCGAAGGCGTCCTTTAACCAGCGCGCATTCAGCGTCGGTCGTCGCCAGGAAAGTCAAAATGGATTCCCGATCACTTCCGCTACCGCGGGTCGGGAATGACGGGCTTGGGTGCGCGTTCGCCCTTCGATTTCGCTTCGCTTCCCTCAGGGCGAACGGGCTTAGTCGAAAGCGGGGACGGCGCTGATGTCCTGCGACCACGGCAGCGCGGAGCGGCACCAGTTGCGCTTCGCAGGCCGAAGCTCCGCGCGGCGGTCGAGGCAGCCGACGCGCAGCGAATAAGCGGCCGGCTCGTCGCTGTCGGCGCACGAGTACACCGGCGTCCCGCACTCGGCGCAGAACGCGTGCCTGCGCCGGGTGCCGCTGTCCGCGGTCTTCACGTAGACCCGGGGCTGACCCGACAGTCGAAACGACGCCGCGGGCGCATGCACCGACACGCGAAACGCCGACCCGGTCAGCATCTGGCAGTCGGTGCAGTTGCACACGTTGGTGCTCGCGGGGTCGACCTCGGCTTCGTAGCCGATGCGGCCGCAATGGCAGGAACCTCGAACTTTCATGACGGCGCTCCCGTTAAGAGCTGATAGAGGACGTACGCGATCATTCCCCCGTTGAGATAAGCCGTCGCCGCAAACCCGGGCGCGCGATAGAGCGGCTGGATGCGATAGCCGATCCAGAACGCGGCGCGCGCGGCCACGAACACGATCGTGCACGCCCACACCGCTTGCAGAGCGTCGAGAGGCGCGACCGCGCTCAGCGCGAGCGACGCGACGGTGAACACCAGCGTCTGCTGCAGCGTGTTCTCGGTGACGCGCCCGTCGATCTCCATCGAGGGGCTCTCGGCGTGGCGCGTGGGGTCGATCGCGTCGCTCAGGAAACGCGAGTTGCCGATGGTGACGATCATGACGAAGAGCGGCAGCAGCGCCACCACGTTCGCCTGCAGGGCGTAGGCGATGCGCTCGGCCGTCACGTCGTCGATCGGCGGCGCCGGCAGGAGCCTGGTGAGCCCCCAGACGCCGAGCGCCATCACCGCGATCCCGCTCGCGGCGCCTTTCGCGACGATTTTCTGTTCCGGCTTCATATCCCCGACCCATGTTAGCGCGCGGCCGCCTCCGCACGCCAATCCCAGCCGGCCGCTTCCAGCTCGACCAGCGCGGCGAAGCGTCCGCCGCGCGCGATCAATTCGACCGGCGGCCCTTCCTCGACGATGCGGCCGCCGTCCATGAGCACGACCCGGTCCGCTTCCCGCGCCGTCGCCAGCCGGTGGGCCACGGTGAGCACCGCGGTGCCCGTCGCGAGCGCGGTCGCGCGCAGCGCATCGCGCAGCGCCGCCTCGGATGCGCCGTCGATGAACGACGTCGCCTCGTCGAACAGGAGCACCGAGGGCCGGCGCACCAGCGCACGCGTGAGCGTCAGCAGTTGCTGCTGGCCGGCCGAGAGCTGGACGCCCGGCCCCCCGCCGGCGCCGCGCAGCACGGTCTGATAGCCGTCGGGCAGCGCGGCGATGAACGCGTGCGCCCCGGTGATGCGTGCCGCCTCGTGAACGGCCGATTGCGGAACGCGCGCGTCGCCGAGCGTGAGATTCTCGAGCACCGTGCCGCCGAAGATCTGGGTCGCCTGCGGCACGATGCCGAACACGCGCGGCCTGTCTTCGTCGGCGAGCGCGCGCGGGTCGCGTCCGGCGACGAGCACCGAGCCTTGCGACGGCTCGTACAGCCCGGCGAGCAGATGCACGAGGCTGCTCTTGCCGGCGCCGGTGCGTCCGACCAGCGCGACGTGCTCGCCGGCGGCCACCCGCAGCGTCACTCCGTGCAGCACCGGCGCGTCCGGCCGGTACCCGAAGACGACGCGCTCGCAAACGATGCCCGAGCTGCGCTGCGGCGGCGAACCCGCTGCGGGCGTCTCCGGCGGGAGCGACAGCACCTCGAAGATGCGCTCCGCGCCCGACAGCGCGCTCTGCACCGTCTGCCATTCGTCGCCGAGCGCGGTGACGGGCTGGAAAAAACGCTGGAGCAATAGCGCGAACGCGGCGAGCGTGCCGATGGTCACGCCGAACGCGCCCGCGGGCTCGCGCGTGCCGATCCAGAGCAGGAACGCGATCGCGCTATAGGTCATCAACGCCGTCAGCGGCGGATACAGCGAGCCGTAGATGGTGGAGCGGTTCGATGCCTCGAGCGCGCGCTCGAGCACCTGCCTAAAACGTGCGACGAAGCTCGCCTCCCGCCCGAACGCCTGGATCGCCTCCACGCCGGACAGCGTCTCCTGGAGATGAGCGTTCATCTCGCCGACCGCCTTGCGCGCGGCGCGCTCCGCGTCGCGTATGCGAACCTGGAAGTAACGCGTGATCGCGACGAGCGGCGGCAACGACACCGCGGCGGCCAGCGACAGCAGCGGCGAGAGGACGATCATCGCCACGGCGATCGCGACGAGACGGAACAGGTTCGCGACGAGCGCGGCGATGCCGCTCGTGAACACGGTGTCCAGCGTATCGACGTCCGCGGTGCAGCGGCTGATCACGTCGCCGAGCGGCGTATGGTCGAAGTAGCGCGCGGGCAGGCGCTGGAGATGGTCGAAGAGGCGCACCCGCAGCCGGCTCAGTAGGCCCTGTGCGACCGCTGCCGCGAGATAGCCGTAGACGAACGCCAGCGCCTGTCCCAGCGCCATCGCGGCGAGATAGAGCAGCGCGAGCGCGAGCAGGCCTTCGCTGCGCCCGGCCGCGAGGTGATCGTCGACGATCCAGCGCATGAGCACCGGCGGCAGCAGCTCGAAGGCCGCGCCGGCGAGCACGAGCGTCGCGATCGCGATGAGCGTGCGGCGGCTCGGCCGCACGAGCTCGGCGAGTTGAGCTTTCAAGCCCGCGCCTGCGCCCGGTAGATGCGCGCGTAGAGACCCTCGCGCGCCATCAGCGCGTCGTGGGTGCCGCGCTCTTCGATCCTGCCGCGGTCGAGCACCACCACGGCGTCCGCGTGCCGGAACGCGGCGAGACGCTGCGAGCACAGCAGCACCGTTGCCCGGCGATGCGGCGGCTGGTCGGGGCCGAACGCGCTGCGCAGCGCAGCGACGATGCGCGCCTCGGTCTCCACGTCGATCGCGGAGAAAGGATCGTCGAGGACGAGCAGGCCGGGAACGTCCGGCGCATGGGCGGCGATCGCGCGCGCGAGCGCCAGCCGCTGCTGCTGTCCGCCGGAGATGCGCACGCCGCGCTCGCCGATGAGCGTATCGGCGCCTTCGTGGAAGGCGGCGAGGTCGGCATCGAGCGCCGCGACGCCGATCGCCGCCGCGATCGATTCCGCCGGCGCGGCGGCATTTCCCATCGCGACATTCGCGCTCACCGCCCCCGAAAAAAGCTGCGGGTGCTGCGGCAGGTAGCCGACGGCGCCGGGCTCGCGCTCGACGGCGGAGCCGTCGCTGGCCGTGAGCAGCACGCGGCCCGATTCGATCGGATAGAGGCCGAGCAGCGCGCGGGCGAGCGCGCTCTTGCCCGATCCTACCGGTCCGGTGACCGCGACGAAGCTGCCGGGCGGCACATCGAGCGAGAAATCGACGAGCGCGGCGCGTGCAGCACCCGGGTAGCGGAACGTGAGGCGCTGCAGCGACACGCCGAGCGGGCCGCGCGAGCGGCGCCGCGGCGTGGTCTCTTGCGCGTGCAGGCCCGCGATATGACCGGCTTTGAACGACGCGTATCGAGGCTCGCCCGTCATGCTCAGCGCCGGTGCGAGCATGGTCTCGAGACGCGCGTACGCCGCCGCGCCGCTCTGGATCGAATTGACGAGCTGCGGGATGCGGAAAGCGCGCTCCGCGAAGCGTACGAAGAGCGCGAGGTAGGCGACGAAGACGCCGACGCTCATCGCACCGCTCGTCACACGCTCGCCGCCGTGCCAGATCACGATCACGATGCCGGACATCATCAGCGTGCTGTAGAGCGGGGGCAGCCCGAGGCGCAGGCGCGCGGCGGCGAGGTTGCGCTGCGCGAAGTCGTGCGCGGCGCGATCGACGACGCCGGTCGCGGCCGCGCTGCGTCCGAAGAATCGCAGCACGCGAAATCCCGACAGGAGCTCCTGGATCGCGGCGGTGAGGGCGGCGTTCGCTTCCCTCGCGCGCGTCGTGCGCGCCGAGACCCACCGGCCCGACGCGTGCGCGATGAGCATCGCGACCGGCACCGGTGCGAGCGCGATCAGCGAGAGCGTCGGATCGATGACGAACATCGCGACCACGAACGAGCACGAGAACAGCACCGTGTCCCACGTCTCGACGGTGAACTCGCGCACGCCGACGCCGAGGACCTCGACGTCGCTCACGATGCGCGAGAGCTGATCGCCGATGGAGGTCCGGTGCAGGTCGGCGAGCGGCCGCGACAGCGCGCCGCGCAGCGCGTCCGCGCGCAGGTCGGCGCGGATGCGCGCGTTGGCGGTGATGAGCCACCAGCGCTTGAGCACGCGCGGACCTTCGGTCAGCAAAGTGCCCCCGACCAGGAGCAGCACGGCGAGCGTCATCGCGTGCGCCGTCGTCCGGCCGCGCTCGAGCTCGAGCGCGGTGTCGATCGCGCGGCCGAGCAGGATCGCGGGTAGCACGACGGCGGTGTTCATGACGATGCCGGCGAGCGATCCGAGCACGAGCGCGCCCGCGACGTGGCGGAAGTAGGGACGCAGCTTCCAGAGATAGGTCACGCGTAGGCCGCTGCCGCGCGCACGCCGATGCCGAGTAGCCCCGAGCCGAGGATCAGCGGGAGCGGCGATACGCGCCACATCACCAGCGTCGCGGCCGCGAGCGCGAGGATCAGAGCGGCGTAGGCGTCCTGCACCGCGTGCGGAAACAGCTGGGCGAGTGTGACCGCGAGACAGCCGATCACCGCCGGGCCGATGCCGCGGATCGCGGCCTTGAGCCACAGCAGGTGCTCGAAGCGCTCGAGCACCGGCATCAGCGGCAGCACGAGGAAGAACGCCGGCGCGAAGATGCACAGCGCGGCCACGATCGCGCCGGCGATCCCCGCGAGCTTGTAGCCGACGTACGCCGCGATCATCACCACCGGGCCCGGCGTGAGCTGGCCGAGCGCGAGGCCGTCGAGGAACTCGCGCGAGGTCAGCCATTGCATGCGGTTGACGACCTGCTCCTGCACGAAGACGATGATCGCCATGCCGCCGCCGAAGGTGAGCGCGCTCACCTTGAGGAAGAACGCGGCGAGGTTGAGCAGCGTCGGCGGCGCGCCGTCGGCGGCATCGCTCGCCGCTGTGAGGTCGGGGGAGAGAAGATGGACGCACGCCCAGAGCGCGATCACGACTGCGCCGGCCGCACCGCCGTACGCGCGCGAATGGTAGAGCGCGACACCCGCGCAAGCCGCCAGCAGCAGGATGGGCGCGACGCCGACCTTTGTTCCCGCGAGCAGCAGCGCGGCAACGACCGCGAGCGCGATCTGCGGGCGGTCCTTCAGCGCGCTCCTGCCGAGGCGGTAGACGGCGGCTCCGAATATCGCGAGGACCGCGGCGCCGATGCCGCCGAGCGCATCGCGCACCGCGCCGACCTCGCCGTAGGCCGAATAGAGCAGCGTAAGGCCCATCAGGATGAAGAACGCGGGCAGTATGAAGGCGAGCCCGGCGAGCACGCCGCCGGTCCACCCCGCGCGCTCGTAGCCGATGAACACCGCGAGCTGCACCGCCGGCGGCCCGGGCAGCACGTTCACGAACCCCATGCCTTCGAGATAGCGCGCGTCGGTCAGCCAGCGCCGCTTGCCCGCGATCTCGGCGTACATGATCCCCGTCGTCGCAGCGCCGCCGTAGCTCACCGCGCCGAGCTTGAGAAACACCGCGGCGAGCTCTTTCCAGCGCTGCATCATGTGCGGTCGCCCATGTTCAATTCAAAAGCATTCAACACGGAGGACACGGAGGAAAAGCCGCGGGGGGCACGGAGGAAAGATTGTCATCGCGAGCCGCCGTAAGGCGGCGTGGCGATCTCGTGACGCACGTTCCGCGTTCGCAACGGGATGGCTTCGTCGCACTGCTCCTCGCAATGACAGCTTGGCTTTCCTCCGTGCCCTTCGTGTCCCTCAGTGTCCTCCGTGTTCAAGCTTTGTTTTTGCTTTTTCGTTGTGCTCCTAAGCCTGCGACGGTTCAATGGCGTACGCGCGATAGAGCAGGTCGAAGATCTTGCCCGCTTCGCGAGCCATCTCGTCGTCGCTCTTCGCCCTGGTCTTGAGGCCGGTGAGCAGCGTCTCCAGCCCTTTGGCGTCGGGCACCGCGATGCCGCCCACGTCGAGGAAATGCACCGCGGCGCCGATCGCCGCGAGCGCCGCGTCGTCGGCGAGGCCGAAGCTCGCGAGCAGCACTTCGTAAGTGACGCGGTTGCCCGCGTGCGTGAACTCGGCGCCGTCGAAATCGAAGCCGACGGCGCGCTTCGGGCAGTCGGCGGGACGCTCGATCCAGACGAGCTTCGCGTCCTTGTCGATGAAGCGGCGGATGAGCCAGGCGCTCGCGAGGCGATCGACCCACGGCGCTTTGCGCGTCGCCCACGTGCGGCCGCGATACTTCGCCGGCTCGAGCTTGCGCACGCGCGATGCCGATGCGTGCGGCTCGTCGCCTTCATAGAGGTAGCGCGCCTGATGCTCGATGGCGGTGAGCGCCTCGCGCGCCTGCGCTCGCGCTTCCCCGGGATGGAAATCGACGGCCGCGATGTCGTCGAAGGCGCGGCGCAGGCGCTGCACCGCGGTTTGCGCCTTGCGCTCGCCCAGCGTCGCGAGCCTGGCCTTGTGGCGCGTGATGGCGCCGACCAGTGCTCCGTAATCGGCGCTGCGGTCGAACAAGGCGTCGGCGTGCGCGCGCTGTTCCGGCGTCGACAACACGAGGTCGACGGTCATCGCGAAGCCCCCGGCATTGCGCGCTTCGGCTTCGATGCCTTCGAATTCCGCCGTCTGGGGCGCGGCCGCGGGAAGGATGTAGACCCCGTCGCGCAGCACGCCGCAGCCGGTCGCCTTGAGGGCGCGCCACAGGCGCATGCGCACCGTGGAGTGACCCGTGGGCAGGCTGAGGAGAAGGGCCCGGTACGTCTCGGCGGCGCCGACCGGCATGTCCATGGATCGTGGTCCTCCAAAAATAGTTGTTGATGTAATCACAATGCTGTAGTAATGTCACGAAAAATCGGGCAGGCAGACGCCCGGTTACCCCAAGGCATTTCGCCCAAGTCTGCTGCGCCCCGGCGGTCGTCCGGGATCCCGCGTGCGAGGTGGCGAAATGCGATCCAGCCCTTCTTCCTTTTTTTCATCGACCCTGGCGTGGCGTTCGGTCGTCGCGCTGCTCGTATCGGCATGGATCGAGGCCGCATACGCGCAGTCTGTCGCGCCCGAACCGCGGCACCTGCTCGACCGCCGCCTGCTGCAGGCCGACCCGGATGACGGCGTGCTGCGCGTGCGGCTCGACGCGCGGCGCGCGCGCCTGTGGGTGCTCGACGTCGGCCGCGTGCACGTCATCGACCTCGTGACGAACCGGCGTATCCGCACCGTCGAGCTGCCGAACTGGATGTTCTCGACCCATGAGGACATGTGCCTGCCCGATCTCGCGATCGACGAGGACGGCGCGGCGTTCGTGTCGGACAACATGCAGCCCAAGCTCTGGCGCATCGCCCCCGCCGATTTCTCGATCCGCGAGCGTGTCGTGAGCCGCGACGCGTATCGCGAGCTCGATGCGGGGTTCACCGCGCTCGCGATCGGCGAGGGCGGCGTCATGTTCGCGGCAATGTCCGCGCCGGGACTGCTGTGGCGCATCGACACCGACCTGTTCCGCGCGGAGAATGTGCCGCTCGCCACCCGCATCCCCGGCGTGTGCGGGCTCGAAGTCGCGCGCGGCGCGCGTTCGCGCGACATCACGCTCTACGCGCTCGGCGGGCGCGATCGCCACACCGTTTCACGGATCACGCTCGCTCGCGGCGGCACGGCCGCCGTCACGCCGATACGCCAGACGCGCACCGGCGGTATCGACCTGAAGGCAGTCGGTTCGCCGGGAGCGGCGCGATGAAACCTTGCGCATTCGTCCTGCTGATGGGGGTGGCCATGCAAACCTTCGCTGAAACCGAGAGCTTCGACAAATCCGGCGCAGGTGCCTTGCCCCCGGGATGGAAAGCCGGCGTGACCGGCGAAGGCCAGCCCGTCTGGGCCGTCACCGCGGACGCGAGCGCGCCGAGCGCCCCCAACGCGCTCGTGCAGCGCGGCAAGGGGACCTTCCCGTGGTGCGTGAAGGAAGGCGCCTCGCTCGCGGACGGTTACGTCGAAGTGAAGTTCAAGCCGATCTCGGGCAGGGAAGACCAGGCGGGGGGCGTGGTGTGGCGCTGGAAGGACCGCGACAACTACTATGTCGCGCGCGCCAACGCGCTCGAGAACAACGTCTCGCTGTACTACACCGCCAACGGGCGGCGCAACACGATCAAATACGTCAACGCGCCGGTGCCGGGAAACGTATGGCACACGCTGCGCGTCGAGTTCTCCGGCGCCGCCATCCGCGTCGCGCTCGACGGCAAGACCTATATCGACGTGAAAGACACGCACATCGCCGGCGCCGGCGCGGTCGGCGTCTGGACCAAGGCCGACAGCGTCACCGCGTTCGACGACTTCTCATGGGGCGAGAAGCGTTAGGGATCCGACCCCGGCGGCGGCGGGTATCGCTGGGGTCTCGATAGCGATTCGCCCTGGCCGATCTTCGGAATACCCGCTTCAGGCGTTACCGCACATCCCGGTGGCCGCGGCGGCCGGTCCGCAGCCTCAAGCACGCCACGGCAGGGTCGATATACCGGAGACGACACGCCCACTCCGGAGCTTCAACCAATGATCCGCCGCCGCCCCACCGCGCGTCGCCTCGCGCTGCGCCTCGGCGCGGGTGTGCTGGCGCTGTGCTCGTTCACGGCGAGCGCCCAGGGGCCGACCGGGCCGCTTGCGCAGGCGCGTGTCGTCGACGGCCTGTATGCCGTCGTCGCCGGCGCCGCGAGCGCGGGCGAAGCGGGGATCGAGTCGCGCGTGCCGATCTTCACCCTGACGGTGCCCCTCGCCGGCGCCGACGCTCCTCCCGTACGGCTCGGCGCGCACATGACCATCGGCAACCAGCCGCGCAGGAGCAGCGCCATCATCTTTTCGACCGTCGTGCCGTTCTAGCGCGCCGGCGCGACCGCGTCGTCGCGGCCGGCGAGCGTATCCCAAACCGCGATGAACATCGCGGCGACGATCGGGCCGATGACGAAACCGTTGAAGCCGAAGACCGTCATGCCTCCCAGCGTGGAGAGCAGCACGACGTAATCGGGCATCCTGGTGTCTTTCCCGACGAGCAGCGGCCGCAGCACGTTGTCGACGAGACCGATGACGAGGACGCCGTACGCGATGAGCACGATGCCCTGCCACGTGGCGCCGGTGGCGAGCAGATAGACCGCGACCGGTCCCCACACCAGCGCGGTGCCGACCGCCGGCAGCAGCGACAGGAACGCCATCACAACGGCCCACAGCAGCGCGGGCGTCACGCCGAGGAACCAGAACGCGAAACCGCCCAGCGCGCCCTGCACGATCGCCACCACGATGTTGCCCTTGATCGTCGCCCGGATGACCGTCGCGAACTTTTGCGCCAGATCGTGCTGGAGATCCTCGCGCAGCGGAATCGCGCGCTTCGCGCGCGCCGCGAGGAACGCGCCGTCGCGCAACAGGAAGAACAGGAGATAGAGCATGACGCCGAAGCCGACGACGAACTCGAGCGTGTTCTGCCCGATGTTGAGCGCGCGCGATGCGAAGAACTGAAGACCCTTGGTCATGCCGGCGGAGAACTTCTCGCGCACTGCGGACAGGTCGGTCAGCCCGTACCCGTCGAGCATCGGCGTGAGCCACCCCGGCAGGCCGGCGAACGCCCGGTCCGCCAGCGCCTCGAGATCGATCTCGCCCGACTGCAGCCGCGCGTACACGCCCAGGCCCTCCTGCATCAGCATCGCGCCGATCAGCGCGCCGGGCACGATCACGATGACGAGCACCGCGAGCAGCGTCAGCAGCGCGGCGAGCGAGCGGCGCTCGTGCATGCGGGCGCACAGCCGCCGGTACACCGGGGCGAAGAGCACCGCCAGGATGCACGCCCACAGGATCGCACCGAAATACGGCCAGAGTATCCATGCGAATGCGGCGGTGACCGCGACGAGCAGCAGGAGGAAGGTCTTGTCCTGCAGCGCGCGGGAAGTCGGCGTACGGGTTTCGGACATGAACGACTAGCGATGATGTAACCGGCGCAGTATCGCACGCGGCACGTGCGATGCTTTCGCGTCGTCGAGGCAGACGTTATGAACATTCGTCCATGGATTCTCGTCGCTGCGCTCGGCGCGGCAGCGGCCGCAGCAGCAGCGCACGACATCGGTTCCGATCGTGAAGCCGCCGGGCCGCAGCACGGGGGGATCGTCGCGGTCTCGCGGCATGTCCATTACGAGCTCGTCACCCGATCCGGCAGCGCGGTGATCTACGTTCGGGATCATGGCCGTCCGGTGTCGACGCGAGGGGCGACCGGCAAGCTCACGATGGTGAGCGGCGCGCGCAAAGTCGAGCTGCCGCTCGTGCCTGCCGGCGGCAACCGGCTCGTGGCGAGCGGCGCGATGGGCGTTGCGACCGCCACGCAGGCGCTGGCGACGGTGAGACTCGCCGGGAGCAAACCGGTGAGGGTGCGATTCGCGCTGAAATGAGGAGCCGATAGAATGAGCGTGTCGACCCCATGAGAGGACGCGGATGAAGCGATACCTGTTGGCGTTCGTGTTGTGTCTGTTGGCCGGTGTTGCACAAGCGAAGGGCGTGCCGTTCGCGGTGAAGTCGCTGTCGGACGCGCAGACCCTCGCGCGCCAGAGCGGCGGCAAGCACGTCCTGGTGTTCTTCACCAGCGAGAACTGAAGCGCCTGCCGCCGTATCACGGCGGAGCTCTCCGGCGGAGAGCTGAAGAACCTCTACTCGAAAGACTTCGTGGTGTTCGAGGCGGATTCTCCCGACACGTACCAGCCGGGCACCCGCATGCGCCGGCTCACCAGCCGTGCGTACACGCCCGTGTTCGTGTTCCTCGATTCGACGGGAAAGAAAGTCGTCGAAACCGCGGGATTCAAGAATCCCGCGGAAGCGAGGGCTTTGCACCGGTTCGTGACGAAGCGCCACTATCTGAAGGCGAGCTGGGCGGACTTCGCGGCGAAAAACGCCGGCAGGTAGCGTCCGCCGCGGGCCGATCCGACGCGTCTTGCGCCAAGACGGCGCGCCATCGGCGCGCCTTTTTTTATTCCAGTGCGAACCGCTGGAGATGATCCGGCACGGTGCACGGCCAGCTCAGCTCGTCCTGCACGCGCACGCGCAGGGCGTCGGCGGCCGCGGGCTCGCCGTGGGTGATGAAGGTCATGCGCGGTGCGCGCTCGAACCGGCGCAGCCACGCGAGGATCTCGTCGGCGTCGGCGTGTGCCGACAGCATCTCCAGGTTCGCGACCTCCGCGCGGATCGGCACGTATCGTCCGTGGATCTTCACCGCCTGCGCGCCGCCGACGATCGCGGCGCCGCGCGTGCCGCCCGCCTGGAAGCCGGCGAACAGTATGGTGTTGCGCGCATCGGGTGCGAGAGTCTCGAGGTGATGCAGGACGCGCCCGCCGGTCGCCATGCCGCTGGCGGAGAGGACGATCTTGGGCCGGTCGTTCGCGTTCAGCGCTTTCGACTCGCGCACGTCGCGCACGTAAGTCGCGACGCCGCACGTCTCGCGGCATTCGTCGGGCGTGAGCCGGTGATCGTTCGGGTGTGCGCGAAAGATGTGCGCCGCGTCGACGGCCATCGGGCTGTCGAGAAAGACCGGCAGCGCAGCGGAAACGCGCCCGCGCTTCTTCAGCTGGGCGAGATGGTAGAGCAACTCCTGCGCGCGGCCGACGGCGAACGTGGGGATCAGCACGGTGCCGCCGCGCGCCGCCGTGCGCTCGATGACCGCGGCCAGCGCGTCCTGGGGATCGGCCCGGTCGTGCCGGCGGTTGCCGTAGGTCGATTCGACGACCAGGTAATCCGCGTGCGTCACGGGTTCCGGCGGCGGCATCGTGGCGCTGTCGCCGCGCCCGAGGTCGCCGCTGAAGACGATCGAAGTGCCGCCGGCGTCGATCTCGACGGTTGCGGCGCCGAGGATGTGGCCGGCGCGGCGGAACGTCGCCGTCACACCCTCGGTCATCGGGTACGGACGACCGAACTCGACGGCCGAGAAGCGCTCGATCGCGCGCTCGGCGTCTGCCTCGGTGTACAGCGGCAGCGCCGGCGCGTGCCGGGTATAGCCGTGCCGATTGGCAAGGTCCGCTTCGCGCTCCTGGAGGTGCCCGCTGTCGCGAAGCAGGACCGCGGCCAGATCGCGGGTCGCGGGAGTGCAGAAGATGCGGCCGGTGTATCCGGTCTTCACCAGCAGCGGCAGGTAGCCCGAGTGATCCAGATGCGCGTGCGTGAGCACGACGCGATCGATCGCCGCGGGCGCGACGGGGAACGGCGCGCGGTTGCGCAGGCGCAGGGTCTTGTAACCCTGGAACAGGCCGCAGTCGACGAGCACGGTTCGCCGCGCCGTGCGCAGCAGGTACCGCGAGCCCGTCACCGTGCCCGCGGCGCCGAGGAAGGTCAGCGACAGAAGGTCTTTCATGGCGACCCGAGCATAACCCGACGTGCGGGCGCGCCCTTGATGCAGATCAAGGCGCTCCGGGCGCGCCCGTGTTCACGGCGCCTTCACGCCCCGGCATTTCGGTTGCTTTACTCGCGGCGTTTCGTCGAAGGGGATACTCGATGCTGTCCGCATTCGTCGTCACCGAAGGCCGCCTCGAGCTGCGCGAGGACGGGATCGCGGCACTGCGCGCGGGCGGCCTCGTATGGCTGGACATCTGCGAGCCGACCGAGGAGGAGATCGCGGCGGTGCGGTCGGCCACCGGGCTCGAGCTCGGGCGGCTCGAGCCCGCGGAGAACATGGAATCGAGCGCGCGCTATTTCCAGGTCGCCGAGTCGGGCGCGCTGCACCTCAGGGCCGATTTCCTGACCGACGCCGGCAACCACGATCCGCAGAACGCCGCGGTACAGCTCGTCATCCTCGGCGAAACCCTCTACAGCTTTCACCACGTCGACCTGCCGACCTTCCGCATCATGCGCGAGTCCGCGGCCAACAACCCCGCGCCGTGCACCGATGCCAAGGACGTCATGCTCGAGATCTACGCGACCGACGCCGAATACTGCGCCGACCTCCTCGAAGGCATCCATCGCCAGCTCAAGGGCGCTTCGCACAGCGTCCTGACGCGCACCGTGAGCGACAAGATCGCCAGCGCGGTGCTGGCGCGTCTCGCGCACCAGGAAGACCTCAACAGCAACGTGCGGCACAACATCAACGACAACCGCCGCGCGATCTCGTTTCTCACGCGCGAACGGCATCTGTCGGAGCAGCAGCTCGAGACCGCGCGGCAGATCCGCCGCGACCTCGATTCGCTCGACGCCTATACCACGTTCCTGTTCGACAAGATCAACTTCCTGCTGGAAGCGACGGTGGGCTTCATCAACATCACGCAGAACAACGTGGTGAAGATCTTCTCGGTCGCCGCGGTCGCGATGCTGCCGCCGACGCTGATCGCGAGCATCTACGGGATGAACTTCAGGCACATCCCGGAGCTCGACTGGGTCTGGGGTTACCCCTTCGCGCTGACCCTGATGGCGCTGTCGGTGGTCCTGCCGTTCCTGTGGTTCCGCAGGAAAGGCTGGCTCAAGTAAGCAGGGCGAGCATCGCGCGCACTTGCGCGGCGTCGAGCGATTCCAGCCGGTTCAGGTCGTCGAGCAGCCGCGTCGCGCGCGCTTCGTCCATCGCCAGCGCGAGGCAGTCGCGAAGCTTGGTTTCGTGATCGCCGGGCCGCATCGGCACGCCCCACGAGCCGCGCGGGCCGCGGCACACCGCCTGCACTTTTCCGCCGTCTTCGAGCTCGACGTCGATCTCGACGCGCATCGAGTGAAAATCGCCGGGGATGCTTTCGTCCTGCGCGAGCTCGATCTTCTTCAACAGCCCGGCGATGTCGTCGCGGAAGCGCCGCGCGTCGGTGAAGCTTTCGATGCTCACCCTGCCGTCGAGCAGCGCCGCGGCGGCGCCGTATTGCAGGCTGAACTTGCCGTCGAGGCCGGTCGCGGGCGCGGGCCGGTCGATGTACTTCATGACCGGCGAGCGCATGCGCACGCCGCGAATCGCTCTGCCCGCGACGGCGTCGTGCGCCTCCAATCCGGCGGTGATCGCGTAATGCGTCGCGTACTGCGACGGAAAGAGCTTGATCGCGAGCCCCGGATCGACGACGCGGAAAGGCTTGCCGTAGGCGAGCAGGCGCTCCGGATCGAAGCGCTCGGGAAAGAAGGTCGCGACGAGACCCTTGTGCGCTTCGAGGACGTCGGGGTTGGCGGTGAAGCCGCGCTGCGCGAGCAGCGCCGCTTCGAGCCCCGCCGCGGCGGCGTTGCCGCAATGCGTGGATTTGGTCATCGAGCCCACGTTCGCGAGCAGCGCGCCCGCGCGCGAGGCGGCGATGCCGAGCGCGTGACATAAGCGGTCGACGTCGAGATCGAGGAGGTGCGCGGCGACCACCGCCGAGCCGAGCACGCCGGCCACGCCCGGCGGATGGAATCGCAGCGCCTCGGGCGCGTACTGATCGGCGGCGTACTGCAGGCGTCCCTGGATCTCGAGCCCTTTCGCAACCGCCGCGACGATCTCGCGCCCGTTTAGCTCCCGCCATTCCGCCAACGCGAAAGCCACCGGCACCGTCGGCGACAGCGAATGGGTCGGCGGGCTCCACATCGGCTCGAAGTCGAGCACGTGCGTCGCCATGCCGTTGACGCATGCGGCCTGCGTCACCGAGACCTTTGTTCGCGTGCCCCAGATCGAAGCCTGTGGCGCGCTGCCGAGCGCTGCGAAATGCTCGGTCATGATCGCGACCGGTGCTTCGCGCGCGCCCGCGAGCGCGACCGCGACGCCGTCGGCGATCGCCTGCTTCACGCGCGCGACGCACTCGGGCGGCAGCGTGTCGTACGTGGTCGCGGTGACGATGCGGCAAAGTTCGTGAGTGAGACCCAATGAACGGCTCCGGTTTCGTCGGGGAGGCTTCGATGTTACCGTTTGGGGTCCAGACAGAGGAGGAAAGCTCATGTACGACGTGATCGTGGTCGGCGGCGGCAATGCCGCATGTGCCGCCGCCGTGTCCGCGCGCGAGAACGGCGCGAAGCAGGTGCTGCTGCTCGAGAAAGCGCCGAAAGAACAGCGGGGCGGCAACACTCATTTCAGCGGCGCGATCTTCCGCTTCGTGTTCGACAAGGTGGAGCAGCTCGACCGCTTCGTGCCGACGGTGGAAGAGGAATACCCCGGCTTTCACGCCGGCGTGCCGAAGTACCCGCGTGAGGCGTTCCGCGAAGATCTGATGCGCGTCACCGAAGGGCGCAGCGATCCGGAGCTCGCGGATCTTCTGATCGACGCCTCGTACGACACGACGTGCTGGATGCAGGACGTGGGCAAGCACGAGTTCGAGCTCGCGAAGTCGGTGATGGGCATCAAGGTCGGCAACACCTACAAGTGGCCGCGCGGCGCGATCGTGCGCACGGTGCACGAAGGCGTCGGACTCTCGGCGACATGGTTCAGGACGGTCGAAGCGATGGGCATCGAGGTCCGCTACGACTCGCACGTGCTCGAGCTCATCCAGAGCGAGACCGGCGCGATCGCGGGCGTAGTGGTGCGCGGCCCCGACGGCCTGCGCCGGCTGGGCGCCAAAGCGGTGGTGCTCGCGTGCGGCGGCTTCGAGACCAATCCGGAGTGGCGCACTCGCTATCTCGGCCAGGAATGGGGTCACGCCAAGGTGCGCGGATCGAACTTCAACTACGGCGACGGCCTGCAGATGGCGCTCGACGTCGGCGCGATGCCGTGGGGGCACTGGGGCGGCTGCCACGCGACGCCGATCGTCACGGATGCGCCGGATTACGGCAAGCGCGAGATGACCGACAAGACCAACCGGCTCTCGTATCACTACGGCGTGATGATCAACACCGAAGGCAGGCGCTGGCTGGACGAAGGCGCGGACATGAACGCCTTCACCTATGCCAAGTACGGCGGGGCGATCCTGAAACAGCCCAAGGGCAAGGCATTCCAGATCTTCGACAGCAAGGTGATGGACCTCCTCGAGCCGCGCTACAAGACGAGCGAGCCGTACAAGTCCGACACCCTCGAAGGCCTGGTGAAGCAGCTCGACGTCGATCAGGCGCAGGCGATGAAGACGCTCGCCGAGTTCAACCAGGCCGCCGGGCACGGCGGGCCTTTCAATCCCGCGGTGCTCGACCACCTCAGGACCGACGGCATCACGCCGCCGAAGACCAACTGGGCGCAGAAGATCGACACCCCGCCGTACTACTCGTGGGGCGTCACCGGCGGCATCACCTTCACCTTCGGCGGCGTGAAGGTGGACCGCAACGCGCAGGTCGTCTCGACCGGCTGGAAGCCGATCAAAGGCCTGTATGCCGCGGGCGAGATGGTGGGCGGACTCTTCCACTACAACTATCCGCTCGGCACCGGTCTCATGTCGGGCGCGGTCTTCGGCCGCATCGCCGGGCGCAGCGCGGCGAAGAGCTGACGGGCAGCGCGCGTCGTGATCACGGTCCGCTTCACGTACCTCACCGGCGTGAAAAGACCGCTGTTTCACAACGCGCGCCTCGCCGGGAGCTGGAACGGCTGGAGCGAGACGCCGATGCAGGCGATCGTCGGCGACGACGGCTGCCCGGCGTTCACCGCCATCGTGACCTTCGAAGATTCGCGCGCGGGCGAGCACCACGACTGGGGCGTGCGCCTGGACGCGCCGGGCGCGCCGAACGCGTGGGGCATCAACCTCGAAGTGCACGATGCTTACCGCCAGGACCGGCATCGTCACGTGGTGCTGCCGGACGCGGGCCGGGCGCTCGATGCGCGCTATCACTTCACCTACTGCCGCAGGCTCGGCGCGCAGAAGACGTATCGCATCGCCGGCGCGTTACCCCAATCGCTCGATGATGCCGAAGCAGGCGCCGAGCTCAGGTTCGCGGTGTGGGCGCCGCACGCCACGCAGGTCGATGCGGTCTTCGGCTGCATCGACAACGGCTACATCGCCGACGACGGCACCGGCATCGATACCAGCGCCCCCGAGGTCGTGCTGCGCAGGACCACCGACGGCATCTGGGAGAGCGCGCCGGTCGGCCCGTTCGACGAGCTCGTCGGCGCGCCGTACATGTTCAGGATCGTCACCGCCGAAGGTGCGACGGTCTATCGCACCGACGTCTTCTCGCGCTGGCAGATCGGACGCGGCAGCGCAAACCCGCGCGGCGGGCGCTGGGACGGCGACGCCAAAGCGCTCGACGGCAGCGTGAGCTGCAGCGTGATCGTCGATCAGGATGTGGTGCGCGAAGCCTTCGAGCCCGCGCCGTACAACCCGAAACAGATCGCGGACGACGAATTCTGGGCGATCGAGCTCACGCCCGGCGTGCACGTGCCGAGCCGCGTCGAGGACCTCGTGATCTACGAGATGCACGTCGGCGCGCTAGGCTATCCCGAGAGCGGGCCCGGCACCCTCGCGCACGCGATGGCTCTACTCGACTATCTCGTCGACCTCGGCGTCAACGCGGTGGAGCTCCTGCCGCTGTCGGAGTTCTCGGGGAACTTCTCGTGGGGTTACGGCGATACGCACCACTTCGTCGTCGAGTCGAGCGCGGGCGGCCGCGACAAGTACAAGCACTTCGTGCGCGAGTGCCATCGCCGCGGCATCGCGGTGATCCAGGACGTCGTCTACAACCACTTCGACAACAGCGCCGACCGCGCGGAGTGGCAGTACGACTCGGCGCTGCCCGAGAACAACGTCTACTACTGGTACGAGCGGCGCAGCGGCGATTACGCGTCGCCGGACGGCGGCTATCTCGACAACGGCTCGTCGGGCTACACGCCGCGCTTCTGGGAAGAGCACGTGCGGCAGCTCTTCATCTCGAGCGCGGTCGAGTTCGTCGAGGAGTTCCACGTCGACGGGCTGCGCGTCGATCTCACGCAGGCGATCCACCGCGACAACGCGCTGCATGCGAACGGCGCGCCGGTGGCGAGCGCCAACCTGTACGGACAGAAGTTCCTGCGCGAATGGAGCCGTACGCTCAAGCTCGTGCGGCCCTCGGCGATGCTGATCGCCGAGGACCATACCGGATGGGACGCGGTGACGCGCACGCCGAACGCCGGCGGCCTCGGCTTCGACGCGACGTGGCTCGCCGACTTCTATCATCAGCTCGTGGGCGATTCGGACATGGCGGGCGGCGCGGCACGACTGCTGCGCGACGCGGGATTCGGCGGCGACGGGCCGTTGCGCATGCAGCAGTTCGCCGGCGCTTTGCATCGCACGCAGTTCGGCCACGTCGCGTACCACGAGTCGCACGACGAGGCGGGCAATGCGGGCGGCAGCCTGCGCACGAGCCGGGTGGCGGTGAACGATGCGCCGCTCGCAGGCAGCACGCGCACGTATGCCGAGGCGCGCTGCCGGGTCGCCGCGGGTCTCGCGATACTCTCCGCCGCGACGCCGATGTTCTTCATGGGCGAGGAGATCGTCGCGCAGAAGCTCTATCGCTACGACAACACCGGTGAGGCGAAAGAGGATCTCTTCGGCGAGCGCGCAGGGGCGGGCGCGCGCATGTTCCGCTACTACCAGGACCTGATACGGCTGCGCCTCGCGAATCCCGCGGCGCGCTCGCCCGCGCTGGACGTGATCCACGCGAACGACGACGGGCGTGTGATCGCGTTCACGCGGCGTCACGCGGGCAACGACCTGCTGGTGATCGCGAGCTTCGCGAATTTCCCATACGGCGACGGCTATATCCTACGGACCGACGAAAGCCGCCTGCCGTCGGGCGCGTGGCGCGAGACGTTCAACAGCGATTCGGCGCTGTACGGCGGCGACAACGTCGGCAACTACGGCGCCGCGATCCCCGCGGCGGGCGGCCGCATCGAAGTGCGCATACCGGCCAAAGGCCTGCTGGTCTTCCAGAGGGTGTGAGCTATGCAGATGATGACGGTGTGGTTCATCGTGCTCACCGCGGCCAACGGCCATCGCATCGAGCTCCCCGGCCGCTTCTACACCGACAAGGAGTGCTACGCCGAAGCCGCCCAGCTCGAGCAGGGCCACCCCGGCTCGACCGCGAGCTGCGTCGCGCGCCAGACGCCGGATCCGCGTCCGCCGCTGCAACCGACGCCAGCGCGCTAGTGCTGGCGTCGTCCTGGGGTACGCCAGGACCCATTTTGAATTTGCGTCATTCCCGAACGCGCCAGCGGGACTATCGGGAATCCATTTCGACGTCAAAGGTCGCGATTACCATCAATCGCTCGCGCTCAGCTTCGCGGCGCGCGCGACTTTGCCCCACTTCACCATCTCCTGCTCGATGTAGCGGCCGAATTCCTGCGGGCCGAGCAGGGCGACGTCGGCGCCCTGGCTCGCCATGAAGCTTTTCATGTCGCTCGTCGCCATCGTCTTGGCGATCGCGTCGTAGAGCTTTTTGACGATCTCGGGCGGCGTTTTGGCCGGGGCGACGACGCCGGTCCAGGAGCTCACTTCGAAGTTCTTCACGCCCTGCTCGTGAAAGGTCGGGATGTCGGGGAACTGCGGCAGCCGCTGCAGCGTGGCGACGCCGATCGGCTTCACGCGCCTGGCTTGTATCTGGCCGGTGAACGCGGTCGCGCCGGTGCAGAACATCTGCACCTGGCCGCCGACGAGGTCGATCATGGCGACCCCGGCGCCCTTGTAAGGGATGTGGGTCATGTCCACACCCGTCACCGACTTGAAGAGCTCGCTGCACAGGTGCGGCGTGCCGCCGTTGCCCGATGAAGCGAAATTGATCTGCCCGGGCCGACGCTTCGCCAGCGCGATCAGCTCCTGAGCGTTGTTCACCGGCAGCGACGGATGGACTGCCATGATGTACGGGATGGTGGCGATCCGGGCGATCGGCGCGAAGTCGCGCACCGGATGGAAGCCGAGCTTGGGATAGACGGCCGGCCCGACGGCGAGCGGGCTCGCGACCGCGACCAGCAGCGTGTAACCATCGGGCGCGGCTTTGGCCGCAACCTCGCTGCCCAGCGTTCCGCTCGCGCCCGCGCGATTTTCCACGACGACCTGCTGTCCGAGCACCGGACCGAGCCGTTGCGCCAGTCCTCTGCCGAGTATGTCGTTGGTGCTCGCGCCGGGCGGATAGGGGACGATCAATCGAATCGGCCGATTCGGATACGAACCGTCCGACTGCGCGAAAGCCGCGCTCGCGATCGCAGCGAGCGCCCCGGCGCACCATAGCTTGTGCCAGCGCATTGGGATCTCCACGATGTGGCGCCGGGCACAACTGAACGCTTCGTCTTCGCTCGTCTCCGGCAAGTGCGGAGGATTCTAACAGCGGGGCCGCGGTGCGTTCGAACGCGCCCGATGTCGAAAGTCAAAATGGATTCCCGCCTGCGCGGGAATGACGTCGTACGTGGCCTGTGCGGGAATGACGTTGTACGTCGCTGCGCGGGAATGACGCTGTAGGTCGCCCGCGCGGGAAAGACGTTGTAGGTCGCTGCGCGGGAATGACGTTGTACGTCGCCTGCGCGGGAATGACGCTAGCGTCGCGTCAGCTCGAGGAAGCCGACATTGCGATTGGGCTCGGGGAAATAGCGCGCTCCGGCGATATCCATCGGATCGATCTTCCTCGCGAACGCGCGGATCTGGCGCTCGTCGCGGTAGATGAGCCGCCAGTCCATGAAGATCTCCATGTAGCCCGCGTCGCGGATGTCGGGGAGGAAGTTCGCGACGATGAGCTTGCCGCCGGGATTCAGCCGGCCGAAGAGGTTCGCCGTCAGCTTCTCGGCGAGCCTGTCCGAAAGGTAGTCGTACAGGCCCGCCGAAAAGACGAGATCGAAACCGGTGAGATCCTTCTCCTTCAGTAGCTCGAGGATCGTGCCCTTTACCGGCTCGATCGGGATGCCTTTCGCGGCGTAGCTCGAAGCGACCGCGAGACTCGCGGGATCCTGGTCGTACGCCACGAAGCGGCCGATCGCGCGCGCGACCTTCGGCGCGAGCAGCTCGAGCTCGCGCGCGTGACCGCACGCGACCGACATCACGCGCGCGCCCGGCCGCTGCGCGACGACGTCGCCGATGTACGTCGCGGTGAGATGCCTGCGCGCGCGTACCGCGGCGGGCGCGGGACTGTCGACGTTGTGCAGCATCACGCTGCGGCCGAAGTCGGACGCCTGCTGCTCGGCCGGCGCAGTGGCCGGATGGCGATAGATGAAGTCGATGAGCTGCGCGTCGCCGGGATAGCCGCGCGGTTTCGAAGCCGAGTGCCGCGTGAAGGGACAGTCGAAGACGTACTTCGATATCGGGTGACGGCGCGCGACGCTCTTCGCGTGCTCTATCCAGTCGCTGCCGCGGTTCGCCGCGCCGATTGCCGCGAGCCCTTCGACGAGCTGCGCCATCGCCGGATACGTCACGCCGCTCTCGAACGCTGCGGCGACCGTGTCGAGCAGCTCGATGAGCTCCGTGTCTTCGTATGCGCCCGCTGTTTCGTAAGCGATGCTCGCCTGTGCGCTGCCTTCCATCCGACCGACCCCCTGATGAGCTTTTGTGCGGCGAGTATCGCGAGCGCAAGGCACTCGTCGCAATTACCCATATGGGTGACAGGGCTGACTGTTCATATGGGTGATTCGTCGCGACGACGAGCGCGCTAAAAAACGAATACGCCGATCAACGTCCGGTCGAACGACATGCAGGTGAAGAAGCGCGATCTGTACGGCATTCTCTCCGCGATCAACGAATCGATCGCGGTGGTGGACGCCGAGATGAACGTCGTGTTTCACAACCGCGGCGCGCGGCGCACGTTCTCCGCGAGCCCGTGCGTGACGCTGCAGGGACGCAAGCTCGCGATCGGTTGTCCCGTCGATCGCGCGACGGTGCATGCGGCGGTCCGCGCCGCGATCGAGCAAGGCAAGGTCAGCGCGCTCAAGATGCACGACCAGCGCGGCGCCACCTCGGCGTTCTGTCGCGTGCTGCCGCTGCCGATGGGCGGAGAGGACGGGCCGCCGGAGCGTCTCGCGCTGATCGTCTGCCGCTCGGCGGACGTGGCGCCGGAGCAGATCCGCGCGGTGTGCGAGCTCTACGGCCTGTCGCAGGCGGAGTGCAGGGTGGCGGAGCTGCTCGCGGGCGGCGCCAAGCCCCAGGCGATCGCGACCGTGCTCGGATGCAGCATCCACACCGTGCGCGCGCACCTGAAGCAGATCTTCTACAAGACCAACACGAACCGCCAATCCGAGCTCATTGCGCTCGTCCGAACGGCCGTTCCCTAGCGGCGATAATATGGCGGTGTCCTTTAGACGGAGGATGCCATGATCATCTCGGTCGTGAACTTCACCAACGAGATCCTCTCGGACGCCGACATCCAGAAAGCGATCCGGGCGATCAACCGGCAGATCGAAGGCGACTACGCGCCGTACTGGAGCTTCGGCGCGACGCTGCGGCTCGAAGGTCGGGTGGGCAAGCGCCCGCGCGGCAACACCGCGCCCGAGCTGCGGGGCGACGCGATCCTTTACGTCTGGGACCGCATCGACGTCGCCGAAGCCGACGGCTATCACGAGAAGAACAATCGCGGCATTCCGTACGGCGTGGTCTACGTCGACCTCGCGCGCAGGCTCGGCGAGGACTGGACGGTCACGTTCTCCCACGAAGCGCTCGAGCTCCTCGGCGATCCGCAGGCCAACATGCTCGCGCAGGGCCCGCACCCGATCGTCGCGCCGGGCAGACGCAAGGGCCACATGGTCTACCACTGGTTCGAGATGTGCGACGCGGTGCAGTCCGAGACCTACGCCATCGACGGGGTGCAGGTGGCGAACTTCGTGCTGCCGCTGTATTTCACGCTCGACGAGCAGGCCGGCGGCCGCAACGACTTTCTCGGCACGCGCTACAACGGCCGCTCGCTCGCATCCTTCGGCATCAATCCCGGCGGCTATATCGGCTTCTTCGACCCGCTCAAAGGCAAGCACGGCAGCGACGACCAGGTGTGGCACGACGACATCGGCGCCTCGCGCCTGGACACCAAGAAAGGGCTGAAGACCGGGCGGGGGTCGATGCGCAAGACGCGCCGGCCCTAGGCGCCTGTTCGCATCTGCCGCGTCACGCGATCGCGCGTGAGCTTCGGCGAGTACATCTCGATGAAATCGAGCACGTAGCCGCGCAGATAGTCGTTGCGGCGCACGCCGAGGTGGATGGTGTTCGACTCGAAGAGGTGGCTCGCGTCGCGCGCGCGCAGGTACACGTCGCGCTCGGCGTCGAACGCGAGGCTCGCGATGATCGCGACACCCAGACCCCGCTCGACGTACGCCTTGATCACGTCGGTGTCGATCGCCGAGAGCACGATGCGCGGGGTGAGGCCGCGCTCGGCGAACGAGCGCAGGAGCCGCGAACGCCCGATGAAAGGCGCGTCGTAGGTGATGATGGGATAGCGCACCAGCGTCTCGAGCGTGAGGCGCTTGGCTTCGAGCAGCGGGTGATCGGGCGGCGTCACGACGATGCGGCGCATCTCGTAGCAGGGGAAGAGCGCGAGGTCCGCGCCGTCCTTCGCCGATTCGGAGCCTATGCACACGTCGGCCTCGCCCGCGCGCACGCAGCCGACGATCTCCTCGGGGCTGCCCTGGCGGATCATCAACTGCACCGCCGGATGCTGCTTCGCGAAGCGCTCGATCAGCGGCGGCAGCGCGTAGCGCGCCTGGGTGTGCGTGGTCGCGATCGTCAGCGTGCCCGCTTCCTCGGCGTGGAAGTCGCGCGCGATCTTGGCGATCCGCGCGGTCTCGGCGAGCGCGCGCTGCATGGCCTCGATGATTTGCGCGCCGGGTTGGGTCGGCCCCTGGAGCCGCTTCCTGCCGCGCACGAAGAGGTCGACGCCCAGCTCGCGCTCGAGCGCCTTCAGGTGCCGGCTCACCGCAGGCTGAGGTTGTCCGAGCGCCTCCGCCGCGCGCGAGACACTGTAGCCGCGCTCGGCGATCTCCAGCACCGCGCGCATCTGCTCGAGCTTCATCGTGCATACCAGAATTGTTATGAGAACGGTGAATCATAGTCATAGCCGGCATGAAACGCGAGTGGGAGAATCGCTGCACCTTCCCCCGGCGCTCCCCATGCAAAAGCTCACCGTCCTCAATCCCCGCGTCGCCGACGACGCGGTCGCCGCCAAGCTCGCTCCCCAGCTTCCAAGCCTGCAGGGCGCGAAGATCGGCTTCGTCGACAACAGCAAGGTCAACGCGGACCTCTTCCTCACCCACGTCGCGCCCATCCTGCGCGAGCGCTACGGCGCCGAAGCCGCGGTCGTGGTGCGCAAGCTCGCCCCCAAGGAGGAGCTCTCGCAGGCCGAGCTGGACAAGCTCGCCGATTGCCAGGCGGTGATCCAATGCTTCGGCGACTGCGGAACGTCGACCTCGATGACGGTCGCCGACGGCGTGAAGATCGAGAGCCTCGGCATTCCGACCGCGACGGTGATCAGCACCGCGTTCTCCAAAGCGGCGAAGCACCAGGCGGCGGGACGCGGCATGGGCGATCTGCCGATCGTCGAAGTGCCGCACCCGATGCACACCGCGCCGAAGACCGCGGTGCGCGAACGCGCGGAAGCCGCCGTGCAGCGTCTTGCCGACGCGCTCACGCGTCGCGAAGAGAGTGCGACGAACGCCGCCGCGCCGATGTGGACGCGCGAGGTCGCGATCGACGATGCGCCGGACGCGCTCCAGGAATTCTTCTTTCAGCAGGGGTGGACCGACGGCCTGCCGGTGGTGCCGCCGACCCGGCGAGCAGTGCAGGCGATGGTCAAAGCGTCGGGCCGCGCGGCCGACGACCTGATCGGCACCGTGCCGCCCCGCATGCGCGCCGCGACGGTCGAGCAGATCGCGATCAACGCGGTGATGGCGGGCTGCCGCGCCGACTACTTCCCGGCGGTGCTCGCGGCGGTCGAAGCGATGCTCGATCCGGAGTGCCGCCTCTACGGCATCCGCACCGCGACCAACAACGGCACGCCGCTCGTCATCGTCAACGGTCCGATCGCGCGCGAGCTCGACGTGAACGGCGGCGGCAATGTCTTCGGCCAGGGCTGGCGCGCCAACGCGACGATCGGCCGCGCGCTCACGCTCGTGCTGCGCAACATCGGCGGCGACATGCCCGGCGAGACCGACATGTCGACCCAGGGCCAGCCGGGCAAGTTCACGTTCTGCATCGCCGAGAACGAAGCCGAGAGCCCGTGGACGCCGTTCCACGTCGAGCGCGGTTTTTCGGCGGAAGACAGCGCGGTCACCGTGATCGGCGCTTCGGCGGGACACAACGTGTTCACCTACGGCTGCGAGACCGGCGAAGAGATCCTCGACCACTTCGTCGGCGCGATGACCGCGCTCGGCCACAACAACGTGATCTTCCCGACCGGTCCGCTGCTCGTCATCGGGCCCGAGCACGCCGGCGTGCTCGCGCGCGACGGCTGGGACAAGCCGAAGATCCGCCAGTACATCTTCGAGCGCGCGCGCATCCCGCTGTCGCGTTTCCCGGAGCGCACGCAAAAAGGATTGAAGCACCGCCGCTCGCGCTGGTTCGAGATCGCGAACGATTCCGAGAACATCGGCGTCGCCGATCACCCGTCGCACGTCAACATCGTCGTCGCCGGCGGTCCGGGCATCCACAGCCAGTTCGTGCCGACGTCGTTCAGTTATAGTCCCGTCACGAAGAAGGTGACGCGATAGCGTCATCCCCGCGAAGGCGGGGATCCATTTAAAAAAGGGGCGAGGAGGAGTAGTAGTAGTGCAGCTCTCAGTCAAAGCGCTTGGTGTTGCTCTGGCGGCCGCCTGCGCTGCCGCGCACGCGCAGCCCGGCGGTCCGTATCCCCACAAACCCATCCGCCTGATCTCGCCGTTCTCGCCCGGCGGCGGCGCGTCGACGGTGGCGCGGATGATCGCGCCGGAGCTCACCGAAGCGTGGGGGCAGCCGGTCGTCGTGGACAACCGTCCCGGCGCGGGCGGGTCGATCGGCACCGAGGTGGCGGCGCGCTCGCCGGCGGACGGTTACACCCTGGTGATGGCGACCGCGAGCACGATCGTCATCAATCCGCTGTTCAGCAAAGTGCCTTTCGATCCGATCAGGGATTTCGCGCCGGTCGTCCACATCTCGACCGTGCCGCTGGTGCTCGTCGTCCATCCGTCGGTGCCGGCGAAATCGGTGAAGGAGCTGATCGCGCTCGCGCGAGATCCGTCGGCAAAGCTCAATTACGCGTCTTCGGGCGAAGGCACGACGAGCCATCTCGCCGCCGAGCTTTTCGCGAAGACCGCGAAAGTGCGGATGGTGCACGTCCCTTACAAGGGCGGCGGTCAGGCGATCATCGACCTCGTCGCGGGCCACGTGCAGACCGGGTTCGTTAACATCCTCGAAGCGCTGCCGCAGGTGAACGCCGGGCGGCTGCGCGCGCTGGCGGTGTCGACCACGAAGCGGTCGCAGGTCGCGCCCAATATACCGACGGCCGCCGAAGCGGGCGTGCCGGGTTACGAAGTCATCCAGTGGAACGGCGTGCTCGCGCCCGCGGGCGTGCCGAAGGACGTCGTGGCCAGGATCAACGCCGAGATCGTCCGCATCCTCGCGAAGAAGGAGATCCGCCAGAAGCTCGTCGAGTCCGGCGCCGAGCCGGGCGCCGGCTCGCCCGCGGACTTCGCGGCGATGATCAGGAGCGAGATCGCGAAGTGGGCGAAGGTGGTGCAGGGCGTGAAGGTGGACGTTGCGAACAAGTGACGGATGAAGCGGTGACGGGTGAAGCGGTGACGGATGAAGCGGTGACGGATGAGGCGGTGACGATATGAGCGGGAAAGTCGAGATCGGTGGCGTGTCGGTGTATGTGCCGACGGGCGAGGTGGATATCCATTCGAAGCGGCTGGCGCCGCGGCCGGGCACGCTGGAAGGCGCGCGCATCGGCATCCTCGACAATCACAAGGAGTTCGCCGACCTCGTGCTGCGCGGCGTCGCCTCGGTGCTGAAGCGCGAGCACAACGTCGCCGAGGTGAAGATCTGGCAGAAGAGCTATCTCGGCATACCGTCGCCGTACTCGGAGGCGATGGCGGGAGGATGCGACGCCGTCATCAACGGCGTCGGCCACTGAGGCTCTTCGACACCCTGGACCGCGCGTGACGCGGCCGCGCTCGAAGACCTCGGAATTCCCACCGCGACGGTGATCAGCGCCGCGTTCGCGCCCCTCGCACAGGTCACCGCCGAAGGCATCGGACACGCGAGCCTGCCGATCGTCGTCGTCCCGCATCCCCTCGGGCACCGCGACGAGCAGGCGATCATCGAATACGGCGCGGCGATCGCGCGCGAGTGCGTGCGGGTGCTGACCGGCGACGTGAATGCGCTCGAGAAGGAGTTCGCGGGGAAGCAGTATCCGCTGCCCAAAGGGGTGATGCCGCGATGAGAAGCCTGCGGCTTCTCATCGCGGCGCTCGCCAGTGAACGCCTCGGAGGGAAACCCATGGTTTCCCTCCGAGACCTCCTTTCCTTCGGCTCGCATCGCTCGCTCCGCCGCTCTGGATTTGCCGCATGAGTAACCATCCGATTATTTCAGTCGTCGAGCAGCATGCATCGCTCGACGAGATCAACGATTACTTCTACGAGCGCGGCTGGACCGACGGCTTGCCCATCGTGCCGCCCACCGAAGCGCGCGTGGAGGCGATGCTGGCGGGCATGCCGTGGCGTAACGCCGACGACGTGATCGCGGTGGTGCCGCCGCGCAACGGCACCGCGACGATGCGCCAGATCGCGGTGAACGCGGTCATGGCGGGCGCTAGACCTGAGTATCTGCCGGTGATCGTCGCCGCGCTGCAGGCGGTATCGGAGCCCGAATACGGTCTCTCGCACCGCCAGACCACGACGCATGCCGGCGCGCCGCTCATCATCGTCAACGGTCCCATCGTCGAGCGCCTGCGCATCAACTGCGGGCGCGGGCTCTTCGGTCCGGGCTGGCGCGCCAACGCGACGATCGGGCGCGCGTTGCGCCTGGTGCTCGTCAACGTCGGCGGCGCGGGCCCCGGCGTGGACGCCTCGCAGACCGGACATCCCGGCAAGTACACCTACTGCATCGCCGAGTACGAGGCGGCGAACCCGTGGGCGCCGCTGCACGTCGAGCGCGGCTTCGGCGCTGAGCAAAGCGTCGTGACGGTGGTCAACACCGAAGCGCCGCACAGCATGACCGAGAACATCCAGACCGATCCCGACGAGATCGTGCGCACCTTCACGTCGAGCATGGCGACGCTCGGGGTGAACAACCTCTATTCGCAGGGCACGCCGGTGCTCGTGCTCGGGATCGAGCATACGCAGCACATCGCGGCCGGCGGCTGGAGCAAGCACGACCTGCAGCGCGCGATCTTCGAGCGGGCGCGGCAGCCGTGGGGGATCGTGAAGAGCCGCGGCAAGTCCAAGGGGCCGCGCTTTCCGGAGTTCGTCGACAAGAGCGACGACCGCTCCACGGTGCCCATCATCCGCGAGCCGCAAGACCTCATCGTGATCGTCGGCGGCGGCGCGGGCGGCAAATCGATGTTCCTGCCGACGGCGGGCGGACAGAGCCTGGCGGTTTCGAAAGTGGTGGAGACTTCATGAGTGCTGTCATTGCGAGGAGCGTAGCGACGAAGCAATCCCGAGACGCTCGGAAACGTTCGTGCGCCACGAGATCGCCACGGCGCCTTTGGCGCCTCGCGATGACCGTTCTCATGACGGTGTCGGGCGCACACGCGCAGACCTATCCGACCAAACCCATCCGCATGATCGTGCCGTTCGCGCCGGGCGGCGGCTCCGACCTCGTCGGGCGCGTGCTCGCGCAGCGCCTGTCGGCGTCGCTCGGCCAGCAGGTCGTCGTCGAGAACCGCGCCGGCGCGGGCGGGCGCATCGGCACCGAGATCGCCGCGCGCGCGCCCGCCGACGGTTACACGCTGCTGTTCGCGACGAGCAGCGTCATGGTCACTGCGCCCGCGCTGTATCCGAAGCTGCCGTTCGACATGCCGAAGGATTTCGCGCCGATCTCGCTCGTCGCATCGACGGCGTACGTGCTCGTCGTGCATCCGTCGGTGCCGGCGCGCAGCGTGAAGGACTTCATCGCGATCGCGAAGCAGGCCCCCGATAAGCTTTCCTACGCGTCGTCGGGCCCGGGCGGCCCCGCGCATCTCGCGGGCGAGCTGTTCGAAGCGCTGGCGGGCGTGAAGATGGTGCACGTGCCGTACAAGGGCAGCTCGCCGGGAACGCTGTCGGTCGTGCAGGGCGAGACCGACGCGATGTTCAGCAACCTCCTGCCGGCGCTGCCTGCGATCAAGAGCGGGCGGCTGCGCGCGCTCGGCGTCACGAGCGCCAGGCCCAGCGCGATCCTGCCCGGCGTGTCGACGATGGCGAGCACGCTGCCGGGCTTCGAGGTGGAGCAGCTCTATGCGGCGCTCGCGCCCGCGGGCACGCCGCGCGAGATCGTGCGGCGTCTCAACGGCGAGGTCCACAAGGCAGTGCAGAACGCCGACGTCAGGGCGAAGCTCGCCACCGACGGGTCGGAAGTGCACACGAGCACGCCTGAAGAGCTGGAAAAGCGCATCGTCGCGGAGATCGCGAAGTGGAGCAAAGTCATCAAGGCGGCGGGGATCAAGGATGAGTGAAGTAAATCGGGGTCAGACCCCAAAAGAGCCGGGGTCTGACCCCGACCGTTGGCACAATCCCGCCACGGACGAGTTCCAGTACTTCCTAGAGAAGGAGTGGTCCGACGGCTTTCCGGTCGTCACGCCGACCGAAGAGCGCGTCGCCTGGATGCTGACGGGCACGCGCTGCAATCCCGACGACGTCATCGGCTACGTGCCGCCGGCGCACGAAGTGATGAGCGTGCGCGACGTCGCGGTGCACGCGCTGATGGCGGGCTGCAAGCCTTCATTCCTGCCCGTGGTCATCGGCGCGATGCGGCTCATCCTGCGCGAAGAGTTCAACATGGGCGGCGTGCAGTGCACGATGCACGGCGTGGCACCCTTGATGATCGTCAACGGCCCGTACGCCAAGGAGATCGGCATCCACGCCGGCAACGGCTGCTTCGGTCCGGGCTTCCGCGCCAACGCGACCATCGGCCGCGCGGTGCGGCTCATCCTGATGAACCTCGGCGCGGGTCTCGCCGGCAAGGCGTCGGCGACGGTGTTCTCTTCGCCGATCCGCTACACCGCGTGCCTCGCCGAGAACGTCGACAAGTCGCCGTGGGAGACGATCGCGGTCTCGCGCGGCTACGAGCCCGACCAGAACGTGATCACCTGCGCGATGGTCGAGAGCCCGCGACTGCACTTCGACGACGTCAGCACCGAGCCCGAGCGGCTGCTGCGCGGCATCGCAGATTCGATGACCTCCACCGGCTCGTGGAACATGTGGTTCAGCTCCGACGTGGTCGTCGCGATGACGCCGCAGCACGCAGGCCTGTGCGCCAAAGCCGGCATGAGCCGCGCCGACGTGCAGAAGCGCCTGTGGGAGCTCGCGGAGCGCCCGCAGGGCAATCTCAAGCGCGGCGGCAACTGGCGCCCCGAGCGCGCGCGCGCGATGGGATTCGACCCCGACGACGACGCCCAGCCGATCAAGGCGGTGAAGGAGCTCGATCGCGTGCAGCTCATCGTCGCCGGCGGCGTCGGGCCGATCACGGCCGTGTGCCATGGGTGGAACGAGTCGTCGCGCGCGGTCCACGGTACATACGAGATCTGAACGTAGGGTGCGTGATAACGCACCGCCAAAGATCCTGGTGCGCTCGCGCGCACCCTACGAACAAGGAGCACATATGAACGAATTGCCCTTCATTGATCCCAGCCGCGGCGGCGGGAAAACCAAACTGTCCCGCGCCCCGCGCCCCATCGACCTCGCCGGCAAGGTGGTCGGGTTGCTCGACAACACCAAGGAGCAGGGCGACGTCATCCTCGAGACGGTGGGGCGGGCGCTGCGCGAGCGCTACGGCGTCGCCGATGTGGTGATCCGCAAGAAGCAGTACTTCTCCAAGCCCGCGGCGCCGGAGATCATCGACGAGATGGCGAAGAAGGTGCAGGTGGCGATCGCCGCCGTCGGTGGATGAGGATCCTGCACGTTGTGCAGTGTGCACGACACGGTCGAATTCGAAAAACGCGGCATCCCCGCGACGATGGTCCTCACCAGCGTCTTCACCAACGCGGCGATCCATCAGTTCAAGGTGCGCGGCCTCGACGGGCATCCTTTCGTCGAGCTGCCGCATCCGATCAGCAACCTCACGACGGAGCAGATGCGCGACGTGACGCTGCGCCACGTCGACGAGATGGTGAGGTACCTGACGACATGAGGCGCTATGCACTGACGGCCGCGCTCGTCTGCGCAGCGAGCGCCGCGGCCGCCGACAACTATCCCGACCGTCCGGTCCGCGCGGTCGTGCCTTTCGCTCCGGGCGGCGCGGTCGACATCGTCGCGCGCATGACCGCGCAAAGGCTCGGCGAGGCGCTGGGCCAGACCGTCGTCGTCGACAATCGCGGCGGCGCCGGCGGCACGATCGGCACCGACATCGTCGCCAAAGCGCGGCCGGACGGCTACACGCTGCTCATCGGCAGCATGGGCGTGGCGGTCAGCGCCGTGCTGTATCCGAAGCTGCCGTACGACACGCTGCGCGATCTCGCGCCGATCACGATGCTCGCCGAGCAGCCGAACATCGTGGTCGTGCATCCGTCGGTGCCGGCGAAGTCGGTGCGCGATCTCGTCGCGCTCGCGAAAGCGAAACCCGGGCAGGTCACCTACGGCTCGGGCGGAGTGGGCAGCAACAGCCACTTCGCGACGGTGCTCTTCCTCATGAAGGCGAACGTCGAGATGCTGCACGTGCCCTACAAGGGCCTCGGCCCGGCGATCACCGAGCTCGTCGGCGGCCAGGTGCAGATGGCGGTGTCCAACGTCTCGACGGCGCTGCCGCACGTGAAATCCGGCAAGCTGCGCCTGCTCGCGGTGACGACGAAGAAGCGCTTCGGACTCTTCCCCGATACCCCGACGGTGGACGAATCGGGCGTGCCCGGTTACGAGAGCAGCGGCTGGTACGCGCTGTGGGCGCCCGCCCGCACGCCTCGCGACATCGTGTCGAAGCTGCATGGCGAGACGACCAAAGCGCTGACGAGCGCCGCCATGCGCGAGCAGCTCCGCACCCAGGGCCTCGAGCCCATCCCGACGACGCCGGAAGCATTCGACAAGCGCCTGCGCGCCGAGATCGCGCAGTGGGCGAAGGTGGTGAAAGCCACCGGCGCGACGCCTGATTAAAAAGGAAGGGAGGTCAAGGCGGGAAACCTTGGTTTCCCGCCTTGGCGTTCACCGGGCCTTGGCCGCAGGCCGCAGGCCTACGGCCCGCTGCTTGCCTACTCCGCACGTCAAGCGAGGTATCATCCGGCGCTTGCGCGATAACGGAGTTCAGCAGTCTTGAGCGTTTCGGCACACGGACCGAAGGCTGTCGCGGCGTTGACGCTCGCGGCCCTCGGCGTCGTCTACGGCGACATCGGCACGAGCCCGCTGTACGCCTTCAAGGAGGCGTTCGGCGGCACGCACGCGCTGCCGGTCAACCCGCACAACGTGTATGCCGTGCTGTCGATGATGGTGTGGGCGATCACGCTCGTCGTCGCGGTCAAGTACGTGACGTTCATGCTGCGCTTCGACCATCGCGGCGAAGGCGGGGTGCTGGCGCTGCTCACCTTCGCCCTCGATGCCGCCGGCAGCCGCCGGCGCTTCCATGCCGCCGTCGTAATGCTGGGCGCGACCGCGGCGTCGCTTTTCTACGGCGACGCGATCATCACTCCGGCGATCTCGGTGCTGTCGGCGGTGGAAGGGCTGTCGGTCGCGACGCCGCGATTCGAGCACTGGGTGATCCCCATCGCGATCGTGCTGCTGGTGTCGCTGTTCATGGTCCAGCGCCGCGGCACCGCGCGCATCGGGCGCATCTTCGGGCCGGTGATGATCCTGTGGTTTCTCACGCTCGCCGGGCTCGGTCTCGCCAGCGTGCTGAAGACGCCCGAGGTGCTGCAAGCCGTCGATCCGCGCTACGCGATCGATTTCGCCGCGCATCGGCCGGGCCTCGCGCTGCTCGCGCTCGGGGCGGTGTTCCTGTGCGTGACCGGCGCGGAAGCGCTGTATGCCGACATGGGGCACTTCGGCAAGATACCGATCCGCATCGCGTGGTACGGCCTCGTCTTCCCGTCGCTCCTCCTCAACTACTTCGGGCAGGGCGCGCTCGTGCTGAGGACGCCCGCGGCCGCCAAGAACCCGTTCTACCTGCTCGCGCCCGAGCCGCTGCTGCTGCCGCTGGTCGTGCTCGCGACGTGCGCGACGATCATCGCTTCGCAGGCGACGATCTCCGCGGCGTATTCGGTGACCCAGCAGGCGTCTCGCCTCAACTTCCTGCCTCGCTTACGCGTGCTGCACACCTCCGACACCGCGCAGGGCCAGATCTACGTGCCGCTGGTGAACTACCTGATGCTCGTCGGCGTGGTGTCGCTGGTCATCGGCTTCGGCTCGTCGAGCGCGCTCGCCGGCGCGTACGGCATCGCGGTCAACGGCGACATGATCATCAGCTCGATCCTGCTCGCGGTGGTGCTGTTCACGCGCAAGGGCCGCACGAAGTGGGGCATCCTCGCCGCGCTCGTCGTGTTCCTCTCGATCGAAGCGACCTTCCTCACCTCCAACGGCACCAAGATCGACGACGGCGGCTGGTTCCCGCTCGCGCTCGCGAGCGTGATCTTCACGGTGCTCACGACGTGGCGTAAAGGCGTCGAGCTCCTCCAGGCGCGCCGCGCGGTGCAGCCCGAGGCGCGCGCCGACATCGTCCGCGTGGGCCTGTCCGCGGCGGTGCGGGTGCCGCGCACCGGCGTCTTCTTCAGCTCGCGCCGCACCGGTTATCCCAGCGCATTCCTGCACAACCTGAAGCACAACATGGTCGTGCACGAGAAGACGGTGTTCGTGTGCATCGAGTTCGCGAACGTGCCGTACATCGACGACGACGAGCGGCTCGACATCGAGCGCCTCGACGACAGCAAGTGGCGCGTGATCGCGCAGTTCGGCTTCCGCGAGGATCCCGACGTCGCGATGATCATCCGGCTCGCGGGGCTGCGCGGCCTGCGCATCGACGCCGACACCGCCTCGTTCTTCACGAGCAAGGGCGAGCTCGTATCGGTCACCCAGCCGCGCGGCTTCGGCCTGCGGCGCAAGCTCTTCGCGTGGATGCTCCAGAACTCGCCGACGGTGGCGGATTACCTGCGCCTGCCGCCGGACAGAGTCGTCGAGCTACGCACTCAGGTCGCCGTCTGACGTAGGGTGTGTTAGTCGCGCAGCGACGTAACGCACCGCAAAGCTCCGAGACCACATATCACGTCGTCCCGGACGCGTCCGCGAAGCGCACGCGATCCGGGACCCATCTTGACGTTCGACGCCGCGACATCCGTTCCGTAGGGTACGTGCGAACAGGCCGCCTTACACCGCCGCCTTGATGCATCGCGTGCTCATCACTGGGTAGCGCCGAGTCGCGCACGGCCTTCTCGCCCGAATCGGCGTCTCTACTGCGCTGCCGCTGCGTAGCGATTCGCGTGCACGTGTGCGCGACCCTGCGCTGCTCGCCGAGGGCGACTCCTGCGGAACCGACGCGACGCGTGTCGCGTCGTCCCGGACGCGTGCGCCGTGGCGCGCGCGATCCGGGATCCATCTTGACGTTAAAGGGCTCGACAGTCCCCGTCGACAACCCCGCCCTCGTCTGCGCTGCTCGGGCGCCTCCACGGGCTCAAAGACCGCGCCCGACCCGGCGCGTGGGCTGTGGCCACGACTGCCCGACAAGGCGCCCTGGGTGGCAAGCGCTGCGAACGTGTCGACGAACAGCAGAAAGCGACCCCGAAGCAGTCGCTCAGAATTATGAGGGCGAAAGGGACCGTCTGACATCCATGTGCTTAGTTGGGGACGAGAGCTGAGCGATACTCAGGGGCAAACCAAGCCGGATTAAATTCGTCTGGGACGATCTTGAAATCTTTATGCATGAGCCGCCCTCTCAGGACGGCGTCTACGGTAGGGTGTAGCTTAGTTGCGAGCTCTGCGACTTGCAGCACATCGGCCGAACACTGAGTACCCAATATAACTTCCGCTAGTTCGATCGTTGCGTCAAAGCCGAAGAACTGAAAGCGTCCTTGCTTCGTTGTATCATCAAGCGGAATAAAACGTCTCCATTCATCCTCATAACTCCAGCCGCTGTACTTCGTGCAGAGTAGTTGCTGCTGCAAATCTTCGCTTAGACTTCCTGGGTCTCCATCTCTGAAGGCATCTCGAATACGTACGTCTTCGTAGCGCACGTGCTCTACCTCGCTTTCCATGACATTGAACCCGAGGCAAATTCCCTGATGTTTCGCCGAGTAGTGACTCCATAGTAGAGGATTCGTCCAATCGGCACTGAACGAAAGTAGTCCCGTTCTCTCCCCATATTGATCCTTGAAGGCCCGCACGATGCGCCTTGTTCGTGCTTCACGAAAGTTCACCGCCTCGAGTTCGAAAGGGTCATTAAGGTCGGAGAACCTCGCTACCTTCAACCTACGCAAGCTGATGGCCTGAATCGCGTAGTCCGCCGTAGTAAAGTGATACAGGCGAATGAAACCTCCTCGCGGAGGCCGTAGCAACGCGGCACTTCCCATCTGCGGGTGATACTTCGGGGGCACCCACTGCGTTCTCAACTCCGAGCGCAACGCGAGACATCGCCTCATACATTTGCCTACATTTATCCGGTTGACCGTCCTGGTTTGGTAATCATTCTGCAGACGACTGGACGGCAACGACTATGTTGTTCGACGGATCTAACCCCATCACGCGTACCGCTTCAACCGCGCGAGGATTCTTCCGGGCGATCTTCGAAGATCAGCCGCCGCACGCGACCCGGAAGCGGAACTCCAGGGCCGCTACGACCGCTTCAAAGCGGCATTTGCGAACAGCCCTCGCGGCAAATATCCCCAAACGAGGTGATGGCTTCAAACTCGCCGCGTGCGCACAACTGGCGATACTGACACGTATTTCTTGAGCGTCGCCTCAAGAAAGGCGTGGCGCTCACAATGGTCGCCGACAAAATACACACACGTGACGTAACCATCAGCACCAATTTCTTCAACCGTCATTTGTCGACCGCCTGACTTGAGCTGAACTACGTCGCCAACTTGGAAAATCCCCGACATAGGCTCTCTCCAAGAAACATACAGTGCTCGACTAGCGCTCCACTTTCGCAGACGCCCAGATATCCTCGTACGTCTTCAAGACGGCGGTAAACGCGTCGGTAATTTGTGTTAGTGTCGTCGGCGCCTTCTTGGCGCCGTCCTTGAAAGACGCACCTGACTGATAACAGGCAGCGCGATCGATTATCACGTAACGATCATGGAACTGTGCAGCCGAACGAACGGCCACGGTTGCTGCGCATTGCTTTGCGAAGGCGTCGACCGCGGGGAGTAGCATCGAAAGTTTTTCACGTGCGAGGAGTCGAATCGCCGTGCCGGGGGTGATATGTGGAAGATACTTGGACACGAACTCGGCATCTAAGTATGGGTCGATAAAGAAAGCATCTTCTTTTGCTGCTTCAACAGTCTTGCGTAATTCGTCGAAGTAATCGAAAACCATGCCTTCGCCTACTGCTACTGTCAGCGGTCCCACAGTTTTCATTCGAAGGTCATGCCGCGCTTGACGCAGCAATGCCATGATCTGCCGGTATGCCGCCGCAGCCGCGCGCGCTTCGCCTGGCTGGTGCAACGTATCGAGTAGCTTTGCAAGCACTGCTGCCTTACTTGAATTCCATGCTTCAACCGCGGCAGAAAGTCTCCCAAGCCAATCTAAGTCTGCATCTGTGAAATGGCGGATGGTTGCGGGATTCGGAGTAGTGCGAAGTAAGTCCTCAAACTCCGCCAGTAACTGGTCATTGGTTGTCGCCATGGCTGGAATTCCCCCACGTTCTTGTCATTAATGCGGGATCGAGCGATTGTAGTCGGAAATTTTCGAGGCGCTGCGGCCGCGGCCTTTGCAAGGTCAAGTTCGAGCGCTCTGGTCGCGGCCCGAATCTACTCACGAGGACAGGCATCGCCACGACAGCGAGAATGTCCCGCCGCACATTAGGTCCGGCGGGGGGCTGCCTGCACTGGCCGAGCTCGTGTCGCCCCGAGCTTGCGCTTCTGGCCTATACCACGAGCGCGTCCACGTCGCGCGCAGCCCACGCGCCGGGTCGGGCGCGGTCTTTGAGCCCGTGGAGGCGCCCGAGCAGCGCAGACGAGGGCGGGGTTGTCGACGAGGACTGTCGAGCCCTTTAACGTCAAGATGGATCCCGGATCGCGGGCGCTATCGCGCACGCGTCCGGGATGACGCGACATTGCGTCGCGTCGGTTGCGCAGTCGCCGCCCTCGGCGAGCAGCGCAGGGTCGCGCGCGCAAGCACGCGAATCGTTACGCAGCGGCAGCGCAGTAACGACGCCGATTCGGGCGGGAAGGCCGTGCGCGACTCGGCGCTAACCTGTGGTGAGCACGCTATGCATCAAGGCGGCGGGTGCGCCGTTCATCCTTCGACTTCGCTGCGCTACGCTGAGGACGAACGGTGTAAGGCGCGGTGCGTTTGCACGCCCTACGACGAAGGTCGCGGCGTCGAACGTCAAGATGGGTCCCGGATCGCGTGCGCTTCGCGGACGCGTCCGGGACGACGGGATAGCGCCGAGGAGCCTCGGTGCGTTACGGCGACGCCTTAACGCACCCTACGCGACGTATCGCGACGCCTTGCGCCTATGTCGACGTCGGCACGCGGCGCTCGATGTCCATGTCCTCCACCGGTCCCGGGCGGGAGTGGAGGTAGCCCTGCATCCCGTCGCAGCCGTGGGCTTCGAGGAAGCGCCGCTGGCCTTCGGTCTCCACGCCTTCGGCGACGACCGCGATGTCCAGGCTGTGGCCGATCGCGATGATCGAGCGCACGATGCCGGCGTCGTCGGCGTTGTCGGGCAGGCCGCGCACGAACGAGCGATCGATCTTGAGCACGTCGACCGCCGAGCGCTTAAGGTACGCGAGCGACGCGAAGCTCGTCCCGAAATCGTCGATGGTGTGCGCGACGCCGAGCGCGGTGAGCGCTTCGATCATCTTGTGCGAGCCCGGGTCGTCGGTCGCTTCCTCCGGTATCTCGAGCTCGAGATAGCGGCTTTCTAGACCGATCTCCCGGAGGATCGCGGATATCTTCTCCGCGAGATCGGGCTGCCTCAGCTGGCGCGCCGAGAGGTTGACCGCGACGCGCGAGGCGGTGTGGCCCGCGTCGCGCCAGCGCTTCATCTGCGCGCACGCGGTGCGCAGCACCCATTCGCCGATCGGCACGATGAGGCCGTTGCCCTCGGCGATCGGCAGGAAGCGCGCGGGCGTGACGAGCCCGTGGCCGGGCCTGCGCCAGCGCACCAGCGCTTCGATCGCGGTGATCGCGCCGGTGGAGAAGTCCACGCGCGGCTGGTAGTGCAGCTCGAGCTCGTCGTTCTGGACCGCCTTGCGCAGGTCGGATTCGAGCTCCAGCCGCGCCTGCGCGTCGGCGCCGAGCTCAGCGGTATAGAAGATCACCTGGTTGCGGCCGCTCTGCTTCGCGCGATACATCGCGGTGTCGGCGTTGGCGAGCAGGGTTTCGCGACTGGTGCCGTCGGTCGGATAGATCGCGACGCCGATGCTCGCCGACACGCGCACTTCGCGGCCCGCGATCTCGAACGGCTTCGACACCTCCTGCAGCACCTTGTGCGCGACCGTGCCCGCGGCGGCGGTCTGCGCGATGTCGTGCAGCACGACCGCGAACTCGTCGCCGCCGAGGCGCGCGACGGTGTCCGAGTCGCGCACGCAGCTCTTCAGGCGGCCGACGACCGCCTGCAGGAGCTGATCGCCCGCGCCGTGGCCGAGCGTGTCGTTCACCGCCTTGAATCCGTCGAGGTCGAGATACAGCAGCCCGAAGCCGCGCCGCGAGCGCTCCGCGATCGCGACCGAATGATCGATGCGGTCGGCGAGCACGTTACGGTTGGCGAGTCCGGTGAGCCAGTCGTGATTGGCGCGGAACTCGAGCTCGGCCTGGTAATCCTTGAGATCGGTGATGTCCCGATGCGTGCCCGAAATCCGCACGGGCTTGCCGCCCGCCGACTGCACCACGCCGCCCACGGTCTGCAGCCAGCGCGACGAGCCCTGCTTGGAGCGGATGCGGTACTCGATGCGCAGCTTCGGGCTCTCGCCCGAGAGCACGTGCGCGATCGCATCGGCGACGTGGTGCGAGTCGTGCGGGTGCACGAGCTTCGTCCAGCCGTCGATCGTCGCAGGCAGCTCGTCGGCGGAAAAGCCGAGCAAGGGCTCGGGCCCGCGCGAGAACTGGAGCGCGCCGGATTCGACGTCGAGCTCCCACACCGCGGTCTCGCTCGCTTCGAGCGCGAGCTGCAGCCGCCGCTCGTTCAGGCGCAGCGCGGCTTCGGCCTGCAGGCGCCTGCGCCGTTCGGCCGATTCGCGCAGCGCGCGCGTCACCGCCGGGACGAGGCGCTCGAGCCGGTCCTTGAAGACGTAATCGGTCGCGCCGCGATTCACGCACGCGATCGCTTCCTCCTCGGTCAGCTCGCCCGAGAGCAGGATCACCGGCGCTTCGGGCCGCTCGCTCTGCGCGAGCTCGAGCGCCTCCATGCCGTTGTAGCCGGTGAGGTTGAAGTCGCTCAGCACCAGGTCGAAATCGGAGCGCGCGAGCGCCGCCGCGAAATCGGCTTCCCCCTGCACCCACTCGATGTCGCACGAGCGGATATCGGCGCGCAGCTTGGCCTGGATCAGCGCGGCGTCGGAGGGATTGTCCTCGAGGTGCAGGACCCTGATGGCCTCAGGCATGGGTTCGGTTCACTTTCGGGTCGAGCGCCTTGATTTCAGAAAATGGATTTTTCAGCCCGATTCGCAAGCGGCGTGCCCCAAAACATGGCATACGCGGGGATTGGAGGGAAATGTGCAGCTGCGCTTGCGCGCACCCTAGGACGTTTTCAGCGGAAGCGTCTGCTCTCCGAGCATCTCTTTCGTGATCACGCTGCGCACTTCCTCGACGTCGAGGCCGTGGGTCTTCACCAGGTCCATCACGTCGGCAAGCACGGCTTCCGCGTCCTGGAGCTTCTTCAGGCGTTTGAAGTGGTCCTCGTGCCGTATGCCCATCGCCTCGCCGACGAGCTCGAGGAAGTTCACCACCTCGTAAGGCCAGTCGCGCTCGTGCGCGCAGAGGTCGCGGTGGCACGCGTGGTAGATGCCCGCCAGCGTGTCGACGCCGGCGGCCGCAGCGGCCTCGAGCAGGCTCGTGTGCAGGTCGCGCTTGTAGGCCGCGGGCAGCGTGTTGCACATATAGCCCACGCGCGGCTGCTCGAGCTCGACGAAGGTGAGGCCGGGGATCGCGCGCAGCACGCGCTCGGCGGCTTCCGAAATGCCGGCCACGCCGGGATGCTCGTGCAGGCCGACGCGCTTTTCCACGCGGTGTTTGAAGTGCGGGCGCAGCTCGTCGATGTGCTCGGCGAGGAACACGACGAAACCTTCGTAGTCGTAGCGGCTCTCGCGTCCCGGCAGCACGTTCTCGCCGAGTTGCACCTGGCAGGTCGGACACCACGACACCACTTTCGAAGCGCCGGTCTCGGCGAAGCGGTCGGCCGTGCGGTAGCCGATCTTGCCGGAGGTCTCGAGGTCGGCCGTGCGGAACTGGATGACGCCGCAGCAGTTGCCCGGGCCGCCCATCACACGATACGACACGCCGAGCGCGTCGAGGATATCGAGGCAGAGCAGCACGATGTGCGGCGTCTTCAGCACGTTGCAGCCGGTATAGAAGACGACGTCCGGCGTGCCCTGCTGCGGCGCGCGGGGATGCACGCGCTCCAGGGCTTCGGCGGAGAGCTGGATGTGCGAGAGGATGCGCACGCCGCGGCCCATCTTGGTGAAGTCGGCGCGGCCTTTGTCTTCGCGCGCCTGCGCGTCGGTGCGGCGGTTGATCGCCACCCGGGCGAGCGTCAGCATGAAGCGCGGGTTCACGCCGTGCGGACATTTCGGGATGCACGTGCCGCTGCCCGAGCAGGCTTTCGCCCACGTCTCGGCCGCTTTGCCGCCCGGCTCGCCGCGCAGCAGGTCGAGCACGCCGCGCGTGACGGCCTCGCCGCTCTGGTCATCGAGGCCCGCCGGGCCGGTCATCGGACAGATGTCGAAGCACGCGCCGCAGGCGGTGCATTGGTCGAGCACGCTTTCGGCGCGCGTGCGCAGCGCTTCTGTGAATTCGGTCGTCATGGAGCCCGATGTTAGCTCACGCGGCGGGGCGGGGTAAGCTCGCGCCCGACTCTTCCGGGCAGATCGATTTTTTGGCTAGTCGGGGATTTGGAGCTCGAGCAGCGGGCCGTACTGCTGGCAGCCGAGGATGTCCCAGTCGCCCGGGCTGCCGCTGGGGCGCAGGCGGTAGAGGGTGAATTTGATCGCGTTGGCGACGTCGAAGGCGACGAAGTCGGAGATGCGCGACTGCGGGATGCGGAAGAGATCGGCGACCGACCCTTTCGTGATCGCGCCGCTCTCGAGCACGCGCCGGTAGCTCTCGGCGTTCGGGAAGATGATGTCGAAGGTGATCTGGTTCACGCCCGCGTTCTTGCTGCGGACGGTGGAAGCGAGGTCGGAGAGCTTGGTCATCGTGGTTCCCTGATCGTCATTCCCGCGAAGGCGGGAATCCATGTTCAAAAAGGCAAAGTCAAAATGGGTCCCGGATCGCGCGTTCGGGCGTCCGGGACGACGAGCTAAACGCCGCCTTCGGTCATGTGCACGGGAAAGAGCTCCATCGGATCGTCGATCGGCACGGTGTGGTTGACGTTCCACATGTAGCCGGGCGAGGACTTCATCGTTTTCTTGGTCGTCGCCGCCGTGCCCGCCGTCCCTTTCACGCCCGGAATGCGCGCCAGGAAGAACATGCGCACCGCGAAATCGGTGATCTTCTCGGCGAGCGCGTCGGTACCGGCGAGGCCTTCGACCACGATCCCGAGCTCGTGCGATTGCGTCTCGCGCACCGGCTCGAGCTCCTTCAGCACCCCGTTGCGGCCGAACACGTGGAAATAGAGCTCGTACTGCTCGGCTCCGATGCGTTTGGCGACCGCGCTCCTGCACCATTCGATCGCCGCGTCGACGTTCCTCACGACGTGCGGATCGCGCAACCCGACGAACCCCATGTAGCGCTCGCCGATCTTCTTCGCGCCCTCGATCTTCACCCGCAGCTCCGCGGCCTTCTGCCAGCGCGCCCCGGTGATGCGCACGGTGCGCTCGTCGAACTGTTCGTACTTGCATTCGCGCATGTCGAGCGTGCCGCCGAGCGCCTGCTCGAAGTACGGGGTCTCGCGCTCGTACATCGAATGACCTGCGACCGAGGCGATGGTGCAGCGCTGCTGCGGGTGGTACGGCGTGATCTTGATGTCCTCTTTCGAGATCGTGCCGATGATCGTCTCCTTGCCCATGAAAGGCTCGGCGACGAGTGAAGCGCACTCGATCATCTTCCCCATGTGATAGGCGAGCGGCTCGGGAAAGCCGTGGTGTATGCACGGCCCTGCGGTGAAGTTGATGTCGCCGCAGCGGCCCGCGACGATGACGTCGGCGCCCATGTCCAGAAGCTCGAGGAACGGGTGCACGCCCGCGACCGCGACGATGCGCGTCGCCTTGGTGATCTCGTACGCCGTGAGATCGGGGAAGCCGCCCAGGCCGCTCAGGCGTTTGCCCTGCGCGATCTTCTCCTTCAGGTACTCGCGCGGCACCTCCGAATAGAAGTAGCCGATCCTGAACTTGGGGATCCGGCGTTCCTGCGCGATCTCCTTGATGAGCTGCACGAACTCGTCGACGCCGCGGTTGCTGCCGGTGTCGCCGGCCGAGCCGATCACGAGCGGGATGCCTTTCCTGCGTGACGCGGTGAGAAAGAGCTCGAGCTCTTCGCGCACGAAATGGCCGAGCGTCGTGTCCTCGCCGAGGTAGACCGGACCGGGATCGGAGCTCCCGCCGTCGGCGACGACGTAATCGGGATTCGCCTCCATGCCGCGATGGAAGCTGTCGGGATTCGACGGCGCGGTGCCGAGGTGGCCGGTCGAGATGAGGACCTTCAGGGTGTCTTTGAGGGGCATGGGCGTTCGGTTCAGGTCTTCACGAAATAGCGCCGGTCTTCGGCGACTTCCTCGAAGCGGTCGAGCGCTTCGAGCGTGCGCTCGCCGTCGGCGACCGAAAGCTCGTGCACGAGCGCATTGACGAGGATGAGCGGCGCGCAGTGGAACGCGACGAACGAAGCCGACTCCGCCGGCGCGTAGAGGCTCACCTCGCCCTTGAGCGGCGAGAACGCGCTGTCGGTGATCGTCAGCGTGGAGAGGCCGCGGCCCCTGGCGAACTCGAGCAGGTCCACCGTCTCCCGCAGGTAGCGCGGGAAGCCGATGACGACCACCAACGCGCGCTTCTCCAGGCGGCTCACCAGGTCGTACGTTTCCGAAGAGATCGACAGCGCGCGCGTCGTCGCGATCGCGAGCTTGTTCAGCGCGAACGCGAGATGGCAGGCGAGGGCGGCGGTGCTGCGCGTTCCCGCGACGAGCACCTCGGACGCGCCGCGCAGCATCTCCCGCGCGCGTCCGAACGATTTGGCGTCAAATGACTCATGAAGCGAAGCGATGTTCTCGCGTTCGTTGTCGATGACCAGGTCGAGCGGAGTCGCCGCGGCGGGCTTGGCTCGAGCGCCCAGCTTCAGGCGCTCGGCACCCGGCAGCTCCGCGCGCACGAGCCGCCGGATTTCCTTCTGCAACGCCGGATAGCCGCTGAAATCGAGCGCCTTGGCGAAGCGCACGATGGTCGCTTCGCTCACGCCCGACTGCTCCGCGAGCTCGGAGATCGTCGCGAAAGCCACCGCCTGGTAGTTCGCCGCGACGAAGCGCGCGAGCACGCGCTGGTTGGTGGAGAACGCTTCGGCGCTCTCTTCCAGGCGGCGGAGCAGGGTGGCTGCGGGCGGCATCGGAAGGCGTGAAAAAAAAGTTTCGTGATGTTATCGATTGAAATAGAATCGGTCAAACGCTTCCGGAGCCCGCGTATGGGAAAGGTCCTTCTGTTGTGTGCGCTCGCCCTCACGAGCGGCGGGGCTGCGTCCCAGGAATCGATGCCGAAGCTCGTGCGCCTCGTGGTGCCGTTCTCGGCGGGCGCCAGCAACGATGCGATCGCGCGCACCGTCGCGCCGCCGCTGGCGAAGCGCCTCGACACGCAGGTGATCGTCGAGAACCGGCCCGGCGCGGCGGGGGCGATCGGCGCCGACGCCGTCGCGAAAGCGCCGCGCGACGGCTCGCTGCTGCTGCTCACGTCGTCGACGTTCCTCACGGTCGCGGCGACGAACGCCAAGCTGCCTTACGACGCGGTGAGCGCCTTTGCGCCGGTGGCGATCGTCGGCCAGAACCCTTCGCTGCTCGCGGTCTCGTCATCGGCGCCGTTCAGGACCGCTGCCGAGCTCATCGCCGCGGCGCGCGCGAGACCCGGCGAGATCACTTACGGCTCGGCGGGCGTCGGCTCGATCGGCCACATGGCGACCGAGCTCATGCTGTCCGGCGCGAACGTGCAGATGCGCCACGTGCCTTACAAAGGCGCGGCGAACGCGGCGATCGATCTCGCGGGCGGACAGATCCAGGTGATGATGTCGAGCCAGGCGACGCTCGCGCCGTTTCTCAAGTCGGGCAAGGTGAGGTTGATCGGCGTGAGCTCGCCCAAGCCCCATCCGTCGTTTCCCGACGTGCAGCCGCTCGTCAACACCGTGCCGGGCTTCGCGAGCGAAACGTGGGTGGGCGTGTTCGCGCCGGCAGGAACGCCGGCGGCGATCGTGGAGCGTCTCAATCGCGCGCTGAACGAGATCTCGGCTTCACCGGAGCTGCGCATGCTGCTCGAGCCCGACGGCATGCTGCCGGTGTCGGTCACGCCCGCGGCTTTCGCGGCGCGCGTGAAGCAGGAGCTCGCGCAGTGGAAAAATGTCGCGAGCTCGAGGAAGATCGTAGTGGAGTAAAAGGCGTTATTTACCGCAGAGGACGCAGAGGCGCGCAGAGGAAGATCCGATATGCGGGTATTCACGCGATACGATGCTCGAGCGGTTTTCACTGTTCTGTGCATGGCTTCAGCGCTCGAAGCGCATGCGCAGCCCGCGACATATCCCGCGCGCCCCGTGCGGATCATGGTGCCGTTCTCGCCTGGCGGCGCGTCGGATACCGCCGCGCGCATCATCGGGCAGAAGCTCGCCGAGCGCTGGGGGCAGCAGATCGTCGTCGAGAACCGGCCCGGCGCGGGCGGCACGATAGGCACCGAGCTCGCCGCGAAAGCGCAGGCCGACGGATATTCGCTGCTGATGGGCTCGTCGACCGAGCTCGCGGTGAATCCGCATCTCTATTCGAAGCTGTCCTACGACACGACGCGCGATTTCGTGCCGATCGCGCGGATTGCATCGACGCCGCTCATGGTGGTGGTGCATCCGGCGGTTCCGGCGAAGACGCTGAAGGAATTCGTGGCACTGGCGAAGCAAAAGCCCGGCGAGCTCAACTACGCGTCGTCGGGCAACGGCGCGACGACCCACCTCGCGGCGGAGATGCTGAAGCGCGCGGCGGCCATCGACGTGGTGCACGTGCCTTACAACGGCAGCGCGCCCGCGATCGTCGCGGTGCTCGGCGGCGAAGCGAAGATGAGCGTGCAGGCGGTACCGGCGGTGCTCGGCAACGTGCGCAGCGCGAAGTTGCGCGGGCTCGCGGTCACTGCCGGCAAGCGTGTGAGTGCCGCGCCGGAGCTGCCGACGCTCGCCGACAGCGGTTACCCCGGTGCGGAGATCGTCATCTGGAACGCGCTCGTGGCGCCGGCGGGCGTGCCGCGCGACGTCATCGCGAAGCTGTCGTCGAACGTGCTCGACGTGCTCAGGCAGGCCGACGTCGTGCAGAGCTTCGCGAAGCAGGGCGCCGAGATGACGCCCGCGGGCCCAGGCGAGCTCGGCGCCTATCTCAAGGCCGAAATCGCGAAGTTTGCTAGAGTGGTGAAGGAATCCGGCGCAAAGATCGACTGATTATGCCTCTCGACCACGACCGTTACATGCTGCTCGCGCTCGATCTCGCGCGCGAAGCCGCCGCCGCGGGCAACCGCCCGCTGGGCTCGCTGCTCGTGTCTTCCGGCGGCGAGATCGTCTCGCGCGGGACCAACCGCGTCTACACCGACTCCGATCCCACCTCGCACGGCGAGATGATGGTTATTCGCGACGCGTGCGCGAGGCGGAAAACCCTTGACCTGTCCGACCTCACGCTCTACACGACGCTCGAGCCGTGCCCGATGTGCTGCTACGCGATTCTCGAAGCGCAGGTTGGCGGCCTCGTGCTGGGCGCGCGCCACGCGGCGATCGGGCGCACGGACCTTGGCAGTTATTCCGTGGAGACGTTCTTCGCGATGATCGGACGCTCCGTCCCGGTCGTCACCGGCGTGCGCGCGCAGGAGTGCGTCGACATCCGGCTCGCCTGGATCGCCGAGCGCGCGCACCGCGGGCTCGGACCGCGTTAGCCGTAGAGCTTTCCATACGCCCACGATCCGGCCCACCAGATCGCGGCGATCCACAGCACGACGATCAACACCGCGCCGATGCGGCCGGCGAGGCTCTTCACGCGCCCGGTCTCGTTCGCGCGCGCGCGGCATTCCGCCATCACGTCCGCGGGCACGAGCTTGATCGCGAGCACGATGGCGAACGGCAGCAGCACGATCTCGTCGACGAAGCCGAGCACCGGGATGAAATCGGGGATGAGGTCGATGGGCGAGAGCGCGTAGGCCACGATCGCCGCGATGAACGCCTTGGCGTACCACGGCGTGCGCGGATGGCGCGCCGCGAAGTAGAGCGCGGTCACTTCGGCTTTGAGCTGCCTTGCGCGGGCCTCGAGCGTTGCGGCGAGAGACATGTCCGTGTGATCGTGAGGGCACCGCATTGTGGCTCGAAGCGCCTTCGTGTTTCAATCGCGCGATCATGGCCCATACACTTCCTGCGCTGTCGCTCATCGAGACCCGCGTGCTCGGCGTGCTCTACGAAAAGCAGCACACCGTTCCGGATACCTATCCGCTCACGCTCAACGCGCTGGTCGCGGGCTGCAACCAGAAGTCGAGCCGCAATCCGGTGATCGACGCCTCGGAATCGGAGGTGCAGGCGGCGATCGACAGCCTGAAGGGCATGAGCCTGGTGATCGAATCGAGCGGCGGACGCGTCGCGCGTTACGCGCACAATCTCGAGCGGGTGCTGCAGGTGCCGCCGCAATCCGCGGCGCTGCTCGCCGTGCTCGTGCTGCGCGGCCCGCAGACGCCGGGCGAGCTGCGGATCGCGACCGAGCGCCTCTACCGCTTCGTCGACATCTCGTCGGTGGAAGCTTTTCTGAACGAGCTCGCGGCGAGAGCGGCCGGCGCGCTGGTGGTGGAGCTTGCGCGAGCGCCCGGCACGCGCGAGGCGCGATGGGCGCATCTTCTGAGCGGAGCGCCGAGCGTGGATGTTTCAGCAGCGGCGGCGCCGCCCGCGCCCGCGGATGCGTCGTTGGGCGAGGTCGCGGCGCTGAAAGCGAACGTCGCGAGGCTGGAAGCGGAGGTGGCGGAGCTGTCGGCCGCCGTCGCCCGGATCCGCGCCGAGCTGGGCATATAGATCGACACCGCGGGTCGGTGCGCGCACCTCCCCGTGCAAAGGCGCGCTTAGGCGCCTGCCGGCGCTACGCTATATGAAGAATTCCTTCACGTCGATCGGCAGCGTGTCCTTCGGGAGCGTGCGCCGGATCCGGTACGGATCGCCGTCCGCCGTGAGCGGATCCCTGATGAGGTCGAGGATGCGGTGCGGCTTGAGCAGCGCGCGGTCGCTGTCCAGCACGACCATGACGCGCGGCTGCAGCCGGCGCACCAGGTTCTGCGCGATGACCAGCCCGATCTCGCCGGAGGAGAGCTCGACAGCGCTGCCGACCGGATAGATGCCGATGCACTGGATGAACTGCTCGACCAGCGCTTCGTGGAACAGCGTGCCGCGCAGCTTGTGCAGCATCGACAGCGCGTTCGACGGCGTCGCCTGGTCTCTGTTCGGTCCGCCGCACGTGAGCTCGACGTAGGAATCGACGAGCGCGGCGATCGCGCCGTCGACCGAGATTTCCTCGGCTTTCAAGCCCGACGGATAGCCTTCGCCGTCCTGGCGCTCGTGGTGCTGCGCCACGATCTGCGCGACGCCCTGGGGCAGCCCGGACGCGGCGGCGATGAGGTCGACGGACGCCTGCACGTGCGCGCGTATGCGCTCGTCCGGCTCGCGCACGTAGAGCGGCCGCTGCACGTAATCGAGCGGCTCCATGCGCACTTTGCCGATGTCGAGCAGCATGCCCGCGAGGCCGAGCGCCTCGAGGCGTTCCTTGGGGTACTGGAGAAAGCGCCCGAAGGTCACCATGAGGATCGAGGTGTCCATCGCGCGCACGATCTCGTGGCTGTCCTTGGCCACCAGACGGTTCAGCAGCAGCAGCGCGTCGGGGTTGCGCGCGATGCTGTCGGACATGCTGCGCACGGCCTCCGACAGCAGGGTCGCGTCGATGTCGCCGTCGCTGCGCAAATGCCGTATCAGCTCGTGCAGCGTATCCTGGCAGCGCGCGTAGATGTCGCGTGCGGCCGCGAATTCCTTTTCGAGCGGCTGCTGGTTGTCGTACACCGCGGTGCCGCGCAGCGGCGCCGAGCGCGGCTCCCGTCCGCTGTTCCGGTCGCGTTCCGGATCGACGTAGACGTTGGTGCAATACGAGCGCAGCGACTCGATCTCTTCGGGGGAATTCACCTGAAAACCCTGAAAAGCGAAGCTCGTCCCCAGCCAGGGACGGTCGAGCTCTACCACGTACATGCCCAGGCGCAGGTCCTGGGCCGCTATGCGCTGCTTGACCATTGGGATCTAGTCGGAAATCAAACGACCGTCGTCTACCTATCGGACTTTATTAGCGGCCGCCGGGGGCGAAACTTGATGCCGAATTGACGGACAATAGGCGCCGGCAAAGAATTTTCAGCAAGGAGAAGAAATGGGCAGGAACATCGAGCTCACCGCCGCCGACGGCCACAAATTTTCGGCTTACGTCGCCGAGCCCCAAGGCAAGGCCCGTGGAGCGCTGGTCGTCGTGATGGAGATTTTCGGGGTCAACAGCCACATCAAAAAAGTCACGGACGAATACGCCGCGGAAGGCTATCTCGCGATCGCCCCGGCCTTTTTCGACCGGGTCCAGCGCGGCCTGGACGTCGGCTACTCCCCGCCCGAGATCGAGCAGGCGCGGGCGCTGATGCAGAAGATGAGCTTCAACGACGCCCTCAAGGACGCCGAGGCCGCGCGCAAGCAGGTCGAATCGGCGGGCAAGGTCGGCATCCTCGGCTACTGCTGGGGCGGGGCGATGTCGTTCAAGGCGGCGTGCAACCTCGACGGGCTGGCCTGCGCGGTCGCCTATTACGGCGGCGCCATCCCCTCGATGATCAACGAAAAGCCGCGCTGCCCGGTGCTCTTCCACTGGGGCGAGACCGATCACTCGATCCCGCTCGAAAAAGCGAGGGAAGTGGCATCGGTCCACAAGGACCGGCAGCATTACTTCTATCCGGCCGGCCACGGCTTCAACTGCGACCAGCGCGGGTCATACGACGCGGAATCCGCGAAGATCGCCAAAGGCCGGTCCCTGGAATTCCTCCACAAACACGTCGGGTGAAAAATCGGGGACAGACCCCGATTTCCTTCCTTGCTCGGCATCACCATTGCACTGGCAGGGGATTCGACTTAGGGAGCGGCGCGATGACAGGGGCGTGGGAGTTCGTCGAGGATTCCACCGGCCGGTGGCGCTGGCGCACGAGCGATGCGTCGGGGCTGCCCCGCGAGTCGTCGCAGACGTTCAGGAGCGGCGCCGACTGCGTCGCGCACGCGCTGCGTCACGGCTATCTCGCCGGCAGCGGGCTCGCCATGGCTGGAAATCGGGGACAGACCCCAATCAAATCGGGGGCCGTCCCCGATCAGTAAGGCGCCGATGCCGAAAAAATCGGGGTCTGTCCCCGATTTGCGGGAGCAATCCTGGCAGCGGCCATGTAAGGATTGCCCGCCAATGCCGCCCCGATCGTCACGCGCCCAACGCTACGTGCTCGCCATCCACGGCGGCGCGGGCACGCTGTCGCGCGTGCAGCTCGCGGCACCGCGCGATGCGCCCTATCACGAAGCGCTCGCCGCGGCGCTGTCCGCGGGCCGCGACGTGCTGGAGCGCGGCGGTTCGGCGGTCGACGCGGTGGTCGCGGCGGTCGTTGCGCTCGAGGATTGCGAGCTCTTCAACGCCGGCCGCGGCGCGGTGCTCAACGCCGCGCGCAAGCACGAGCTCGACGCGGCGGTGATGGACGGCGCGAGCCTGCGCGCCGGTGCGGTGTCCGCCGTGCGCGCCGCGAAGAACCCCGTGCGCGTGGCGCGCGTGGTCATGGACAGCTCGGACCACGTGCTGCTCACCGCCGCCGGCGCCGACGCGTTCGCGCGGAAGCACGAGCTCGAGCTCGTCGCCCAGAGCTATTTCTCGACCCGCGCGCGCATCGCCGCGCTCGAGCGCGCCAAGCAGCGCGCACGCGCAGGCCGCCGCAGCGCGGCGAGCGCCGCCGATCGTCACGGCACCGTCGGCGCAGTCGCGCTGGACCGCGAGGGCAGCCTCGCGGCCGCGACGTCGACCGGCGGGATGACGAACAAGCTTCCCGGCCGCGTCGGCGACTCCCCGCTGATCGGCGCAGGCACCTACGCCAACAACGCGACGTGCGCGGTCTCCGGCACGGGCGACGGCGAGTTCTTCATCCGCTCGGTGCTCGCGCACGACGTGTCGGCGCGCATGGCGTACGGCGGCGCGAGCCTCGCGACCGCCGCCCGCGACGCGCTCGCGCACGTGCGCAGGCTCGGCGGCACGGGCGGACTCATCGCGATCGACCGGCGAGGGCGCATCGCTCTGCCTTTCAATACGGACGGCATGTACCGCGGCTACGTCCGGGCCGGCGACGATCCGGTCACCGCGATCTTCTAGCGGGAACGCTTTTCGCGTTACGGGCGGCATGAGGCACAAAGCCCCCACCAACGTCAAAGGCGCGGCGAGCATCCACCGGATGCCGTTCGGCGCGCAGCTTCTGCCGGACGGCGCGGTGCGCTTCCGCTTGTGGGCGCCGGCGTGCGAGACGGTCAGCGTCGAGATTGCGGGCCGTGCGACACCGCTGCCCATGGAATGGGCGGACGGCGGCTGGCACGAGCTCGAGACCGACGCCGCGGGCGCGCGCAGCCGCTATCGCTACGTGCTTCCCGACGGATTGCGCGTGCCCGATCCCGCGTCGCGCTTCCAGCCCGACGACATCCACGGCGCGAGCCAGGTCATCGACCCCGCCGAATACCGCTGGCGCGTCCCGTCGTCGCGCGGCCGGCCGTGGTCCGAGCACGTGATCTACGAGCTGCACGTGGGCGCGTTCACGCCACAGGGCACGTTTCGAGGCGTCCAGGAACGGCTCGACCACCTCGTCGACCTCGGGGTGACCGCGATCGAGATCATGCCGATCGCTGATTTCCCGGGGCGCCGCAACTGGGGCTACGACGGCGCGCTGCTCTACGCGCCGGACTCCGCGTACGGCCGGCCGGAAGACCTCAAGGCGCTCGTCGACGCGGCGCACGAGCGCGGGCTGTCGATGCTGCTGGACGTCGTCTACAACCACTTCGGTCCCGACGGCAATTATCTCGGCGCCTACGCGCCGGAGTTCTTCACCGAGCGCCACCAGACACCGTGGGGGGCGGCGGTGAACTACGACGGCGAGGGCAGCGAGGTCGTGCGCGACTTCGTCGTGCACAACGCGCTCTACTGGCTCGAGGAGTTCCGCTTCGACGGCCTGAGGCTCGACGCGGTGCACGCGATCATCGACGACAGCGACCGGCCCGTGCTCGAAGCGCTCGCCGAGCGCGTGCGGTCGAGCTTTCCGGATCGCCACGTCCATCTCGTCCTCGAGAACGAGCACAACTCGGCGCGCCTGCTCTCGCGCCGCGCCTCCAAGCCGGTGTGGTACACCGCGCAGTGGAACGACGACGCGCACCACGTGCTGCACACCGCGGCGACGAACGAAGGCACCGGCTATTACGCAGAGTACGTCGGCGACACGGCGAAGCTCGGCCGCGCGCTGGCCGAAGGCTTCGCGTTCCAGGGCGAGACGATGCGCTACAGCGGCCGCGCGCGCGGCGAGCCGAGCGCTGCGCTGCCGCCGGCTGCTTTCGTCGCGTTCATCCAGAACCACGACCAGATCGGCAACCGCGCGTGCGGCGAGCGCATCGGCCGCCTCGCGGGCGAGGAGCGGCTGCGCGCGATCGCCGCGATCTACCTGTTGCTGCCGCAGGCGCCGCTGCTCTTCATGGGCGAGGAGTGGAACGCGTCGTCGCCGTTCCCTTTTTTCTGCGATTTCCCGGGCGATCTCGGCGAAGCGGTGCGCAAGGGACGACGCGAGGAGTTCGCCGCCTTCCCCGAATTCCAGGACCCGGAGAAAAGAAAAGCGATACCGGATCCGCAGGCGGACGCGACGTTTCTCTCCGCGAAGCTCGACTGGAGCGAGCTCGTGCGGGCGCCGCACGCGCAATGGCTCGCGTGGTATCGGCGCATCCTGCAGGCGCGGGCGAAAGAGATCGTTCCGCTGATCGGGACGATCGAGCGCTGCGGGCGTTACGAGATCCTCGGCGAGCTCGCGGTGCGCGTGCGCTGGTCGTTCGAAGGCGGCGACCTCGTGCTCGACGCGAATCTGTCCACTCAGGACATCGTCGTGCAGGAGTTACGCAACGCGAAGGTGTTGTGGAGCGAGGGCGAAACCGGCCCCGAATCGCTGGGCCCGTTCAGCGTACGCTGGGCGCTCGTGGAATAGCGAAGGAAAGGAGGTCCGGGAGGGAAACCTTGGTTTCCCTCCGGGGCGTTTACTGGCGGCTTCGCGCGTAGCGCATAGCGCTACGCAGCGAAAGCCTCTGCCGGTTCGACCGGCGCGGCGCGCAGCAGCGGATCGATGTCGAGCACCAGCACCACCGAGCCGTCGCCCGCGAGCGTCGCGCCGGCGACCCCTTCGGGTTTGATGTCGGTGAGCGGCTTGATCACGACGTCCTCGCGGCCGACGTAATCGTCGACGGCGAGCACGAACGCGCTCGTCGAGGTTTGCATGAGGCAGCCGTACTTGGGCTTCACGTTCGACGGCCAGCCGAGGAGCGATCCCAGCGAACGCACCGAGAGCACGTTGTCGCGCACGACGATGGTCGCCGCGCCGCCGACACGCTGGATCGACTGCGATTCGAGCGTGATGATCTCGTGCACCATGCCGAGCGGCACCGCGAACGGCTGCCCCGCATGCCTGACCACGAGCACCGGCAGGATGGCGAGCGTGAGCGGAAGCTGGATGCGGAAGATCGTGCCGACGCCGATCTCGGATTCGATGTCGATGCGGCCGTTGAGCTTTTCGATCGCGGTCTTCACCACGTCCATGCCGACGCCGCGGCCGGAGATGTTCGAAACCGCATCCTTGGTCGAGAAGCCCGGCAGGAAGACCAGGTGCAGGCTCTGGTTGCCGTCGAGGCGGTTCGCCGCGTCGGCGTCGATCAGGCCTTTCTCCATCGCCTTGCGGCGGAGCACCTCGGGGTTCATGCCGCGGCCGTCGTCGCGGATCTCGATCGTGACGTGGTCGCCTTCCTGGCGCGCGGAGAGGCGCACCGTGGACAGCGCGGGCTTGCCCGCGGCGACGCGGTCGGCCGGCATCTCGACGCCGTGATCGACCGCGTTCCTCACCAGATGGATCAACGGATCGCCGAGATCGTCGATCATCGCGCGGTCGAGCTCGGTGTCTTCGCCTTCGAGCTCGAGCTCGACCTGCTTGCCGAGCGAGCGCGAGAGGTCGCGCGCCATGCGCGGATACTTCTGGAAGAGCCGCCCGATCGGCTGCATGCGAGTCTTCATCACCGCGCGCTGCAGGTCGCCGACCACGAGGTCGAGCTGGTTGACCGCTTCGTCGATGTCGCGCAGCGCGTCGGGCGTCGTGCGGCCGGCGAGGAGGTCCTGGCGCAGGCAGGTCAGACGGTTCTTCGCGAGGCCGAGCTCTCCCGACAGGTTGAGCACCTGGTCCAGGCGCGACGTGTCGATGCGGATCGTCGTCTCGCGCTGCGCGACCGCGACGCGGTCGGTGGCGCGGCGGCCGGTCGGCACTTCGTCGGGCGCGGCCGGATCGTCGCTGGCGCGGCGGCCGAACGGCTTGTCGGCGCTGCGCTCGGGTTGAGACGCCGGCACCGAGGTGATCGAGTTGTAGAAGGCGTGCCAGTCGGGGCCCTCCCCGACCGCGGGCGCGGTCACTGCGGCTTGCACCGCTGCTTTCACCGTGGTCGCGGCGGTCGCGGCGGCGGGCGCCGCGGCGGCGGCCGGCACCGTCTCGCCGGAGATCACCGCGCGCAGGCGGGCGAGCAGCGCCGACGACGCCGGCGGCGGCTGACTGCCGCGGCCGAGCTCGTCGAACATCGTGCGCACCACGCCGGTCGCTTCGAGGATCGCGTCCATGATCGAAGCGTTGAGCGTGAGCTCGTTGCGGCGCAGCTTGTCGAACAGGTTCTCGGTGAGATGGCAGAGATCGACCATCGCCGTGAGGTTCAGGAACCCCGCGCCGCCCTTGATCGTGTGAAAGCCGCGGAAGATGTCGTTGAGCAGCCCGCCGTCTCCGGGGCGCTTCTCGAGATCCACCAGCTTGTTGTCGACGTCCGACAGAAGCTCGCTCGCTTCGGTCAGGAAGTCCTGAAGCATCTCATCCATGCGTGATCCTTGTGCTCGTCATTCCCGAACCGCGGCAGCGGGAGCTATCGGGAATCCATTTTCAAAACGTCCAGCGTCAAATGGATTCCCGCCTTCGCGGGAATGACGTTTCGGTTCGTTCTCAGAACCCCAGACTTTCCAGTAATTCGTCCACCTGCGCCTGGTTCGACACCGTCTCCGCCGAGCCGCCGTTGATCTGCGGTCCCTCGAGGATCGAGAGCGCCTCCTCTTTCCTGATCGACTGGGGCGAGTATTCGACGAGGAGCTTGAGGAGCTGGGTCTCGAGGTTGTTCGCGAGCTCGGTCACGCGCTTGAGCACCTGGCCGGTGAGGTCCTGGAACTCCTGCGCCATCATCACTTCGGTGAGCTGCTCGCGGGTCGTCGCGGTCTTCGCGGGCACGCTCTTGAGGTATTCGCGCGTCGCGCCCGCGAGGGCCTTGAAGTCCTCGACGCCGGACTTGCCGCCGAACACCGCGTCCCATTTCGCGCCGAGCGACTCGGCGTCGGCGGCGAGGCTTTCCTGCACCGGCGTCGCGATCTCCACCGCGCTGAGCGAGCGCGTCGCGGCCTGCTCGGTGAGCTGCACGACGTACGCGATGCGCTGGCGGGCGTCGGGGAGCGCCGCCGCGGCGACGTCCTGGATGTGGCGGTCGTAGCCGAGCTCGACGAGCGTGTCGTGGAGCTGGCGCGTGAGCTGGCCCACCGAGTTGATGACCCTGTCCGCCTGCGTGACCGCGTCCGGCGCCTCGGGCGCGAGGGGCTGCGTCATCTCGGACGCGGCTTCCTGCGCGGGCGTCAGCGCGGCGCCGGCGATGCTGTCGAACAGGTCTTCGAGCTCCGCGCTGTCGGCGTTGTCGGCCGGCGCGCCGTCAGCCGGCGCGGCGGGGCGCAAAGGCGTCACGGTCGCGGCGGGCGCGGCTTCTTTTTTCGGCGCGAGGGCGATGCTGTCGAACAAGTCCTCGAGCTCCGGGCTGTCGCCCGTCTGCGTCGCTTCTGCATTCATGGTCAGGCCGCCTTCTTCGCTTCGAGCGCTTTGAAGATCTTGGTGAGCTTCTCGTCGAGCGTCGCCGCGGTGAAAGGCTTGACGATGTAGCCGTTGGCGCCGTTCTGCGCGGCTTCGATGATGTTTTCCTTGCGCGCCTCGGCGGTGATCATCAGGACCGGCAGGTCTTTCAGCGACGGCTCCGCGCGGATGCTCTTCAGCAGCTCGATGCCGGTCATGTTCGGCATGTTCCAGTCGGACACGACGAAGTCGAATCTCTCGGCCTTGAGCTTGGCCAGCGCGACCGAGCCGTCCTCCGCTTCGTCGGCATTGGTGTAGCCCAGCTCCTTCAGGAGGTTGCGCACGATGCGGCGCATGGTGGAGAAATCGTCGACGACCAGGAAACGCATGTTGGAGTCGCTCATTGTGCTTATGCCTCTTGAGTATGAGCCGCGGCTGCGGCGGTGTTGCCGATCAGCGGGCGCAGCGTGTCTGCGAGCACCCGCGGTTCGAATTTCGCGACGTAGGCGTCCACGCCCACGCTCTTGCCCATGGAACGGTTCGCTTCGGACGACAGCGACGAATGCATGACGACCGGGATGTCCCTGAACCGGTGGTCGCTCTTGATGTTGCGCGTGAGCACGTAGCCGTCCATCTCGGGCATCTCGGCATCCGTGAGGATGAGGTGGAGACGCCGCGTCAGGTCTTCGCCTTCGGCCTGCGCGCGGTTCGCCATCGCCTGCAGGCGGTCCCACGCCTCGCGGCCGTTGCTCGCGTGCTGGTGGTTGACCTTGAGCTGGTCGAGCACCTTGACGATCTCCTTGCGGGCGACCGCCGAGTCGTCGACGAAGAACATCGACGCGTCCGACGCCGGGGCGGGCTCGAGCTCGGGCACTTCGGACTCGCCGTAGACCTTCGCCAGCACCTGCTCGACGTCGAGGATGGAGACGAGCTGCCCGTTGGGAAGCTCGGTGATCGCGGTGATGTTGCCGGTGTCGCCGACGATCATCGGATCGGGCGAGCGCACCTTGCTCCACTCGACGCGCACGATGCGGTCGACTCCGCTCATCAGGAAACCCTGAACGTGCCGGCTGAACTCGGTGACCATCATGGTCTGGTTGCTGCACGCCTGTGCGCCCACGCCGATCACCTTGGAGAGCGAGATCACCGGGATGATGCTGCCGCGCAGCGACACCACGCCTTCCACCGCCTGGGGCAGGTTGGGGGCGCGCGTGATCGACGGGGTGCGGGTGATCTCGCGCACCTTGAACACGTTGATGGCGAAGATCTCGTTCGTGCCCAGCGAGAAGAGCAGGAGCTCCATGGTGTTCGAGCCGGCCAGGCGCGTGCGCGCGTCGACCGAATCGAGCATGCTGCGGTTGTCGATACTGTTTTCCACTGAATCTCCGGCGTTACGCGTGCGCGGGCGCCGCGAGCAGCCGCGCGATCGCGGCCGCGAGCTTCGCCGGCTCGAATTTGGACACGTACTCGTCGATGCCGACCGACACGCCGAGCTGCTGGTTCGACTGTCCGGAGAGCGACGAGTGCATGATCACCGGCACGCCCTTGAAGCGCGGATCGGATTTCACGTGCTTGGCGAGCATGTAGCCGTCCATCTCGGGCATCTCGACGTCGGTCAGCACGAGCTGGACGTAATCCCGCACGTCGCGGCCGGCGGCGCGCGCCTGGTCGGCGATGCGCGTGAGCTCGGCCCACGCCTGCGCGCCGTTCTGCGTCACCACGTGCTTAACGCCCATCGCTTCGAGCGTGCGCGCGATCTGGCCGCGCGCGACCGTCGAGTCGTCGGCGAAGAGCACCGTGCGATTCGGCGGCACCGCCGTCGCGTCGATCGTCTCCAGCGCGGTGCTCTGGTCGATGTCGTTGAACTCGGCGAGGAGCTGCTCCACGTCGAGCATCATGACGAGCGTGCCGTTCTCGAGCTCGGTCACCGCGGTGACGAGCCCCGCCGTCTTGCCCGAGAGCATGTGCGGGGGCACGCGCATCCTGGCCCAGTCCACGCGCAGGATCGTGTCGACCTCGTGCACGAGGAAGCCCTGGGTCTGGCCGTTGTACTCGGTGACGATCATGATCTCGGGCTTCTGCCCGCACGACAGTCCCACGTACTTGGCGAGGTCCATCACCGGCACGAGCTTGCCGCGCAGGCTGACCATGCCTTCGACGGCGGGCGGCATATCGGGCGCGCGCGTGATCACCGGCGTGCGCATCACTTCGCGCACCTTGAACACGTTCACGCCGAAGATCTCGCGGCGGCCGTTCGCGGGGTCCTGGCCGAGCGTGAACATCAGGATCTCGAGGCGGTTGGTGCCCGCGAGCTTGGTTCTGCCGTCGACGCTTTTCAGTAATTCGGACATTGGTCGGTTGCTCTATCGCGGTGACGCATCCGGGCTTGCCGCCCGGATGCGTCTACACCTGGTGTTGCGTCACGCCGTCTTGAACTGGGCGACTTCGGCGTGCAGCTTGGACGCGAGGGCCTCGAGCTGCACCGCGGTCGAAGAAGCCTGCGAGATCGCGGCGCTCGTCTCTTCGGTCATCTGCGCGATCTTTTCCACGTTGCGCGCGATGTCGTTCGAGGCGGTGCCCTGCTCGGCGGCGGCGGAGCTGATGTCGTTGATGCGCTCCATCGTCAGGCGCGCGCCTTCGTTGATGCGGGCGAGCGTCGCGGCGACGTCTTCGGCCAGCGACTTGCCCTGCGCGACCTGCTCGTTGTTGGTCTTGAGGTTGTCGACGGCGCGCCCGACTTCGGTCTGGATCGCGTCGATCATCTCGGAGATCTCCGAGGTGGACGCCGAGGTGCGCTCGGCAAGCTTGCGCACTTCGTCCGCCACGACCGCGAAGCCGCGGCCCTGCTCGCCGGCGCGCGCCGCTTCGATGGCGGCGTTGAGGGCGAGGAGGTTGGTCTGCTCTGCGATGTCGCGGATGACCTTGACGATGCCCGAGATCTCGTTGGAGCGCTGCGAGAGCTTCTCGATGAGCTGCATCGAGTGGCCGACCGACTGCGCGGTGCCCAGCATCTGCTCGGCCGCGGCGCGGGCGCTCTTCTCGCCGTGCATGGACAGCTCGGCGGCCTGCTCGGAGACGCTGCGGGTCTCGCGGGTGTTGTCGGCGACCTGATTGATGCTGACGGTCACTTCTTCCACCGCGGCGGCGGTGGAGGCGGCGGACTCGGACTGCACGCGCGAGGTCTCGGTCATCTGGCTCGACGCGGTCGCCATCTGCGTGGCGGCGCTCGAGACTTCGTGCGCGTCGGCCATCACCTGGTTCAGCGACGACTGCAGGCTTTCCATCAGCGCGTTGAAAGCGCGCGCCATCTCGGAGACTTCGTCCTTGCCCATGACTTTCACGCGCTGCGTGAGGTCGTTCGACTGCTGCGCGGTCACCAGCGCTTTGCGCATGCTCTCGACCGGGGTGCGGATCGCGCGGATCGCGAGCCACGAGAAGATGCCGAGGAAGAGGGCGGCGGCGGCGAACACGCCGATCATCGCGTAGGTGAAGATCATCGCGCGCTGCTCGGCGCCGTGGAAGATCTCGGCGGCGCGCTTCTTCTGCGTGTCCTGCAGGCCGAGGAGCTGGTCGCGGACGCGGGCGATCGAATCGCGCGCTTCGGGGTTCATCAGGACCTGGGTCGCGGCTTCCTTGTCGCCGCGGCGCAGCGCCACGACCGTGGGCTGCACGTAGCCGTCGAGCATCTTGTCGAGGTCCTTGCCGATCTTCTGAGCGAGCTCTTTCTCCGCGGCGCTCATCGGCAGGTCGATGAAGGTGTTCCAGCTCTTGAGAATCTCGGTCATCCGCTCGTCGGTGTTCCGGATGCTGCGCGAGCGCTCGTCGGCGTCGTCCACGACGATCGCGTTACCGAGCAGGGCGCGGATGTTGTACATGTCGGTGATGATTCCGGACAGCATGGCGCCCGATTCGCCGTCCTTCTGCACGGTGTTCAGGCCTTCGGCGCCGAGCTTCAGGCCCGACCACGCGAAGGCGGAGATCGCCAGCAGGAACACGAGCGGCAGCACGGCCATCAGCCGCAGGCGCGTGGAAATCTTCAGGTTTTTCAACATTGTGACCAGTCCTCTAATGCATTCGAATAATTGAAGCTACCGCCCGCCCCGAAGGAGGCGTGCAAACTGCGTTACGGCCGGCGCGCGCGATTCCTTGAGACACCGGAACATGAGTCCCTGGGACTTTTTTTACGGTGCGCAGGTTAGCAAGCGGCTTCGTGCAACCAAGCCGCGAA
>DATAJS010000017.1 GCA_036262035.1 Burkholderiales bacterium | reverse complement strand
GGTGGTCGAGCCGCCGTACTGCGCGCCGTAGTAGATGCCCGCGAGCATGATGAGCGCGGAGACCGGCGGCACGTTGAAGGTGATCGGCAGCAGCATCGCGATGGTCGCGAGCGGTCCGATGCCGGGCAGCACGCCGATCAGGGTGCCGAGGAACACGCCGAGGAAGCAGAACCACAGGTTCTGGAACGACAGCGCGACGCTGAAGCCGAGGAGGAGGTTATTGAACAGTTCCATGGCTCAGTACCCCACGAACAACGGATACGGGAGGCCGAGGCCCCAGATGAAGAGCGCCCACGACGCGACGGTGAGGCCGAGCGCGAGGATGAGCACCTCGAAGAATTTGAATTCCTTGCCGGCATACGCCGAAGTCAGCACGAGGACGATCAGCGCCGGGATGAATCCGGCGTGCTCCATCAGCAGGCCGAAGATCACGGTTGCGATCGGCAGGATGGTGAGCGCTCGCAACGACCAGTTGCCGGGCATCGGCTCGGGGTTCAGCAATCCCTGGATGAGGCAGTAGATGCCGAACAGGATGAGCATGCTCGACAGCACGATCGGGAAGTAACCCGGCCCCATGCGCAGCGCGGTTCCCATCGGATAGTCCTGCGCCATGAACAGGCCGAGTGCGCCGGTGCCTATGAAGAACATACCCGACATGAAGTTCTTGTTGTCATGAAGCGGAACCTTGCTCCGCACAGCAGTAGCCATAGTCTCCTCGGAGTTGTAGTTGGCAGTCGCAGCCGGCGCAGAGAATAGTGGGCGCTCGATCCGGGCGGCCATTAGTGGAAACCCGAAGAAAGTATGGTGCAGCGTCCGTGGTGGGATCGCCGGCAACGACAGCGGATGTCGAGCCGCAGCGCGCCGACGCCGCTTCGTCGAGTGGCGAACAGCGCGGGTAAGCACTCAAAAATGAGTGCTCAGACAAACACTAAGCTGATGCAGGTCGACGTGCAGCGCACACGTACGAGCGGCGCCGCGTCATTACGAATCGCGATGCGTGAGCCTCGTGCAGGCGTTCGGCGCGCGGCGATCCATTCGAAATATCAATGAAGATTTTCGCGCGAATCCGCGCGAGGATGCATGCGGCGCCTCGCGCGTACCTGCGAGGCGGGCCGGCTAGAACTCGGCTCGGTGCCGCCGGTCGCGCCGGCGCCGGCCGCGCGCCTCGCGCCGCTCCTGCGTGCGGCGGTCGCCGGCTTCGGCGCGCGCGAGCTCCCGGCGGTCCATGCTCTCGCGCCGCTCGGAGCCGCGCCGATCGACGAAGCCCGCCTTGCGCGCCGCCTTGGCGGCCGCGAGCCAGCGGATGCCTTCCTGGTCGATGTAGTAGGCCTCCGAGAAGTCGATCACGAGCTCGTCGACCTGCGCGATCGCGCGGTGGTACAGCGCCTCGATCACCGGCAGCGACCCGTAATAGATGTTGCCGCGGATCTTCAGCACGTTGCCCTGCAGGCTCACGTTCGGGTGCGCCTGCTCCCATTTCGCGTAGGCGATCGCGAGTATCGACCCGAAGATCACCGCTTCGAACAGGTCGAGGAAGATCACCGACAGGAACGAGCCGAGGAACACCACGGTCTCGCCGCGGTGCCGGAAGTGCGGCCGGATGTCCTCCCATTTGATCATGTTCGCGCCGAGCAGCATGATCACCGCCGCCATCGCCGGCATCGGGATGACCGCGATCGCGCCGGCGAAGAAGATGACCAGGAGCAGCACCCACAGCGCCGAGATCACGATCGCGATGCGGCTGTGGATGCCGAGCCGGTGCACGAGCCACATGCGGTTGAACGAAGCGCACGTGGGGAGCGACGAGAGGAAAGGCAGCAGGCAATTCGACACCGCGTCGGAGAAGATGGCGCTGCGGCTGTCGGTGAAGCCGCCGGTCTTGCGGCTCATGCGGCGCATCGCCGCGACGGTCTGGAAGAGTCCGAGCAGCGCGAGCGTCACCGCGCCCGGCACGATGGCGATGATGTCGGGCATCGCCTCCTGCGTGAACAGCGGCACCGACGGGGCGATGAAGCCGATCGACGACAGGTTGCCGATCTGCTCGAGCAGCGTCGTCTGCGCGCCGAGTGTGACGTTCAGGTACTGCGAGTAGAGCGTCCCGGCCGCGACGCCGATGAGGATCGCCCAGTTGCGCAGGCGCTCGAACTGCTGCGCGGCCACGCACACGACCAGCGTGAGCAGCCCGACCTGGATCGCGTACAGGTTGCCGATCTCGACCACGGCGATGAGCGAATGCCAGGCGATCATCAGCGGCCATTCGACTTCGGTGTTGAGCGGCAGCCCGCCGAAAGTGGTCAGCGATTTGAAGATGAGGAAGAGCCCGATGCCGCAGATGAAGCCGTTGATCACAGGCTCGCTGATCAGGTCGAGCGTGCGCCCGAGCGGCCGGATCAGGTAGAACAGCATCTGGATGACCCCGGCCATCAGGCCCAGCGTCAGCGCGTAGCCCATGTACTCGGCGCCGAAAGGCGCGGCGACCGGCAGCAGCGTCACGCCGATCGCGGCCGACATCGAGTTGTTCGGCCCGCCGTGGAAGATCCGCGACGGATTCAGCAGCGCGCAGAAGAGCACGCCCCAGATCGCGGCGGCGATGCCGAAGTGCGGCGGCACGCCGGCGAGCGTCACCGAGAACGCCACCGCCTGCGGGATCGTGACGAGCGCGAGCGTGAGCCCGACGACGAGATTGCCGCTGACGGCGGGCCACTGCGCCCACAGCACGTCACGGTAGCGCAGCGCGAGCGCTTTCATTGCGCCTGCTGCGCGGCGTGGTGGGTCGCGTCCTCGTGCGATCCGTTGTCCATGAAGCGCAGCAGCGGCGGCAGCGTGCGCATCAGCACCTGTTGTTTGAGCGCCATGAGCGGCCCCTGCTTGTCACCCGCGGGGCGCGGCAGGTTGCCGATGTAGAACGCGATGTCGCGGCATTCCTGGTTCGTGAGCGTGCCTTCCTGGCCGAGCGGCATGTTGCGGCAGATGAATCCCGGCAGGATCGTCGAGACGTAGTTGAAGTAGTTGCGCGACTGGGAGTTCCAGGCGTTGGGCCCCGCGATGGCCGGCGCGATGAGCTGTCCGGCGACTTCGCGGCCCGAGGCGGCCGGGCCGTGGCACACCTGGCACTTCTCCTTGAAGAGCTGCTCGCCGCGCACGTAGTCGTCGCCCTGCTTGTTCGTGGCGGAGGCGGCGATCTCGTCGATGCCCTGCTCGTCGTAGTGGTTGCCGATCTTCAGATCGAGCGCCGCCGACAGGAAGCGGCTGTAGGCGGTGATGTCGCGGATCACGTCGTCCGAGATGTTCGGCTTGTATCCGTTCGAAGAGTTGATGAAGCACTGCATCTGGCGCAGCTCGAACGGCAGCAGCAGACCGGTGAAGCGGTCGTACATGTCGGCCATCGCCCACGAGGTGCCGAGGTGGAGCGAGCCCTTGAGCCGGTTGCCCTGCGCGTCCTGCTTGTCGCCGGCCGATTGATGGCAGTGGGTGCAGGCGAGATGGTCGCCGCGGATGTAACGCTTGGCGTTCCAGCGCTCGAGGCTGACGTCCCCGGCCTGACGGCCCTGCGTGTCGTCGATGATGTTGCAGCCGCGCTCGATGGCTCTCACGTCCTCTTCGCTGTAGCCGCGCAGCACGACCGCGGTGCCGGTGTGCTGCCGCACGTAGGGCGACTCGTATCGATCGCCGGCCGCGAGGGCATAGCGCGCGAGCTTCTGGCCGCATGCCTTGGTGAGCGTGACCGGCGCGCTGCGGATGTGATCGCGCTCGGCGTGCTTCCACGTGGCGAGGAGATAGAACCCTCCGGCGAGGAGGGCGAGCAGAGTGACTTTTGCGACCTTGACCGCCATTTGCATCACTGTGCGAGGTCCTCCTTCGAATCGGGCTTCACCGACGGCGCGGGCTTGACGGCGCCTTCGCTGAGCTGCAGATGATGGGCGACGGTGCGGGCGAGCAGCCGGATGTCACGCACCGCAGGGTCGTAGATCGTCGGCACGTAGCCGTTCATGGGCCCTGCGTAGCAGCGCTGCACCTGCTCCTCGAACGACACCCGGCGTCCGAGCTTCGCGCTGTAGCGATCGGAATTGACGAAGCCGTACGCCAGGTCTTCCGGCGTGTGGCAATCGGAGCACGAGTTCACCCGGTCGGCCGCGGTCTGACGCGTGAATCGCGGTGCGTACTTCCAGGTGTGCTCGAACAGGTTGTAGCCGTTCTGCACCGCGCGCACGAACTGGCCGTCCTTGCCGAAATAGGCGACGTCGTAATGCGCCCGGAACGACGCCCAGCCCGGTTCCGGCGCCACTTCCGAGCGAAACACCGGGAACCCCGAGCCCCAGCGCGCCCACGTCGTGAAAGCCACGAGCAGTGCGGCGGCGGCAAGCCTCTTGTTGCGCGGGATCCTCACTGTTTGACGGTCCCCTGTGCCCCGAACACCGCATCGATCATCTTGCGGTGCGGCACGTAATCCTTGTCCTCGGCCTTCTCGATGCCGCTCGTCTTGGCGGCCTTGAGCACCGCTTTGCCGGCGTCGGTCTTGTCGAGCTCGGTGAGGATCGCCTGGATCGCCTCGCGCTGCTTCGCCGGCATGGTGTGCTTCACCGCCCACGGCAGGAAGAGCAGCGGCTCGGTGGTGGCGAGTATCCTGAGCTCGCCGCTGTTGATGGCGTTCTTCACCACGGGCAGGTCGATGAGGATGTCGCCGCCGCCGGCCGCGTCGGCCTGCCTGTGATACAGCGCGAGCAGGGCGTTCGGCGGGTTGATCGCGAACTCGGTCTTGAAGTCGCCGTCCTTCAGGCCGGCGCGCATCATGAGAAAGCGCGGCCCGATATAGCTCATCATGGCGTCTTTGCCGCCGCCGAAGATCACCGTGCGGCCGCGAAGCTGGGCGAGATCGGTGATGCCGCTGTCTTTGCGCACGTAGATCGCTCCCGCGACCGCGCTCCTGCCGAATTCCTTGCTGTGGCCGATCACGCGATAGTGCTGCGACGAGCGGATGTAGTGATACTGGTTGTAGTGGACGATGTCGTACTTCTGCTGTTCGACGCCTTTCCAGAACGCATCGAAATCCTTGGCGGTCACGACCGAGACGCGTGCATTGCCGAGGCGGCGGCTCAGGTGCTCGGCGAGCGGGACGTACATGGTCGCGGTCTCGGTCGCGTTGTAGCGCGGGAAGATGCCGAGGACGAGCTGTTGCTCCGCGGCCGTCGCGGAGGGCGCCGCACAGGCGGCCGCGGCGACGGCGGCGGCGCCCTGCACGATACCCAGCCACTTGCGGATCGATCGAAATCCCACTTCCAAGCTCCTTACACCCATGGCGCGCATCACGCCGCGGCCACTTCGTCGGTGCGGACGCGCTCGAGAAAGCGGCCGTAACTCGCTTCATCCATTGGCTTCGCCAGGAAATAACCCTGCGCGAAGTCGCAGCCGTGCGCGGTGAGGAAGTGAAGCTGCTCGTGAGTCTCCACGCCTTCGGCGACGACCTTGAGGTCGAGCCCCGCCGCCATGGCAAGGATAGCCTTGACCACCGAAGTGTCGTCCGGGTTCCCCGGCAGACCCGCGACGAAGCCCTGGTCGATCTTCAGCAGGTCGAACTTGAAGCGCTTCAGATAGCTCAGCGCCGAATAGCCGGTGCCGAAATCGTCGAGCGACAGGCGAACGCCGAGCGCTCGCAGGCTCGCCAGCTCTTCGGCGACGGAATCCTGGTCGTCGAGCAGCACGCGCTCGGTCACCTCCAGCTCGAGCGCCTGCGCCGGCACCCCATAGGCGGCCATGAGCTCGGCCAGCCGTTTCGAGAAACGCTTCCTGAACTGCACCCCGGAGATGTTGATCGCCAGAATGCCCGGATCGATGCCGTGGCTGCGCCAGCCCGCCCACGCGCGGCACGCGTGCTCGAGCACCCAGTCGCCGATGGCGACGATCTGCCCGCTCGCCTCGGCGATCGGAATGAAATCGGCGGGGCTGACGTTGCCGCGCTCCGGATGCTGCCAGCGCAGCAGCACTTCGGCGCCCGCCGGGCGAGCCGTGCCCGTGACGTAGATCGGCTGGAAGTGCAGCGCGAGCTGGCCCAGCTTCGCCGCGGTGTGCAGGTCCTGCTCCAGCTCCATACGCGAGCGCAGCCGCGTGTTCATCTCCTCGGTGAAGAACATCGCCGAGCCGTCGCGCAGCGCCTTGGCCTGGTACATCGCGTTGTCGACGTTCGCCATGAGCGCTTCGACGCTCACGCCGTTGTCCGGATAGAGCGCGATGCCGATGCTGCACTTGGCGACGACCTGGCGCCCGCAGAGCTCTTGCGGCTCCGACACCGCATCGGCCATGCGCGCGGCGATGCGCTCGATCTCGACTTCGTCGGCGACGTCCGGCACGAGCACCAGAAACTCGTCGCCCCCGAGGCGCGCGACGCTGTCGGCATCGCGCATGCACGCCTGCAGGCGCGCGCCGATGCCCACCAGAAGCTGGTCGCCGGCGGCATGGCCGAGCGAGTCGTTCACGTCCTTGAAGTTGTCGAGATCGACGAACATCAGCGCGAAGCGCTCGCCCGAGCGCTTCGCGCGGCTGATCTCGCGGCTGATGCGATCGAAAGCCATCATGCGGTTCGGCAGACCGGTCAGCGCGTCGAAGTTCGCCTGCCGGTGCAGCTTCTCCTGCTTCAGCTTGACCTCGGCGGCCATCGTGTTGAAGGCCTGCGCGAGCGTGCCGAACTCGTCGGTGGATTTGACTTCGACGACGGGATACTCGCCGCGGCCGACTTCGTGCGATGCTGCGATGAGCTTCTGGATCGGCACCAGCACGCTGAAACGGAACACTGCGTAGATGGCCGCGCCGAGGAAGAGCACGATGGCGGCGAACAGGCCGAGCTGCCTCGCGAGCTGGCCCCGGATCTCGCGGTGCAACGATTCGCGGCTGAGGCCCACCAGGAAGTGGCCGAGCACGACCTGGTTGTGCACGATCGGGAATTCGAGGTGGAGGAGGTTGTCCTCGCCGCCCAGTTGTTGCAGCGCCGCGAGAAGTGCTTTCGGGCCGGCGGCTTCGAGCTTTTCACGCGCCGACGTGCTCGCGCCCCGGATGTAGGTGCTGATCGGCATCCCGTCGCGGGACAGCACCACGCCGTACACGACGTCCGGCTGGGAGGACACCTCGCGGGTGTAGTCGTTGAGCTGCAGATAGTCGAACGCGAGGATCGCCTGCGGGCTGATGACCGAGATCAGCCGGCCGAGCGCGCGCCCGCGCTCGTGCAGCTGCTGCTCCTGGCGCTCGATCGATGCCTGGACGAAGTAATAGGTGTTCGCCGCCAGAGTGCCGATCAGCAGGACCAGCACCATGACGGTGAATTTTGCGCGCAGCCCGAGCCGCATTACATTTCCTCTGCGGCGCGGCCGTACCCGACATCGCAGGACCCGACCGGCCACCCTTCGGTTTGTTGTTGTTCTTTCATTGCTTGCTTGACCACCCTTCCACGGACGACCGTACGCCGACCGGAAAAAGTGCTCGGCTACCGCCTTAACGGGGACGGCGGTCGCCACCTTTAGCAAAAAGGCGAACTTTTTCATTGCGGAGCCTGCGGATACGATCTACCGCCGCGCCGCCGCGCGCCGTCCGGGCCGTAATTTACGCCAAAAAGCGTGACGGGCGAACTACTTAGATCGGAAGCAGCGGAGGGTCAGATGCCGAAGAGGGTCAGGTAGTCCACCAGCGCGGCGCCGCCGATCCCGCCCAGCGGCAGCAGCAGCGCTTTCAACATCGGTTGCTGGGCATACGGCGCGAAAGCGCCGTCGCGCAGCTTTTCCACGCGATCGAGCACTTCCTGGAGCTGGGCCGAGGCCGTCGCGGCGCCGTCGCCTTTCGCCGCGATGAGCCGCCGCGAGATGCGCGAGGCGGCGACGTGCCGCGCGTGCTCGGCCGAGCGCCGCACCATCACCGCGCACGCGACCGCCGTCAGCCCCGAGATCACGAAGATGACGATGAGCGCCGGGTTGATGTCGAAGTTGTCGATGGCGCGGTGCCTGGCGAAGATGAAGAGCACGAGGATGATCGCGGGGTAATAGATGACGGTGTCGATCGCCGCGGTGTGCTCGGCGATCCAGCGCAGGTCGATCCAGTCGTTGCGCGTCGGCCCGTCGAGGTGCAGCTGCTCCTGGAACTTCTGCTGCGTGCTGTCCGGCCACTGCGATACCCCGTCGTTCAACTGGTCGATCATGCGCTGCGCGAGCTTGATCACGTCGACGACGATGAAGATGAGGTACAGGAACAGCACGACCCCCACGAAGATCACCAGGCTGTAGACGAAAAGGCTCGCGAAGCCGCGATACGGCACGCCCGGCTCGCCGAGCCACGCGACGAGCAGCCAGCCCACCCCCAGCCCGACGATCGTGAGCGGCGCGCAGCGATAGCAGCGCGCCCACCACGCGCCCCTGACGACGAACTCCTTCCACCGATCGGCGACGATGACCGTTCGATCCGCCGCGTCGGGCACCGCGTCGTCGCGATCCGGCACCCACGTGCGCACCAGGAGGTGCTCGGGGCGTCGGTTTCTGAACAATGCGCGCCAGCCGGGAAACGGCAGCCGCAACGCATCCGGCGCCGACAACCCGAAGCGCGAAGCGATGAGCGCTTCGTTCTCCGCGACGATGCGCCGGATGCGCAGAATGAAATAGATCGTCAGCACCACGGCCAGAAGCCGGATCGCCACCGACGGCCAGATGCTGATGCCGTCGGACCACGTCCACGGCTCGTAGCCGTCGTTCAGCCCCGCGACGATCCACGCCACCGCCGCGGCGGCGATGCCGAGCCACGCCGCGCCGACGCCGACGCGGCGGAACCGCGCGCTGGCCGAGAACGCGCCGTGCAGCCTGACGAACGCCGCCGACAGCAGCGCGGCCGCCAGCGCGCCCGCGAGCAGCAATCCGCCGATGCGCACCGCGGCCGGCTGCGCGCGCAGCGACGGCGTCTGCAGCGCAGCGCTCGCCGCGAGCAGCACGACGTACATGATCACGCCCGCAATCGCCGCGATCGCGAGCGCCGCCACCGTCCCCGGTGCGATGTCGCGCGCGTCGCGCGTCGCCGCCCGCACCGAGGCGCTGTACGAGTAGGTGAGCCGCCACAACAGCAGGAACCCGGCGAGGAGCAGCAGCGACGACTTGAGCGGATCCGGCGTGTAACGCGTCGCAACCGGGTGCAGCGACGCGCAATCGTCGATGCTGGTGCACGATCCGCGCTCGCCCGCGTCGTACGCGGTGAGATCGAACGCGCGCGAGTGTCCGATCTCGAACATGCGCGGCGTCGCGAGCAGGCTTTCGCTGCGCGTCGACCACGGATCCGCGTGCGAGCCCACGGCGAGCCGGGTCGCGAAAAACGCGGCGGTCTGGTAGTTGTCGCGGAACGGCGGCACGTGCACCTGGAGCTCGTTGCGCAGCTCGAGGCCGAAGCTCGACGCGACGAGGAGGTTGCGCGTCCATTCGATCTCGGAAGACTGCAGCATGCGGGCGTCCAGATCGGTGGTGAAGAACAGCGCTTTCGGAAACGCTTCGCGCAGCGCCCTCAGCACGAGGAGCTTGTCGTAGATGTCGCTGCCCATGACGCCGATCGCCCGCAGCTCGCCGCGCCCCTGCCGCATCGACTCCTCGTCGAGCGCCTTGATATGGGCGGCAAGGCGCCGCAGATAATCCTGCTGGCTGTTGCCGTCGGCGCGCTCGGTCGCCCCCGCTTTGGGAGCGTCCTTGTCCCCGCGCTTGTCGGACGCCCGCGGCGCCTCCTGTGCGCCGTCGCCGGCGGTGCGGCCGTCGAGCCCGCGCAGGTAGCTGAAGTAATCGATGCGGCACTTGCCCTGTGAGGGCGCCTGCGGGCTGCAGTTGGCGCGCTGCATCTGCGCCGGGAAGGCGCGCGCATACGTCGTATCCGCTTCGGCGACGACCGCGATGCGATCGCGGGCGACGCGCACGCCCCGGAGCTCGAGCTCGGCGCCGATGAGCGCCGCGAGCTGCAGGTCGGTGCCGATGGCGCGCTTGAGCGCGATGTTGCACTGGCGCAATGCCTGCGCCGCGCGGCTGCGCATCGCCGCGTAGGCGGTGAGCGCGCCCCCGGGAGTAAAGCGTGCGTCGGGCTCGAGGGGCGCCGCGACGTACGTCTCGCTCGTCGCGAACGGCGAGATGAGCTCGAACGTCGGCACCTTGCCCGGTGCGCACCACGCCGGCGCGTGCACCGGTCGCAGCGAGTCGACAGCGCCGTTGGTGGACGCGACGATCTGCGCCGGCGCGAGCGCGGTCACGATGTCGTACAGCATCTGCGATCCGGTCGGCCCCAGCACCTTGACCTGCGCCTGGACATCGGCGGGCAGCGCGCCGCGCAGATCGGTGGCGAGGCGATGCAGCTTCTCGAGCGGGTCCTGCGCGAACCACCGGTCATCGAGCCACAGCAGCACGACGCTGGCGCGGCGGGAACCGGCGACGAAGCGTTCGTACGGCACGATGAGCTCGGCGCGCCGCTTTACGGGACCCTGCGGCGGCGGCTCGTACGCCACGTAACGGAGGCTTTCGGCGTCCTCGGGCTCGAGCTGCTCGGCGAGGAGCGCCGAGACGACCGCGTAGCGGATGCGGCGTCGCGTTTCGGCTGCCTCGGCGTACGGCGCGCCCGGCAGCATCACGGCGACGATCCCGAGCCGTTGCGGCGCCGTGAGGCCGGCGAACAGTCCGCGCAGGCGCTCGGTGTGCTCGGCGGCGGTCACGCCGATCGGATTCCTGCGTTCCGGCTGCCAGCTTCCCTGAAGAAGCCGTGGGGATTTTCCCGACAAAGCATCCGCGGGTAGCGAGACGTCGAACGTCGTCCTGCCCGAACCGTCGCCCGACGGGCGCGCCAGGTGTTGTCTCACGACTTCGAGCGGGTCCTGCCACAGCCGCGCCTCGACCTTCTGCTGCTCGTCCGGTTTGGCCGGGGGCGCGCCGTGCGGCGGGCGCGCGCTCTCGAGCGGCGCCTGCTGATACCACACGATCGCGCTGACCGCGAGGAGCATTGCGAGCAGCCCCGGAAGCGCGCTCGGTCCGTCTCTTTGCTGCGCCACTGCCGACCTCCGGTGACGTGCGATGTCGCCCGCACTCGCGCCGATTATGTTGCGTGCGGCGCGCGGCCCGCAATCGGCCGCTTACGGGAGGAACGACGCCGGATCGACCGCGGTGGAATTGAGATAGACCGAGAAGTGCAGGTGCGGGCCGGTCACGCGCCCCGTCGCGCCGACCGCGCCGAACGCTTCGCCGGCCTTCAGCGCTTGTCCTTCGCTCGCGTCGACGCGCGACAGGTGCGCGTAGAGCGTCAGCAGGCCGCTGCCGTGATCGAGCACCACCTGGTTGCCCGAGAAGAAGTAATCGCCGACGTCGATCACGCGGCCCGAGGTCGGAGCGACGATCGGCGTGCCGCTCGACGCGGCGATGTCCATGCCCCCGTGAGGATTGCGCGCGACGCCGTTGAAGAAGCGGCGCAGGCCGAACGAGCTCGAGCGGCGTCCGGGTACGGGTTGCGCGAATGCGAACGTGGCCGGCGGCTCTTCGCTGAACGTCTTCAGCACTTTCTTCAGATGCGCGCGCTCGCGCTCGTAGCGCGCGAGGTCTTCGGGCGAGAGCTCGACCTGGCCCGGCTTCACCTTGAGGCGCTGCGACGCATACGTCTTGGGCGCGATCGGGATGTCGCGGCGCTCTTTGCGTCCGTCGGCGCGCTCGACGTCGACGTGCAGCGTCGCACCCGCCTTGGTCGCGAGGGGGATGCCGACGAGCGCGACCCATTCGTTGCCGTTGCGCGCGACGAGCACGCGCTTGTCGCCGAGGTGCACGCGCGGGGCAGCAGGCGCATTGCCGAGGCGCACCTCGGCGACGCCGCCCGGTACCGCTGCGATCCGTGGAAGGCGCGCCTCGCCGGCGTAGGCGCGAATAGCAAGTGCAAGCGAGGGGAATGCGAGAAGGAAGCTGCGTCGATGCATCGAGTGTGTGGCGGAAAACCTGACTTTCGAAAATTCGACTCCGACCCGGATTTCGGGGGGAGGGTCTAGCTTAACGCCTCGACGGCGGTTGCGCCGAGGCATACGATGGAACGCTCGACGACCCTCTAACCCGCGGAGGTCTTCATGTCGAAGCTCGCGTCCACCCTCGTCACCCTCGCCATCGCCGCGGTCGGCGCCATCGGGTTCGGAACGATAGCGCTCAACCGCGGCGAGACGGTCAACGCGGCCTGGCTGGTCACCGCCGCGCTCGCCGTCTACTTCATCGCTTACCGCTACTACAGCCGTTACATCGCCGAGCGCGCGCTGCAGGTCGACCCGTCGCGGCCGACGCCGGCGGTGCGGCGCAACGACGGCATGGATTACGTGCCGACCAACAAGTGGGTGCTGTTCGGCCATCACTTCGCGGCGATCGCCGGCGCCGGACCCCTGGTCGGCCCCGTGCTGGCGGCGCAGATGGGTTACCTGCCGGGCATGCTGTGGATACTCGTCGGCGTGGTGCTCGCCGGCGCGGTGCAGGACATGATCGTGCTCTTCGTCTCGACGCGGCGCGACGGCAAGTCGCTCGGCGAGATCGTGAAGATGGAGCTCGGTCCCGTGCCCGGCTCGGTCGCGCTGGTCGGCGTGCTGGCGATCATGATCATCATCCTCGCGGTGCTGGCGCTGGTCGTGGTCAAGGCGCTCGCCGAAAGCCCGTGGGGCACCTTCACCATCGCGGCGACGATCCCGATCGCGCTCCTCATGGGCGTATACATGCGCTACCTGCGTCCGGGGCGCGTGGGCGAGGCGTCGGCGATCGGCGTGGTGCTGCTGCTGCTGTCGATCTGGTTCGGCGGCGCGGTGGCCGACGATCCTTCGTGGGGTCCCGCGTTCACGTTGAAAGGCACCGAGCTCGCATGGGCGATCATCATCTACGGCGCGATCGCCTCCAGCCTGCCGGTGTGGCTCATGCTCGCGCCGCGCGACTATCTCTCGACCTTCCTCAAGATCGGCACGGTGGTGGCGCTGGCGCTCGGGATCTATATCGTCGCGCCGAATTTGAGGATGCCCGACGTGACGCGCTTCGTCGACGGCACCGGGCCGGTGTTCTCGGGGAGCCTCTTCCCGTTCCTTTTCATCACGATCGCCTGCGGCTCGGTGTCGGGCTTTCATTCGCTGATCTCGTCGGGCACCACGCCGAAGATGATCGAGAGCGAAGGCCACATCCGCATGATCGGCTACGGCGGCATGCTCACCGAATCGTTCGTCGCGATCATGGCGCTCACCGCCGCGTGCGTGCTCGATCCGGGCATCTACTTCGTCATGAACAGTCCCGGCGCGGTGATCGGTACGACGGTGCAGCAGGCGGCGCAGACGATCTCGGGCTGGGGTTTCGTCATCACGCCCGAGATGATCAGCCAGACCGCGCACGACATCGGGGAGAAGACGATCCTCTCGCGTGCGGGCGGCGCGCCGACGCTGGCGGTGGGGATGGCGCAGATCCTCGCGCAGGCGATGGGCGGCAAGTCGCTCGAAGCGTTCTGGTACCACTTCGCGATCCTGTTCGAGGCGCTGTTCATCCTGACGGCGGTGGATGCCGGAACGCGCGTGGGCCGCTTCATGATCCAGGACATGCTCGGCCACGTCTGGACGCCGCTCGGCAACACCGACTCGCTGCCGGCGAACGTCGCCGCGACCGGGCTGTGCGTGGGGTTGTGGGGCTACTTCCTCTATCAGGGGGTGGTCGATCCGCTCGGCGGCATCAACACCCTGTGGCAGCTCTTCGGCATCGGCAACCAGATGCTCGCGGGCATCGCGCTCATCGCGTGCACGGTGGTGCTGGTGAAGATGAAGCGCGAGCGCTACGTGTGGATCACGCTGATACCGACCGCGTGGCTGCTGGTGACGACGCTGACCGCGGGCGTGCAGAAGATCTTCCATCCGACGCCGGCGATCGGCTTCCTCGCGCAGGCGAAGCGCTTCGCGGACGGCGCGGCGGAAGGCAGGATCATCGCGCCGGCGAAGAGCGTGGAAGAGATGTCGCGCGTCGCGTTCAACAACTATCTCGACGCGGCGGTGTGCGCGTTCTTCGTGCTGCTCGTGGTGGTGATGTGCATCTACGCGATCCGCATCGGCCTGCAGGCGTGGCGCACCTCGCACCCGACCGCGGTCGAAACGCCGCCGGCGGCGATGGCGAAAGGAGCGGCGTATGTCTGATCGCCTGAAGGAGTTCGCCCGAGCCTGGCGCAAGGTGTTCGGCGTGCCGGATTACGACGCGTACGTCGAGCACATGCGGGTCACCCATCCCGGCGAGCGCCCGCTCGCGCGAGGCGAGTTCCTCGCGTGGGCGCTGGAGCGGCGGCACGCGGGGCGGGGCGCGCGGTGTTGCTGACGACAGCCGAAGGAGACGACGATGCCGAAATTCGTGATCGAGCGGGACATACCGGGGGCCGGCAAGCTGTCGGCGGCGGATCTGCACGGGATCTCGCAGAAATCCTGCGGCGTGCTCCAGAGCATGGGACCGAAGATCCAGTGGGTCCAGAGCTACGTCACCGACGACAAGGTGTACTGCATCTACATCGCCCCGGACGAGGCGACGATCCGGCAGCACGCGCAGGAGGGCGGATTCCCGGCGAACGCCATCGCCCGCATCCGCGCGGTCATCGATCCCACCACCGCCGACTGAAAATCCGGGTCAGAGTCACATTAACCGCGAATAATCTGACTCCGACCCGGATTTTCAGCTCGCGCTGAGCGACCACGCGACGCACTCGCGGGCGAGGGCGCGGGTCGCGTCGACGCAGCGCGCGCACGCGGGCGAGCCGATCGCGTCGAGCGCGACCGGAAGCTCGGTGCAGCCGAGGATCACGTGCCCGACGCCGCGCTCGAAGAGCAGCGTCGCGGCGCGCTCGACGAAGCGGCCGCCTTCCTCGAGGCTGCCGCGCTTCACCGCGTCGATGGCGTGGCGCACGAGCTGCTGCCGTTCCTCGGGCGGGTTGAGCACGCACTCGATGCCGTGCTCGGCGAGGCGGTCCTGGTAGATGCGCGCGTGTATCGTCGCTTCGGTGCAGAGGAGCCCCACGCGCGATTCGGTCCCGCCGCGCTTCCTCAGATCGTCGACCGCGGCATCCGCGATGTGCAGGATCGGCAGGCCGCTCGCGCGCTGCAGCTCTTCGTACCAGTGATGCGCGGTGTTGCAGGCGATCGCGACGCAGCCCACCTCCAGCTTGCGCAGCGCCATCATGCCTTTGAGCATCTGCGGCAGCGGCGATTCGGTGCCGTGCGTGATCGCGCCGACGCGGTCGGGGATCTGCGGCACCGAGTAAATCACCGCCGGCACGTGCTGCTCGTCGAATTGCGCCGGCGTCTCTTCGATCAGCTTTTTGAAGAAGTCCGCCGTCGCCATCGGCCCCATGCCGCCGAGCACTCCGAGTAAGCGCGGCATGCTCAATCCGCCTGTATCCTGGCCGCCTTCGCGACCTTCGCCCACTGGTCGCGCTCGCTGCGCAGGAACGCCGCGAACTCCTTCGACGAGCTCGCGACCGGCTCGGTGCCGTCGAGCGCGAGCCGCGACGAGACCTCCGGACGCTGCACCGCTTTCACCACTTCGCCCTGCAGCCGATCGACGATCGCGCGCGGCGTGCCGCGCGGCGCGAGCAAGCCGTGCCACTGCGTCACGACGAAATCGGGGACGCCCGATTCGATCATCGTCGGCAGATCGGGGTTCAGCTTAGAGCGTTGCGCGCTCGCGACGGCGAGCGGCTTCAATTTCTGCTGCCGGATCTGCGCCGACACCGAGCCGCCGGAGAGAAAGCTCATCTGCGTGCGGCCCGAGAGCATGTCGGGCAAGCCCGCGCCGACGCCTTTGTACGGGACGTGCACCAGCTGGGTTCCGGTCTTCATCGCGAAGAGCTCGCCCGACAGGTGCGCGAGCGAAGCCGGCCCCGTGGACGCGTAGTTGATCTTGCCCGAATTCGCTTTCGCATACGCGACCAGCTCTTTCACCGAGTGCACCGGCAGGCCGGGATAGATGGTGAGGAGGTACGGGCTCTGCGCGATCTGCGATACCGCGTCGAAGTCGCGCAGCAGGTCGTAGCGCGTCTTGTGCACCACGCCGTACACGACGAGGCTCGCGGAGAGCACCATCAGGGTGTAACCGTCCGGCGCCGCGATCGCGCAGACTTCGGCGGCGATGCTCCCGCTCGCGCCGGGACGGTTGTCCACGACCACGTTCTGGTGGAGCGACTCGCCGATCGGCGCGGCGACGAGGCGCGCGACGAGGTCGAGCCCGCCGCCGGGACCGGAAGCCACGGTCATGCGGATCGGCTTGTTCGGATACGCCTGTCCTGAGCCTTTTGAGCCTTTGTCGAAGGACGAAGCTGCCTGAGTCTGCCCCTGCGCGCCCGGCGCGGCGGCGACGACGGTCGCCGCGAGAAAAGCGGCGATGCGGGTGTGCGTTCCTGCGTTCACTGCGCCTCCTCGGGTTTCTTTTGGTGAAGCCGCATTGTAAAGAACAAGAACATGAAGGAACGGAAAGGGCGCAAAGGACATGCGCGCCCGTGTTCTAATCGGACGATGAGCACAGCGCACAGCACCGATTCCCCGTACGCGTTCGCACGCCTCGCGGTCGCGCTCGCCCTCGCCACCATCGGCGCGACCGGCATGTACATCGTCCCGGTCGTGCTGCCGAACGTGCAGGCCGAGTTCGGCGTCGCCCGCGCCGACGCGGCGACGCCGTATTCGATGTTGATGATCGGCTTCGGCGTCGGCGGGCTGATGATGGGACGGCTCGCCGACCGCTACGGCATCGTGGCGCCGCTCTTCATCAGCTCGGTGGCGCTGGGTCTGGGCTTCGCGCTCGCCGGCACCAGCGAGAGCATCTGGACGTTCACGCTGGCGCACGGCCTCTTGATCGGCTTCCTCGGCTGCTCGGCGATGTTCGCGCCGCTCATCGCGGACACGTCGCTGTGGTTCGCGCGCCGCCGCGGCATCGCGGTAGCGATCTGCGCGAGCGGCAACTATCTCGGCGGAACCATCTGGCCCGGGGTGGTGCAGCATTTCGTCGAGTCGGTCGGCTGGCGCCATACCTACTTCGGGCTCGGCGCGTTCTGCTTCGTGGCGATCGCGTCGCTCGCACTCTTCATGCGGCAGCGTCCGCCGACGCTGGCCGCGGCCGCGTCGACGCACCGCGAGGCGGCGACGGCGATGCCTTTCGGGCTCGCGCCGTGGAAAGGACAAACCCTGCTCTGCATCGCGGGCGTCGCGTGCTGCGTGGCGATGTCGATGCCGCAGGTCCACATCGTCGCGTACTGCGCCGACCTCGGTTACGGCGCGGCGCGCGGCGCGGAGATGCTGTCGGTCATGATGGGATTCGGCATCGTGAGCCGGCTGGTGTCGGGAATCGTCTGCGACAGGATCGGGGGGCTGCGAACGCTGCTGCTGGGCTCGTTCCTGCAGGGGGTCGCGCTGCTCCTCTTCCTGCCGTTCGACTCGCTGATGTCGCTCTACGTGATCGCCGCGCTGTTCGGGCTCTTCCAGGGCGGCATCGTGCCCTCGTACGCGATCATCATCCGGGAGTACTTTCCCGCGAAGGACACGGGCATGCGCGTCGGCCTCGTCATGATGTGCACCCTCGGCGGCATGGCGCTCGGCGGCTGGATGTCGGGCCGCATCTTCGATGTGACGGGCTCGTATCACGCCGCGTTCGTGAACGGCGTAGCGTGGAACCTGCTCAACCTCACGATCGCGTGCACGCTGATGTGGCGCTCCCAGCGCCGCGTCAGGTCTACCGTCCCTGCGTAGCGAATAATCCGGGTCAGAGTCAGATTTCCTGCGCGTAGCTGCGCTGGACGCTCGTCACCTGCCGCTCGACGAGCCGCGCATAGAAGCCGCGGCGCGCGAGCAGCTCGGCGTGGGTGCCGCTTTCCACCACGCGCCCTGCGTCCATCACGAGGATGAGGTCGGCCGCGCGTATGGTCGACAGGCGATGCGCGATCACGAGCGTCGTGCGGTCGACCATCAGCGCATCGAGCGCGGCGCGCACGCGCGCTTCGCTCAGGGTGTCGAGGTGGGACGTCGCCTCGTCGAGGATGAGGATCGGCGCATCCTTGAGGAACGCGCGCGCGATCGCGATGCGCTGGCGTTGTCCGCCCGAAAGCTGCACGCCGCGCTCTCCGACGCGCGTCTGTAAGCCCTCCGGCAGCGTAGAGACGAAATCGGACAGCGCCGCGCGCTCCAGCGCCTGCCCGATCTCTTCGCGTGTCGCCTCGGGGCGCGCGAGCCTGACGTTCGCTTCCAGCGTGTCGTTGAAGAGGTAGGTGTCCTGCGCGACCAGCGCGATGCGGCGGCGCAGCCCGTCGAGCGTGAGCTGCGTCAGATCGGCGCCGCCGATGCGCACCGCGCCTTCTTCGGGATCCCAGAAGCGCAGCAGCAGGTTCGCGATCGTCGTCTTGCCCGCGCCGGACGGGCCGACCAAAGCGACGGTCGCACCGGCGGGCACGTCGAACGAAACGCCCGACAGCGCCGGCGCGGTGCGCCGCGGATAGGTGAATCGCACGCCGTCGAACTGCAGCGACGACCCGCCCGCGCGCGCCGGCGGCTCGATCGGACCGTCGACGATGCGCACGGGCTCCGCATGGACGACATGGAGCCGGCGCGTCGAGGCGATGGTGTCGGCGAGCTGCCGCCCGACCTGCGCGATCTCGGACACCGGCAGGAACGCCGCGACCGACACCAGGATGAGCAGCGGCAGCAGGGCCGGCGCGAGCGCGCCGCTCGCGGCGAGATACGCACCGAGACCGGCAACCGCGAGCCCGCCGAATCCGGTCGCGAGCTCGAGCTTCTCGTTCTGACGCGAAAGGTCGTAGAGGAGCGCCAGCCGCTTCTCCTGGTAGCGCTGCACCAGCGTCATCAGCTCCTCGCGGCGGCGCTGCGTCGCCTCGAACGCGATCAGCTCGGACAGCCCCTGTATGGTCTCGGTCACGTGCGCGGCGAGCGCGCCCAAGGCGCCGCGCGCTTCCGATCCCATGCGATCGATGCGCGAGCGCCCGATCCACGGCGAAAGACCGGCGTGGAGCAGGAACGGCAGCAGCGCCAGCGCGAGCGGCCACGCGGTGAAGCCTAGCGATACGAGCACCGCGCCCGGCACGAGCACCGCGACGAACGCGGGCGCGACCGTGTGCGCATAGAAATATTCGACGGTCTCGACGTCCTGCGTCGACAGCGCGAGCAGATCGCCCGAGCGGCGCTCCAGCAGGTACGCCGGCGCGAGCGCCTCGAGCTTTTCGTAGAGGTCGATGCGCATCTCGGCGAGCAGGCGATACGCCATGTCGTGCGCGAGCCACGATTCGAGCCAGTGCAGGAGGCCCGCGAGCGGCGCGACGACGAGCAGGGCGATCACCAGTGACTGCGGCCACGCCCCGCCTTTCACCGCCGCGAGCACGAGCGCGCCGAGCACGCCCACGCCGATGAAGGCGGACACCCGGCCGACGCCCGACACGATCGTCACCGCGAGCTGCCTGCGCCACGGCCGTATGAAGCGCAGCAGCGTGAGCAGCGTGTCGCGCCAGCCGACGTTTGCCGCGTCGCTGTCGATCGGGCGGGGCCCGACGCGCACTTCGGGCGATTCGGTTGCCGGTGCGGAAGCGCCCGGCTCGATCGCGCGCTCCGCGATCACGTCCTGATCGGCGGCCGCCTGCGAGCCCATCAATAAACGATACGGTCCGTCGCGCCGCATGAGCTCTTCGTGGCGCCCGCTCTCCACGACGCGCCCGTGCTCGAGCACGAGGATGCGGTCGGCGCCGATCACGCTCGACAGGCGGTGCGCGAGGATGAGCGTGGTGCGCCCGCGCATCAGGCGGTCGAGCGCTTCCTGGATCACCGCTTCGTTCTCGGCGTCGACCGAGGAAAGCGCTTCGTCGAGGATCAGGATCGGCGAATCGCGCAGCACCGCGCGCGCGATGGCGAGGCGCTGGCGCTGCCCGCCCGAGAGGCGCGTGCCGCGCTCGCCGATGACCGTCGCGTAGCCGTCGGGCAGCGCGAGGATGAAGTCGTGCGCGTTCGCGGTGCGCGCGGCGGCTTCGATCTCGTCGCGCGTCGCATCGGGTCGCCCGAGGCGCAGGTTGTCCTCGATCGTGCCGTAGAAGAGATAGGTGTCCTGTGCGACGACCGCGATGTCGCGGCGGATCGCGTCGGGGGCGATATCGCGCAAGTCGCGGCCGTCGATGCGCACCGCGCCGCCTTGCGGATCGTAGAGCCGCAGCAGCAATCGCACGATGGAGGACTTGCCCGCGCCGCTCGAGCCGACGACGCCCACGCGCTCGCCGGGCGCAACCGAGAACGAGAGCTTGTCGAGCGCCGCGTCGCGCACGCCGGGATAGGCGAACGAAACCTCGTCGAAAGCGATCGCGCGTTCGGGCTGCGCCGGAAGCGTCGAGCCGCCGGAGGGGGCAGAGACCGGCTCGTCGAGCAAGGCGCGGATGCCTGCCGCCGCCGATTGTCCCGTCATGCCCTGGTGCAGCACCGTGCGCAGGTCGCGCAGCGGCCGGAAGATCTCGGTGCCCGCCATCAGCACGACGAGCAGCGCTTCCATGCCCATCTCGCCGTGGGTGACCCGGTACGCGCCGAGCACCAGCGCCGCCGCCGCGCCGACCGCCATGCCGACGTCGGTGACGCCGCGGGTGAGGATGCTCGCGGCGAGCACCCACAGCGTCTGGTCGGAGAGCGACCGCGCCTTCGCGCCGAGCATGCGGCCGTACGCCTTCGCCTGTCCGAACGCTTTGAGCGTCGGCAGCCCCTGCATCGCGTCGAGGAACTCCTCGCCGTACGACTTGAACGCTTTCTGGCGCGCGACCGCGGCGCGCTGGTTCTGTTTATGGAGAAAGCTCGGGAGCAGCAGCGTGACGATCGCCGCGGCGAGCATCACGCTCGCCACCGGCACGTCCCACCACATCATGAAGGCGAAGATCGCGAACGGCGCGCACGCCGAGATGAAGAGCTGCGGCAGGTACTGGCCGAAGAACGTCTGGAGCTGCTCGACGCCGTCGATGATCGACAGCATGACGCCGCCGGTGCGCTCGGCGGCGAACCAGCCCGGTCCCAGCGCGACGATCTTGTCGTAGAGCATCGCGCGCAGGCGCTCCTGCACCCGCGCCGCGGTGCGATGCGCGAGCTTCGTTCTCGCGTGCTCGAGCGCGGCCCTGACCAAGATCGCCGCGAAGACGCCCATGAACGGCACGGCGAGCTCGCTCGAAGGCGCCGAACGAAACACCAGCGCGAGGAACCAGCCGAGGAACGCGAAGCGCGCGATGCCCGCGGCGAGTGCGAGGAGACCCAGCACGGCCGCGACCACGATGCGGCCGCGCAGTCCCGCGGTCAGTGCCCAGAGCTTGAGATCGAAGTACATGACGCATAATAAACACGGGGAGGACAAAAAGATGCTGCGAATCGCAATGCTGATGCTTGCGGCGGTGATCGTCACGCCGTCCCAGGGACAGACCTATCCGTCCAAGACCGTCCGCTGGATCGTCCCGCTGCCGCCCGGCGGCAGCACCGATCTCATCTCGCGCATGCTCGCGACCAGGCTCGCCGAGGCGTGGAAGGTGCCCGTCGTCGCCGAGAACCGGCCGGGCGCGGCGGGGACGATCGGTCTTGCGCTCGTCGCCAAGTCGCCGCCGGACGGCTACACGATCGCGCTCGCGCAGACGAGCAACCTCGCGGTCGCGCCGGGACTCTATCCGAAGGTCGGTTACGACCCGTCGAAAGACTTCGCGCCGATCACGCAGGTGGTGTCGACGCCGATGCTGCTGGTCGCGCATCCGTCGCTGCCGGCGAAGAACGTGCGCGGATTGATCGCGATCGCGAAGGCGAAACCGAACGCGATCTCGTATGCGTCGGGCGGCAGCGGCGGGCAGACGCATCTGCCGATGGAGCTTTTCGCGAAGTCGGCCGGCATCCGCATGGTGCACGTCCCGTACAAAGGCGTCGGTCCTGCGCTCATCGCGCTGATCGGCGGCGAGGTCGCGATCGGTCTCTCCAGCGTCGCGGCGGCGTTGCCGCACGTGAAAAGCGGCAAGCTGCGCGCGCTCGCGATCACCAGCGCGAAGCGCTACAAGGGCTTGCCCGACGTGCCGGCGATGGCCGAGGACGGCGTGCCGGGTTACGACGTGACCGTGTGGTACGGCGTGGTGATGCCGGCGGGCACGCCGAAAGAGATCGTCTCGCGCGTGCACGCCGACGTGGTGCAGATTCTGCGGCAGCCCGACGTCAACGAGCGCCTCACGGCCGACGCCGGCGAGGTCGTCGCGAGCACGCCGGAGGCGTTCGGGGCTTACATCAAGTCCGAGCTCGGGCGCTGGACGAAGGTCATCGCCGAGACCGGTGCGAAGGCCGACTGAAAAGCAATTGAACCGCAAAGGACGCAAAGGACGCCAAGGAAAGCCAAACCAAATGCTATGCGGGATCGACTGCCGCAAAGCATCGTGCACGAGGACGTGCCGACCGCTGAAAAACCTTTGCGTCCTTTGCGTCCTTGGCGGTTAAAAACGCTTTTTTCTATCCGGGCATCACAGCGTACGCCGTATCCGGCGACTTGCCGGCGATCGTCGTCCGGTGCAGCTTGCGCTTGTACTTGGTGCGGTCGAACGTCGTCGCGCGGTGCAGCGTGCAGCGGTTGTCCCACATCACCGCGTCGCCGTCGCGCCAGTGGTGGCTGTAGACGAACTGCGGCTGGGTGACGAACGCAGTCAGCTCTTCGATCAGCCTCGCGCCTTCCTCGACCGGCATGCCGACGATTTCCTGCGCGTGTGAGCCCACGTAGAGCGCCTTGCGGCCGTTGACCGGGTTGGTGCGAAGCAGCGGATGTGTGACGACGTGCTTCTTCTTGTCTTCGTCGTTGTAACCCTTGTCGTTCTCCATGTCGCGATGGGTCATGCGGTGCAGAGCGACCAGGCCTTCGAGCTGCGCCTTGCGCTCCTCGGGTAGCGCGGCATAAGCCGCACGCCCGCTCGCGAAATCGGTGTTGCCGCCCACCGGCGGCACGATGCGCGACGCCAGGAGCGACGCGAGCGCGGCCACCGGCTTGAACGAGCTGTCGCTGTGCCAGTCCTCGTTGCGCGCGCGATGGATCATCGCCGGATGGTCGAGCGGCAGGAAGTCGCCGTCCTTGCCGAGGTTCGTCATCACCGAGATGTGTCCCGGATTCCAGTCGTTGCCGGGGTGCGCGATCATCGTCTCCAGATCGCCGAAGAGGCGGCTGAACGCGATCTGCGACTCGTCGTCGAAGCGCTGGCCGCGGAAGACGAGCACCTGATGCTCGTTGAACGCCTCCCAGATCGTCCTGAAGTCTTCGCGCGCGATCGGCGCGGTGCAGTCGAGGCCGACGACTTCGGCGACGAAGAGCGGATGCAGGCGGTTGATGGTGATGCGGTTGGCGACCTCGGTCATGGCTCCTCCGGTTCGGGGCTGTTTCCGGCAGCTTAGATGATGTCGCGGCCGAAGGGAACTTGCCTCGGGCGTCCGCTGTCGATAGCATGATATCAGACGGGTCAAGGGAGGCATATGGCTCAAGTGATCGTCCGTGATCTGGAAGAGGACGTGAAGGCGCGCCTCAAACGTCGCGCGGAGCGCAACAAGCGCAGCATGGAGGAAGAGATCCGGCAGATCCTCCGGAACGCTGTCAGGGAGCAGAGCAGGCACGTCGGTAAGCTCGGTTCTCGCATCGCGTCGCGCTTTGCGAAAACAGGACTGACCGGCGATCTGGCGGAACTGCGCGGCGAGGAGCCCAGGCCGGCTGACTTCGGCAAATGATCATCTTGGACACGAACGTGCTGTCGGCTCTCATGCAGCGCTCGCCTGACGCGGTCGTGACCGCATGGCTGGACCGGCAGCCGGCGGAGTCGGTGTGGATCACGAGCATTACGCTATTCGAAACGCGTCTCGGGATTGCAATTCTGCCGGTGGGCCGACGGCGCCAGGCGCTGCAATCCGCGTTTGCGCAGCTGCTCGAAGAAGATCTGCAGAATCGGGTGCTGGATTTCGACGCGGCGTCTGCCACCGAAGCGGCGAATCTCGCGGCCGAACGACGGCGACGCGGGCGGCCCGTCGACATGCGTGACACTCAGATCGGCGGCATCGCACTCGCAAGGCGCGCGAGCCTGGCAACGCGGAATGTCAGGCACTTCGCCGATCTCAAAGTGTCCGTCATCGATCCGTGGGCCGCATGATCAGCTCCCGCCAATAAATCTCACGACGTCTTCCACGACCGGCGCCGTTCCGCGCAGGGGTGTGGACATCGCTCCCAGCAGGCGCACGTGGCCCACGTCGGGATAGCCGAACACCGCACGCGTGATCGCGCCGGTGAGCGGCAGGAAATCGTATGGACCGGCGCGGCCGATCCAGCCTTTGATCGCCGGGTGTCCGACACGCTCGGCCCGCAGATACTCCGCGTCGAGCGCGAACATCGCGGCGTTGTAAGCGCCCGCGGAATGCCCATCAGGAAAACGCGCTGCCCTGCGTGATCGGTCGTCCAGCGCACCGCCGCCGCGCAGTCCGCGAGAAAATCGGGGAAGCGCACTTCGGGATAGAGGCGGTAGTCCGGTATCACCACGGTGATGCCGTGCGAGGCGAGCGCCTCGCCGACGAAGCGGTAGCCGCCCCGATTGCCGGAGCTCCAGTTGCCGCCATAGAAGAAAACGACGACCGCCGCCTTGTCGTGCGGCTGAACGGGACGATAGACGTCGAGACGATGCCGTTCGTGCGTGCCGTAGGGGATGCCGGCGGTGCGCTCGTGCGTGTCGCTCGGAACGAACGCGTTCGCCAGATCGAACGCGGAACAGCCCGAGCACAGCGCGGCTGTTCCGCCGAGCACGTAACGCGCGAATCGGCGACGCCCCCCGATGGTCACGCCAGGGCGGCCGCGCCGAACAGCCCGATCACGCACACCAGGCCGACCGCCCACACCAGCGAGCGCGCGGTCGCCTTGTCGTAGATGTAGCAGAAGGTATAGATCACCCGCGCTGCGACGAAGACGCACGCGAGCAGGTCGATGCGCGCCTGCGGCGCCCCCGCCAGGTGCGCGACGATCACCGCCGCCGCGAACGCGGGGAACGCTTCGAAGCCGTTGAGCTGCGCCCAGTGCGCGCGCCGGCGCTGCGGCGGCAATGTCTCGAGCTGCGCGCGCGGCGCGTGGTTGTCGTAAGTCCGCCTGCCGCCTTCGGCGAATTTGGCGTAGCCCGTCCCGAGATACGGCAGCAGCGCCGCCGCGAGCACCATCCAGTAGGCGAGGGTCATCGGTCTCTAGTCCTTGTGCAGATCGACCAGCATAGCGGCGGCGCGCCGCGCCGCGCGCCAGATCTGCACCGCGCGCCGCCGGTCGACTTCCACGGCGCCGGCGGCGATCGCTGCGGCGCGGTCCGACGGGGTGAGGTCGTAGTGAGGGACGCGCTTATCCTGAAACCATGCGAGCCTCAGCCCGATCAGGTCTGCGACCGCGTGCAGCTCTTCCAGGGGGCCGTCGGTGAACATGTGGCAGTTCGGCGTGGAGCGGCCGTGCAGCACCCAGCCGTGATTCATGAGTGGATCGACGTAAACCGTCACTGATGGGTCCGGAAGCGAATCGAAGGACGCGATACTACGCGGTTCGAGGGTCAGTACAGCGCCGCCGCGCCCAGGTTCGCTGTTTTCACGACCGCGTCCCACTTCTCGAACTCGGCGACGAGCAGCTTCCGCAGCTCGACGGGCGTGTGCGGCGGCGACACCTCGGACATGTCCGCGGCGAAGCGCTCTTTCAGCTCCGGCGCCGACAGGATCTGCGCGAGCTCGCGATTCAGCGCCGCGACCGCCGACGCCGGCGCCTTGCCCGACGCGTAGATCGTGTAGGTGTTGCTGAGCTCGAAACCGGAGATGCCCGACTCGGCGATGGTCGCGACGTTGGGATGCGCCGCCAGGCGGCGCGGGCTCGTCACCGCGATCAACTTCGCCTTGCCGCTCCTCGCCATCTGCGCACCCGCGATGTTGCTGAAGAGGAGCTGGATGCGGCCCGCGGCGAGATCGAGTCCCGCCAGCGCGTTGCTCTTGTACGGCACGTGCGTGAGGTCGATGCGCGTCTTCGCGCGAATGATCTCCATGCCGAGATGACCGACCGAGCCGATGCCGGCCGAGCCGAAGCTCACCTTGCCGGGATTCCTGCGCGCGTGCTCGACGAGCTCTGCGAACGTCGACACCGGCAGCGACACCGGGCACAGCAGCAGGTAGTACTGCGACGAGACCTGCACGACGGGCGCGAAGGTCTTGCGTACGTCGAACGCGAAGCGCTTGAGCACGCCGTTGATGATGAACGAGTTGCTGGTGCTGAGCAGCGTCGTGCCGTCGTCGCCCGTCCCCGCCGCGACGTTCGCGCCGATCACGCCGTTGCCGCCCGCGCGGTTGTCGACGACCACCGGGCGGTTGAGCCGCTGGCTCAGCGCTTCGGCGATCGGGCGCGTGACCTGGTCGATCCCGCTGCCGGGCGCGGTGGTGACGATGATGCGCAGCGGCCGGTCGCCGCCGGCGCGCGGGAACGTCTGTGCCGTTACGGCGAACGAGGCGAGCAGTGTGGTTACAGCGAGAGCGATCCGCATCACGCCGCAGCCGGCTGGAAGCGTCCGATCGGATGCGGGTTGATCGAGACGCGCCAGTGGATGCGGTCTTCTTCCGGCGGATAGTCGCCGGTCGCCTTGTGGAACGAGCAGCGGTTGTCCCAGATGACGATGTCGCCCTTGGACCACTTGTGGCGGTAGTCGGCGTGGGGCTGCACCATCATCGCGGTGAGCTCGTCGATGATCGCGTCGCTTTCCTCTTTCTCCAGCCCTTCGATGCGCAGGATCTTCACCGGGTCGAAGTAGAGCGAGGTGCGACCCGTCTCGGGATGCGTGCGGAAGAGGGCGTGGAATGCGGGAATCTTCTTCTTGTGGTCCTCGGCGCTCAGCAGCGGCGATGGCGGCCGCCGGCCGCCGTAGACATAAACGCCATAGCGGCCTTTCAGCCGCTCCTTGAGCCGATCGGGCAGCGCGTCGTAGGCGGCGTAAGCGCTGGCGAAGAGCGTATCGCCGCCGCGGCTCGGGATCGCGAGCGCGTAGAGCTGCGTCGCCTTGAACGGCTCGGGGTTGTAGGCGCCGTCGGTGTGGAAGCCGATCGAGCCGCGCTTGTAGATCGTGGTGTTGAGCTTGCCGTCGACGTCGAACTTGTTCGCGCCGAGCAGCGTGATCTCGGCGTAATCCGGATGGCGCGTGTTCTTCGACGGATGCGCCTGGAGCGGACCGAAGCGCTTGCTGTAGGCGAGAAACTCGTCCTCGGTCAGCGTCTGGCCGCGCACGCACACCACGTTGTAGTCGAGCCACGCGCGGTAGATGCGATCGAAGCCGGCGTCGTCCAGCTTCCGGACGTCCACACCCGTGATCTCCGCGCCGATCTGCTCGCCGAGTCGGCGAATCTCCATGATGTCCTCCGGTGTAGCTGCGAATTTGTTGTGTTCAGGATATGGACGCTGCGGGCCGAATTCGCCTGCGCGTTGGGATACCATGAGTGTTCCACAAAAGGGGGGGCAGTCCAACATGAAAGCATCGATGACCGCCATCGCTGCGGCGGTGGCGCTCACGTGGTCGAACGTCACGTGGGCGCAAACCGCCGACGAGCTTCTGAACGACGGCAAAAATCCCGACAACATCACGACGTACGGCATGGGTTACGACCTGAAGCGCTACAGCCCGCTGCGCCAGATCGACACGTCGAACGTGAAGAAGCTGGTGCCGGTGTGGAGCACGGGGCTGTCGAACCTGCTCGGCGAGCAGGCGCAGCCGCTGGTCTACAACGGCGTGATGTACGTGACCAACGCCGCATGGACGTTCGCGATCGACCTCGGCACCGGCAAGCAGATCTGGCGCACGGCGGTCTCGTACGACCCCGAGACGCCGCGCGTGGTGTGCTGCGGCGTCTCGAACAAGGGACCCGCGATCTACAACGGCAAGCTCTTCCGCACCACGCTCGACGCGCACGTCGTCGCGCTCGACATGAAGACCGGCAAGGAAGTGTGGAAGCAGAAGTTCGCCGAGTGGAAGGAAGGGCATTCGGGCATCGTCGCGCCGCTCGTCGCGAACGGCGTGCTGATCACCGGCATGTCGGGCGCGGAGTTCGGCGTGCGCGGCTTCCTCGACGCGTGGGACCCCGAGACCGGCAAGAAGCTGTGGCGCCGCTACACCATTCCCGGCCCCGGCGAGAAAGGCTACGAGACCTGGCCGCAGGACGGTGAAGCGTACAAGCGCGGCGGCGGCACGACGTGGATCACCGGTTCGTACGATCCCCAGCTCGACTTGACCTACTGGGGCACCGGCAACGCGGGCCCGTGGAACCCGAAGTACCGCAAGGGCGACAGCCTCTACAGCGCGAGCGTGATCGCGGTGCGGCCGAAGACCGGCGAGATCGCGTGGCACTACCAGTTCACGCCGAACGACTCGTACGACTTCGACGGCGTGAACGAGAACGTGCTCGCCGACGTGCGCGTCGACGGCGAGATGAAGAAGGTGCTGATGCACGCTGACCGCAACGGCTTCTTCTACGTCATCGACCGCACGAACGGGAAGCTTTTGCGCGCGTATCCCTTCGGCAAGGTGAACTGGGCGACGCACATCGACATGAAGACCGGCCGCCCGGTCGAGACCGAGGTCCGCAAGCGCCTCGAAGCCGGTGAGGACGTCGAGCTGTGGCCGTTCTCGGGCACGAAGAACTGGGCGCCGATGGCGTTCAATCCGAAGACCGGGATGGTGTATCTCAACACCATCCACCTCGCGCAGAACCTCAAGTACTCCGACGTCGAGTACAAGCCCGGCGCGCGCTACGCCGGCGCGGCCGCGTCCCGCAAGCGCGGCATCGGCGAAGACACCGAGGGCTATCACGAAGCGATGGACCCGCTCACCGGCAAGCGCAAGTGGCAGATCAAGCTCGGCGATCACGTGACGCAGGCGGGAATGCTGGCGACCGACGGCGGCCTGGTGTTCACGGGACGGATGACGGGCGAGTTCCTCGCGATCGACGAAGCGTCGGGCAAGGTGCTGTGGCAGTTCCAGACCGGCTCGGGCATCAACGCGCCGCCGATCACGTACACCTACAAAGGCAGGCAGTACGTGAGCGTGCTTTCAGGAGTTGCCGGCGACGCCCGCGGCCGCCGCGCCGCGCCCGACGTGCCTTCCGGCGGCTCGGTCTGGACCTTCGCCGTGGTGGATTAAAGGTTCGTCATTCCGGACGCATCCGCCAGGATGCGATCCGGAATCCATTTTGACTTTTGCTCGGAGCACCAATGGCAGGATCAACCATCATGCTGACCGGAGACGTCAATCTCCTCGGCGTCGAAGACGTAGAAGTACCCTTCAGAAAAGTCCGCGACACCCTCGCCAAAGCCGACTGCGTCTTCGGCAATCTCGAATGCTGTCTGTACGACCCTGAGGTGCCGCGCGGACCGATGATGCCCGACCTCCAGTCGGGCTACGACGGCTTCTGGGCGCCCACTCAAACGGGGCGGGCGCTGCTGCACGCGGGCTTTCACTGCGTCGGCAACGCCAACAACCAGACCTATGGACACAGGGCCATCACGTCGACGACTGCAACACTCGACAAGCTGGGCATCCCGCACGTCGGCGCCGGCCGCAACAAAACCGAGGCACGCAAGCCCGCCGTCGTTACCCGCAACGGCAAGCGCTTCGGTTTCCTCCAGCGCACCTGCCAGTACTGGCCGAACCATCACGAAGCGACCGAAGCGAGCCCCGGCGTCGCCACGATCAAGGTGCACACCGCGTACGAGCCGGTGTATTACAAGGACGGCACGCTGCCGCCGAACCGTCCCGGACTGCCGCCGCGCATCCTCACGTGGGTCGATCGCAAGTACATGGAGGAATTCCAGCAGGACGTGAAGGACCTCAAGGCGCAGTCGGACATCGTGGTGTCCTCGCATCACATGGGCCACAAGGGCGACATCCTCGACTTCCAGAGCGAGATCGCGCACGCCGCGATCGACTGCGGCGCCGACGTGGTGATGGCGCACGCCGAGCACTATCCGCTGGGCATCGAGATCTACAAGGGCAAGCCCGTCTTCTACGGCCTCTCCAGCTTCTGCTTCATCAAGAGCAACAAGCGCTTCCTGCGCGGATGGGTGGGCGTGATGCCCAAGGTGAGCTTCGACGACAAGAATCAGGTCGCGCGCATCGCCTTCATGCTGGTGCGCCAGGCCGACGACGGCGAGATCACCTTCCGGCCGATCTCGGAAGAGGCCGCGGCGCTGGCGGAGATCCAGAAGTATTCGGACCGCTTCAGGACGGTGCTGAAACCGGCCGGTGACGAAGTGATCGTGTCGGCGCAGTGACGAGCGTTCGCCCAAACAAAAACGGCGGCCGAAGCCGCCGCGAAGCTCGCAATGTCGCTCTAGCTCTTCCTGCGTCTGCGGCTCAGGCCCAGAGCTCCCAGCGCCGCGCCGATGAGCGCGAGCGAGCCGGGCTCGGGCACTGCCGCGATGTCCGCCACGGCATTGAGCGAGGTCAAAGTAAGGCTGCGATCCGCGAGCGGCGTGAACGTGTCGGTGACGAAATCGAAGCCCTGCACCTGAATGCCGCCGACCAGCGCCAACGCGGCCGCATAATCGGTGGTAGCGCTGCCGCCGAGCTGGCTGAGGTCGTATCGACCCGGATCGTTGTTGCCGATCAGATTGACGTTGCTGTATGCGTTCAGAGCGGCGTCGGAATCGGCGAAGCTCGGCGAGTTGCCCAGAAGGATCTGCACCGCCCCGTTATAGGTCGATCGGTTGTTGTCGGTATCGATCTCGACGAAGAGTCGCGGCGACCCGCCGCCGCTGCCGCCGGACAGGCTGGAGAACGTCGCGCTAAAGCTCGTGAGTTGCGCAAACGTGAATGTCTGATCGGGATTGAGGAACACGCCGCTGAAAGTCGAGGGTGTCGAGGTCAGCGTCCAGGGACCCGGGCCGACGCCGGTCGGCGTCGCGTTGCCGAAAGTCTCGTAGGTTCCGGTGATGTTCGTAGGCACCGCCCAGGCCGGCGCAGACGCGGCGGCGAATAGAAGTGGGGCGAGTGCAACACGAAGTGTTCCAAATAGCGGCCGCATGACGATCCTCCTCGGTTAGAGTTATGCGGCCGTGCAGAGCAGGAAGTGGGCCAGTTTGTAAGTCGTTGCTGTGTCGTGATTCTCGGCAGCCTGCCCGAGGCGGCTGTAAACAAATCCGACACCGCTTCGAATAATAACGACAGAGGAGACCTCATGAAGCACAGCCTGGTGTGCATCGCCCTGGCAACCGCGTCGCTCGTGGCGCACGCTCAGAATTACCCCAACAAGCCGATACGTTTGGTGGTCGGCTTTCCGCCCGGCGGCGGCAACGACCTGCTGGCGCGCACCGTCAGCCCGAAGCTGTCCGAGCGTTTGTCGCAGTCGATCGTCGTCGACAACAAGCCCGGCGCCGGCGGCAACGTGGCGGCGGAGTTCGTGTCGCGCGCCGCGGCCGACGGCTACACCATCCTCGTCATGTCGAGCAGCCATCCGATCCAGAAGCTGTTGAAGCCTACGCTGAGCTACGACCCGATCGCGGACTTCACGCCGCTCGCGCGGCTCGCGCAGTACTCGTACATCCTCGTGATCAATCCGGGCGTGAAGGCGCGCAGCGTCAAGGCGCTGGTCGCCCTGGCCAAGGCCGAGCCGCGCAAGCTCAACTTCGTGTCGTCCGGCAACGGCTCGGGCTCGCACCTGGTGGGCGAGCTGTTCAAGACCGCCACTGCGACCGAGATGACGCACGTTCCTTACAAGGGCGGCGCGCAGGCCATCACCGACCTCGTCGGCGGGCGCGTGGAGATGATGTTCAGCCCGATCCCGGCGGTGATGAGCCATATCAAGTCGGGCAGGCTGGTGGTGGTGGCGACGACCGGCAGCAAACGCTCGGAGGCGCTTCCCGACGTGCCGACGGTCGCCGAGTCGGGCTTCCCGAAGTTCAGCGCGAGCTCGTGGTACGGCATCGTGGGGCCGGCGAAGCTGCCTTCGAACGTGAGCGACCTCCTGAACAGGCAGATCAACGTGGTGCTGAAAGAGCCCGACGTGAGGGAGCGCCTGGCGCACGAGGGCGCCGAGCCTGCGCCGATGTCGCGCGAGGACTTCGTCAGGCTGATCCGCAGCGATCATGACAAGTGGGGCAAAGTCATCGCTGCCACGGGTATCACGGGCGGCTGAGCGTGAAGTCGAGCGTCCTTACCTACGACCCACTGCTGCTGGAGATCGCGGACTACGCCGCGGGCTACACAGTCGAAAACGACGCGGCGCTGAACGCGGCGCGCCACTGCCTGCTCGACAGTCTCGCGTGCGCGCTGGAAGCGCTGGAGCATCCCGAGTGCACGCGCCTGCTCGGGCCGGTGGTGCCGGGCGCCGTGGTCGCTACAGGTGCACGCGTGCCAGGGACGTCGTGGATGCTCGACCCGGTCAAGGCCGGCTTCGACATCGCCACCGCGATCCGCTGGCTCGATCTCAGCGATACGTGGACCTCGAAGCAGACCACCCATCCGTCCGATGACATCGGGTCCATCCTCGCGCTGTGCGACTGGCTGTCGCGTTCGGGCAAGCCGGTCACGATGCTCGACGCGCTTCAAGCGATCGCCAAGGCGCACGAGCTCCAGGGCGGCCTCGGTGCGCACATGCCGATCACCACGTTCGGCATCGACAACGTGTTCCTCACCAAGCTCGCGTGCGCCGCGGTGCTCGCGCAGCTGCTCGATGGCGATCGCACGCAGGTCGCCAACGCGGTGTCGCTCGCTTTCTTCGAGCCCAGCCTGTGCGTGCACCGCTTCGGCTCCAACACCGGCCCGCGCAAGGGCTGGGCCGGCGCCGACGCCACCGCCGACGCGATGCGCTTCGCCATGATGGCCGTCGCGGGCGAGCCGGGTTACCCGCAGGTGCTGTCGCATCCGGTATGGGGCTTCAACAGGCATTTCCTCGACGGCAAGGCGCTCCAGCTCGGACCGGTGAGCGACCGCGTCATCCAGGGCGTGCAGTACAAGTTCTATCCGGCGGTCGTGCACGTGCAGTCGCAGGTGGAGTGCGCGATCGCGCTGCATCCGAAGGTGAAGGACCGGCTGGACGATATCGCTTCGATCGCGATCGAGACGCACCGCGAGCCGATGGCGAAGATCAGCAAGACCGGGCCTTTGCGCAATCCCGCCGATCGCGATCACTGCATGCAGTACTCGGTCGCCGTGGCGCTGCTCAAGGGAGCCTTAAGCGCGCACGACTACGAGGACGAGGCGGCGGCCGACCCGCGCATCGACACGCTGCGCGGCCGGATAACCGCATCGGAGAATCCGCACTACACGGCGCGCTTCGACGATCCCGAGCGCCGCGCCAATCCGGCCGCCGTCGAGGTGCGTTTCAGGGACGGCCGTACCGAGCGGTGCGAGCTCGAGTATCCCGCCGGACACTTCAGCCGCCGCAGCGAAGGACTCGCCATGATCGAGGCGAAGTTCCGCACCGCGCTCGCGCTGCGCTTCGACGGCGCACAGCAGCAGCGCATCGCCGCGCTCGCGTTCGATCACGAGCGGCTGTTGCGCATGCCCGTTCACGAATTCACCGACGCGTTCGCCGCCGACGTCATTGCGAGGAGCGCCCCGTTCGTCCTGAGCGTAGCGAAGCGAAGTCGAAGGACGAACAATCCCGGAGCGTCCGCGCCGTGAAGTCGCTCTTTGCCGTTGCGGCCGTCTTCGCTTTGCTGACCCCCGCGCATGCGCAGACGACCTACCCGTCCCGCCCCATCCGCTGGATCGTCCCTTTCACCCCCGGTGGCTCCGCCGACGTCTTCGCGCGCCCGCTCGCGCAGAAGATGAGCGAATCCATGGGCCAGCAGGTGGTCGTCGAGAACCGTCCGGGCTCGGGCGGCGTCATCGGCACCGAGGTCGCCGCGAAAGCGCCGCCCGACGGCTACACGCTGATGATGGGGCTCACCGCGAACATCGCGATCAATCCCGCGCTCTATAGGAAGCTCGCCTACGATCCGCTGCGGGACTTCGCGCCGGTGACGCTCGTCGCACAGCAGCCTTACGCGCTCGTCGTTCCACAGTCGCTGCCGGCCGCCAACCCGAAGGAGCTCATCGCGCTCGCGCGTGCAAAGCCTCGCGAGCTCGCTTATGTGTCGATGGGCAGCGGCAGCATGGGGCATCTGTCCGGTGAGCTGTTCGCATCGATGGCCGGCGTCAAGCTGCTGCACGTCCCCTACAAAACGGGCGGCCAGGCGATGACCGATCTCGTCACCGGCCAGGTGCAACTGCAGTTTCTCGGCGTCGCTTCGGCGCTGCCGCACATCAAAGCGGGCAAGCTGCGGGCGATCGCGGTCAGCGGGTTGCGACGATCGCCGGCCCTGCCCGACGTGCCGACGGTCTCCGAGTCGGCGGTGAAAGGCTTCGACGTGACCGGCTGGTACGGCGCGTTCGTTCCGGCCGGCACCCCACCGGAGGCCGTCGCGCGCCTCCATAGCGAGATCGTCCGTGCGTTATCGCTGCCCGATATTCGCGAGCGGCTCCTGCGCGAAGGCGCCGAGCTCGGCGGCAACTCGCCGCGCGAGTTCGATGCGTTCGTGCGCAGCGAGATGGCGAAGTGGGCGAAAGTCGTCAAGCTCTCCGGCGCGAAAACCGAATGACGTGACTGACGGGGTCAGACCCCGGCTTCATCGGGGTCTGACCCCGGTTTACTCTGAAGAAAGATCGATCATGCCCAAGCTCAAGCTCCCCGATATGGACATGCACTACGAGGTCGACGACTACACCGACCCGTGGACGGAGCCCGAGACGGTTCTCATGCTGCACGGAAACGCCGAGAGCTCGCTCGCGTGGTATGCGTGGGTGCCGCACTTCGCGCGCCGCTATCGCGTGGTGCGGCCGGACCGCCGCGGCTTCGGCCAGTCGTCGCCGATGCCGGCCGATTTCCCGTGGACCTTCGACGTGCTGATCGACGATCACCTCCGCCTCATGGACGAGCTCGGCATCGAGCGTTTCCATCTCGTCTCGGCGAAGTGGGGCGGCACTTTGGCTCGCGTCTTTGCCGCGCGTCATCCGGATCGAGTGTTGACGCTGACGGTCGCCGGCACGCCCGCGGCCGCGCGTCCCGGCGGCGACGTCATACCCAAGCTTCAGGAAGAGTTCAAAACGCGCGGCACCAGGGACTGGGTGCAGCGCACGATGGGCCTGCGCCTGGGCTCGAAGTTTCCGCCGGAAGCGGTTCAGTACTGGATCGACTTCATGTCGCAGGCGTCGGGTTCGACGTTGATCGGGTTCCAGCCGATCAACTATGCCGACATCAGCGACGAGGTGGCGAACATCCGCTGCCCCACGCTCGTCATCACGACCGAAGGCAGCGGGCTCGCTTCGATCGAGGAAAACCGGGCGTGGCAGGAGCGGATTCCCAATTCACAGCTCTTGGTGCTGCCGGGGGATTCGTATCACGTCGCGTTGACGGATGCGGATGGGTGTGCGGAGGCTACGGTGGAGTTTATTGAGAGGAGTGGGGCGCACTGAAGCGGGCGGAGCATCAGGACTTGGTCTGAGCAAGAGATGCTGTTGCGTGCAGCTTGCGCGGGGCACGGTCGCGCGCCTGCGCGCGCGACCTGATCGCTCTAGGAGTCTAAGGACACTCGGGCAAGCTGAGAAGCTTGTTCGGCTGATCGCCGTCGTTCTCAGTTTTTATATATTTGTTGCCGTTGTGGCTGGCAACAATCACATTTGCCCGATGGCCATTCACAGATGTCCAGAAGGTGTGCCCTTGGGTTTCAATGTTCCAAATGGCGTCCTGCTGACTGATCTTCCAACGTTGGCCGCCGTTTACTCCCCCGACGTTCTGGATGCGTTCATGAGGGCTGTGGCGATTCGCTTTGTTAATGCAGCTAATTTGATAGTCTGCCATGCTACTATTGGCTCCGTAGTTAGGTAGCAAAAAGACGGGTACAGGAGATCTGTCTCCCCCGTTGAGTTAGCACCACTCCGGCCCGTATAGGCTCTGTCCGCCAAGACTAGAGAAGCCTATACGGGCCTTTTCCATTGGGGCAGCGGCTCGGTGGTGATGAGTACCGCTGCCACTATCTCAGAGCCTCATCCTCTATCTCCTGTTGAACTAAACCGCTTCGCGGTGGAGGAGTGATGCCGCCGCCGTCTGCTTACTCCACATGAACTGATCGATTCGCGCGCGGCAGTTGCGCGGCGGGCGTGGTGTGCCAGCGTACTGACGCAGGGGCTGTCCCTGCGTTCT
>DATAJS010000016.1 GCA_036262035.1 Burkholderiales bacterium | reverse complement strand
GCTGCTTGCAAGTGACGGGCGGTTGAACGAGTCGAGCTGGTGCGGCGAGTTCGCAGCGCCGTCCTTGTCGGGCGTCGCAGGGTTCCGATGCCGCAGCGGCAGCGCAGGCAGCGGCGCGAGGAGGGCGGGAAGGGTGTGGGGGATGCGGCGCGGATTCCAGTGAGCACGCGGAGTGTTCAGGCGGTTCGACAAAGCGACGCCGGAACACCAGATCGACGGCGCCGGGCCGCGGCGCGGCTCACATGCGTGCAGCGACTCCCGCCGGATGGCGCGGCAGCACGAGCCTGAACATCGTCTCGCCGCCTGAAGAATCGACCTCCAACCCGCCGCCGTGGGCGCGCGCGATGGCGCGGGCGATGAAGAGGCCCAGCCCGAGGCCTTCGCCGCGCTGCGCGTGATGGCGTCCCGAACGGAACGGCTCGAAGATGCTCGGCAGGATCTCGCCCGGAATCGTGCCGGCGTTGCGCACTTCGACCGCGACACGCTGCTCGTCGCCGGTGACCCGCACACGCACGTCGGAGCCCGGCGTGCCGTGCTGCATCGCGTTGGAGGCGAGGTTCGAGATGGCCTGCAGCACGCGATGCTCGTCCCACTCGCCCCGGCCGTCCACTTCGCAATCGAGGGTGATCCTGCGGTCGCGCGCGATCGCCTCGAGCTCGTCGATGATCTGCCGGCACATCGCGCGCAGGTCGGCGGGTTTCGGCTCGATCGGGATGCCCGCCCCTTCGCGCTCGCGCGACAGGTCGAGGAGATCGCCGACGATGTGCTGGATGCGGTTCACCCCGCGAGTGACGATCTCGGCGTGCCTCGTCACGACGCCGGCGGGATCGGGGATGGTGCGCAAGCCGCGTGCTGCGAGCTGGATCGCGTTGAGCGGATCGCGGATATCGTGGCTCACGATCGCGAGGATCCACTTCTCGAAATCGCGGGCGAGCGCGAGCTGTTCTTCGCTGTGCTGCTGCAGCGCTTCGTGCGCCATGCGGCGCTCGTCGACGTCGACGCAGCTCCCGATGAAGCCCGCGAACGCCCCGCCGTCGTCCGCGAACGGCACGCCGCGATCGAAGATCCAGCGGTAGACGCCGTCGTGGCGGCGCAGCCGGTACTCCATCTCGAACGGCTCGCGCCGCCCGAAGTGATCGAGGTAATACGCGACGCAGCGCTCGAAGTCGTCGGGATGGACGCCCTCGGCCCAGCCGTCGCCCATCTCCTGCGCGAGCGTGCGGCCGGTGAACGCGAGCCACGTCTCGTTGAAGTAGTCGCATTTGGCGTCGAGGCCCGAGCGCCAGACCAGCACCGGCGAGTGCTCTGCCAGCAGGCGGTATTCGGTGGCGGTGAGCGCGCGATTCATGCGGGCGAATATGCCGTAAGGCCGCGGGCGATCACTGTTTTACGCCGAGCCGCTCGGCGAGCTTTTCGTAGAGCTGGTATTGCTCGCGCACGAACTGGTCGGTCTCGGCCGGCGAGCGCACGGCGGGTATGGCGCCCAGCTTCTCGACGCCGGCGAGGTACGCCGGGTCGCGCGCGAGCTTTCCCATCACTTCGGTCCAGACGCCGACGACCCCGAGCGGCGGCAGGCCTCGCGGTCCGGCGAGCGCGGACCACGCCGCGAGCTGCTCCATCTCGGGCCAGCCGAGGCTCCTCGCGGTCGGCACCTTCGGCAGCTCCTTGAGCGGCTGGCGCGTCGTCGTCATCAGCGCCTTGAGCGTGCCGGCCTGGAACTGGCCGAGCATCGCGCCGAGGTTGCTGCACACGAACTGCACCTGGCCGCCGACGAGCGCGGCGGTGATCTCGCCCGAGCCTTTGTACGGAACGCCGACCGCGGCGTCCTTCGGCAGGCCGGCGAGGTTGAACAGATACTGCGGCCCGAAGTTCTGGATCGTCCCGTCACCCACCGTGCCGAAGTTGAGCTTGCCGGGATGTTTGCGGATCTCCGCGACGAGGTCTTTCATCGACGCGTACGGCGCATCGGCTTTCACCGCGCACACGTACGGATTGATGTCGAGCAGCGAGATGAAAGTGAAGTCGTTCGCCGCGTAAGGCGTCTTGCGATCGGTGGCGGGCAGGATGACCTGGTTCGCGATGCGCGTGAGCAGCAGGCGATAGCCGTCGGGCGCGGCGTTGCGCACCGCGACCGTGCCGATCGAACCCGAGGCGCCGGGCTGGTTCATCACCACGACGGTCTGCCCGAGATGGCGCGAGGCGTGCTGCGCGAGGTTGCGCGCCGCGAGGTCCGCATCGCTGCCGGCGGTATACGGCACGACGAGCAGGATCGAGCGGGTGGGATACTGGGCGTGGGCGGCCGCCGCGAACACGAGCAGCGCCGTGAGAGCGAGTGTTCGAATCATCATCCGCGGCAGTATAGCGGGGGCGCCCGGGTCTCGCGCCTGGTTTACTATTCACGCGGCATTCCGACCGATGGACAGTGCCGTGACACGTATGCATCGAACCCTGCGCCGACGCCTTTTGGCCGTCTCGCCGCTAGTCGTACTGGCGCCCTGGTCGGCGCTCGCGGCCCTGAAGGCCGATGAGCCTTCGGGCGAACCGCACTTCCGCGATCAACTGCGAGGCGCACTCGACGAGCTTCAACGCTCCGGCCATCCCGCGATCCGCCGGTTGTATGTGGCCGCTGCGGCGTCTCCCGCAACCATCGCCTTCCGCCGGATGACGGACGATCCCGCAACCTGGTCGAACGACGGCGATCCCGATCGCGGCCATACCGAGCCTGACGACGGACGTCCGAAACGCGAGGGCCGCACCGAGCCGACGAACGCCACGATCTTCATTCCCATCAGCGCCGTCGAGCCCGGCAGCGCCCGCTGGAAGAGCGGGTTGCTCGTCCACGAGCTGGTTCACGCGCTCGATCTCACGAGCGGCCGCTACAACCGTGATTACACCGTGCGCGAGCGCCGGGCCGTGTTCATCCAGAACATCTGGCGCGAGCACGTCGGGCACCCGCTTCGCGTCTCGTACCATCGCCGTTTCGCCACTCTGGACTATCAACACGCTTCCGCGCACGGACAGGTGACGGAGTATCTGCAGTACATCTTTTCGCGACCCGACTTCCCGGCGCCGCCGCCCGCACCCTAGCTCCGATCCGGCCGCAGATATCCCGAACGCGACGAACGGACCCAGGGCAAGTCCGATCAGGTGTCGATGTCGTTGCGAGGAGCGATCGCGGCCGACGCGGCGTCTAGTCCACCTTGACGGCGGCGAGCGCCACGATCTGCCGATAGCGCTCGACCTGGGCCTTCGTGAACTCAGCGAAATCGGCGGGCGCAAGGACGTCGACTTCGACGCCGGCGCTTTGCAGGTGCGCCGCGACCCTGGGGTCTTTCACCGCTTTGGCGAGCGCGGCGTAGAGCTTGTCGACGATCGGCTTCGGCGTTCCCTCGGGTGCGTAAAAGCCGTGCCACGCGAAGGCGGTGAAATCGGCGATGCCGGTCTCCTTCACCGTCGGCAGGTCGGGCAAATACGAAAGGCGCCTGGCGCCGGTCGCGGCGAGGAGCCGTATGCGGCCCTGCTGCAGCATCGGCGTGAGCGGCTGATAGGGATAGAACATGACCGCGACCGCCCCGCTCCCGAGATCGATGAGCGCCTGCGGAACGCTGTTGTACGGGATATGGACGAGCTCCACGCCGGCCTTGATGTTGAACAGCGCGCCTGAGAGATGCGCCGTCGTCCCGTTGCCCGACGACGCGTAGTTGAGCTGGCGCGGGCGGCTTTTCGCATACTTCACGAGCTCGGACACCGACTTGACCGGCAGCGACGCGCTGACGGCGAGCACGAAGCTCTGCGTCGAGATCCGCACGATCGGCGCAAAGCTCCTGACCGGATCGTACGGCAAGTCCTTGTACATGCTCGGCGCGAGACCGTGTGTCGGCGCGTTGCCCATGAGCAGCGTATAGCCGTCGGGCGTCGCTTTCGCCACGAGACTGGCGCCTATCGTTCCGCCCGCGCCCGCGCGATTGTCGACGACGACCTGCTGTCCCAGGTACTCGGAGAATCTCGGCATGATCTGCCGCGCAGTGATGTCGATGTTCGATCCCGACGCGAAAGGCACGACCATGCGGATCGGCCGTTCCGGATATTCCGCCGCAGCGACCGTCGCCGAAAACGCGAACAGCCCGACGAGCGCCGAAGCGCCCCGCCCGATCGAATGCATGCCTGTCATGACGTCACTCCTCACTTATCGTTGTTTACCGCCGCGCCGCCGGAAAGACGCGCTCGAGCAGCTCGGACGCTGCCTTCACCATGATTTTTGCGGCGTACCCGAGCGACACCAGGTTGTAGCCTTTCGCAATCGCCGCCTCCGCGACCTCGACGGTACCGGCGTAGGTGCCGCTGAAGATCGAATGTTCCCGGGCGATCGCGATCGAATCGTCCATCGCACGTATCACTCGCGCATCCGATGCCACGTACGTGGGCTGGCCGCCGTGATCGATCGTCAGATCGTTGGGGCCCACGTAGAGCATGTCGATGCCGGGCGTCGCCGCGATCTCGCGCATGTTTTCGACGCCTTTCACCGTTTCGATCAGCGCGATCTTCACGATCTCGCGCTCGTACGACGCGAAGTAGTCGGCGCCCCCGTAGAGCAGGCCGCGTGTCGGTCCCCAGCTCCGGCGGCCGCGAGGCGCGTAGCGGCACGCCTCGACGAAGCGCCGGCAATCGGCCGCGGTTTCGATCTGCGGACAGATGACGCCGTAGGCGCCCGCGTCGAGCACGAAGCCGATCTCGGCCGGATCGTTCTGCGTGACGCGGACGAGCGGCGCGCCGTCGCCGAGCGAGAGCACCTGCAGCATCTGCACGGCGGTCGCGCGGTCTATCAGGCTGTGCTGGAGGTCGAGCGTGAACGAGTCGTATGGAAGTCGCGCCAGCGCCTCCACCGAGACACCCCAGCCGAGATCGATCCACAGGCATGAAGCGGGTTTGCCCTGCGCCCAGAGCTGACGGAGCTTGTTCGGCCTCATCATTCAGTGTGCGGCCGCCCGGGGCTCGCAAATCGTGGTTCGGAGGAACTTGCGCAACTGATCCTTCGGATAATCGGCGCGACCCGAATGCCACGCGGAGCGGTTCTCCCACATGATCGTGTCCCCGGGACGCCACTCCTGCTCCCACTGAAATTCCTCGCGCGAGCACCAGTCGAAGATCTCTTCGAGCAGCGCGTCGCTGTCCTCGCGCGCCAGGCCGGCGATGGCAAGCGTATGGTGGGGATTCACGAACACCGATTTCCTGCCGGTCTGCGGATGAATCCTGATCACGGGATGTGTGACGTCGTTCATCCTCTTCAGCTCGTCCGCGCCGACGATGCCCTGCGTCTGGCTCTTGCGGCCGCGCAGCCTGAAGAGCGCCAACTTCCCGTCGACGCGGCGCTTCAGGCTCTCGGGCATCCTGTCGTAAGCCAGGTACATATTCGCGAACATCGTGTTGCCGCCGCGGTCCGGCAGCGCCACGGCGTGCAACAGCGTCGCCTTCGGCGGCACCGCTTCGAACGTACCGTCCGAATGCCAGCCGACGCCGCGCTCGGCGCCGACGCGATCGTACTTTCCGCTCGCGTCCTGGTTCGTCATGACGACGACCTCGGGCACTTCGGGATGGCGATAGTCCTTCGCGATGTGCTCGCGCAAAGGCCCGAAACGGTTGCCGAAAGCGCGCAGCTCGTGAGCCGACATCGGCGCGTCGCGAAAGCGCAGCACGAGGTGATCGAGAAAGGCCTGCTCGACCGTCCGGAATTCTTCATCGCTCATCGGCGATCGCGGATCGAACCCGCGCACCTCCGCACCCAGCACAGCGCCGAGCTTCCTGATTTCGACCATATCCCCTCCGTTGGCGGTCGAGCAACCATAGCAGCGGGCGGACTTACGGGGGAAATACCAGGCGCGTATGCCGTCTATACGAGCCGCGGTATACCGGACGCAGGCATGTTGGCGCCCGGCCACAGGCCGCCGGCAATCAACCCGGAGAGACTCTCCCGCGCGAGCCCCGCGATCTCGCGCGCCGCCCGCGATACCGCGCTGCCGCTGCGGCTGACGAAGCACACTTCGCGACGAACGCGCGGATCGACGATGCGGGCGGCGAACACCCCGCGTCGCGACATGTCGCGGCGTATCGTCGCGCCGGACAGTATGGTGAACCCGGCGCCGTCGAGCGCCATCTCCCTGCGGATCGCGACCGAGTCGATCTCCGCCACGACGTTCAACCGGACCTTGCGCGCCCGCGCCATCTGCTCGAGCTCTTCCCTGAAACCGTTGGTCCGGGCGGACAGATAAAGAGGGACGTGCCGCAACTCGCTGAAGACGATTTCCGCGGCCGTGCTCTTGCCGAGGCATTGCCGGGCAACGGCGCTCGTGCCGACGACGAAGAGGTCTTCGGAGAAGAGGTCGGTGCTGCGTATGCCGCGCCCGGCAGGAATCGCGTAGGACAGCGCGAAGTCGATGGACTCGGTGCGCAGCAGATCCGGGATGTCGCTGCTCATGAGCTCACGGATCTGCAGGTGCACTCGAGCCAGCCGTTTCGCCGCGAGCGCGACGAGCACCGGCGCCAGAACGGGACCGATCGTTTGCGCAACGCCGATGACGACCGAGCCGGTCGGCTCGCGCACGTCGTCGCGCAACCCTTCGCGCACCGATCTGAGATCGGCCAGCAACTCCCGGCATTGCGCCGCCAGCGTCTGCCCCAGCTCGGTGAGCCGCACACCCTGCGGCCCCCGCGCGAACAGCTCACCGCCGACTTCGCCCTCGAGGAGACGCATCTCGCGCGAAAGCGCCGGCTGCGCGACGTGCAGCTCGCTCGCCGCGCGAGTGACCGAACCGAGCTCGGCCACCGCGACGAAGTAGCGCAGCCGCTTGAGATCGAAGCTACTCACCGGGCGAGTCTACACGGCTCTGTTATTCTCGCCGGCACCAGTAACTCCTGTGGATTCGCCGTGAAACCTGCCCTGCTCGCGCTGCTGTTGTGCTCTCCATTCGTCGTCCATGCGCAGTCGTTCCCGACCAAACCGATCCGCATCATCGCCACCGCGACGGCGGGCGGCGGCGTCGACACCAGCGCGCGTATCGTCGCGCAGGGCATGCAGGACACGCTCGGGCAGCCGGGCGTGGTCGAGAACAGGCCCGGCGGCGGCGGCGCGGCGGGCAGCGACTTCGTCGCGAAGTCGGCGCCCGACGGGCACACGCTGCTCGCGATCTCGATCAGCCATGCGGTGCTGCCGAGCTCGCACAAGAACCTGCCGTACAGCCCCGAGCGCGATCTGACGCCGCTCGCGGTGATGGTGAACTCGCCCAACATCCTCGTCGCGCATCCGTCGCTGCCGGTGAAGTCGATCAAGGAGCTGATCGCGTACGCGCGCACGCGCCCGGGCCAGATCGACTACGCGTCCTCGGGCAACGCCAGCCCTTCGCATCTCGCGACCGAGAACCTCAAGCTGCTCGCGAAGATCGACCTCACGCACGTGCCTTATAAAGGCACCGCGCCCGGACTGAACGACGTGCTCGCCGGACGCGTCTCGCTCATGTTCACGAGCATCATCTCGGCGCGCCATTTCGCCGACGCGGGCAAGGTGCGCGTGCTGGCGACGGCGGGCACGAAGCGCGCGGCCGCGATGCCCGACCTGCCGACGATCGGCGAGTCGGTGCCGGGCTACGCCGTCGACGTGTGGTACGCGATGCTCGCGCCGAGCGGCACGCCGCGGCCGACGCTGGAGAAGCTCAACGCCGCGATCGCGAAGATCCTGCACTCGCCCGACGTCACGAAGAAGCTCGCGGCCATGGGTCTCGAGCCGGTCGCGGATGACCTGGCCGCCACCGACGCCTACATCAAGTCCGAGATCCGCAAGTGGGCGCGCGTGGTCCAGGCCGCGAAGATCACCGCGAATTGAGGAGCACGCCATGCGCAGCCGCTACGCCATCGATTTCCACACCGCCCGCGAAGCGTTCGCTTCCGGCAAGGACACGCCGCGCGACTATCTCGAGCGCTGCATCGCGGCCATCGAGTCGCGCGACCGCGACGTGCGCGCGTTCGTGACGCTGGGTCTCGACAACGCGCGGCGCGCCGCCGACCTTGCGACCGCGCGCTATCGCGAAGGCCGGCCGCTCTCGGCCGTCGACGGCATGCCGATCGGCGTGAAGGACATCATGGAGACCGCGGACCTGCCGACGCAGATGGGCAACGCGATCTACAAGGACTGGCAGCCGCGCTGGGACGCGGCGTGCGTGCACGCGCTGCGCTCCGGCGGCGCGGTCGTGGTGGGCAAGACCGTGACGACGGCCTTCGCCGGCGGGGAGACCAACGAGACCGGCAATCCGCTCGATCTCGCGCGCACGCCCGGCGGCTCGTCGAGCGGCTCCGCCGCGGCCGTCGGCGCGGGCATGGTGCCCGCCGCCCTCGGCACGCAGACGCAGGGCTCGACGATCAGACCCGCCGGTTTCTGCGGCGCGTTCGGCTTCAAGCCCACGCACGGGGCCCTCACCATGCAGGGCGTGCACCCGATCTCGATCACGCACGATCACCTCGGCGTGATCGCGGCGAGCCTGGAAGACCTGTGGTCGGTCGCCTCGCGGATCGCGCTCGGCGTCGGCGGCATGCCGGGCGCGCCGGGCCTGGACGGCGCAGGCGATCTCCCGCCTGCGCGGCGTCCGCGCCGCCTCATCGTTCAGCGCACCCACGCCTGGGAGACCGAGGTCGACGCGGCGACGAAACAATCGTTCGAAGCGCTGTGCTCGACGCTGCGTGCGCGCGAGGTCGAGCTCGTGGACAGCCGTGACGAGCCGCGCTTCGCCGCGGTCGAAGACGAATTCTTCGGCGGCTTCGCCGAGCGCTCGGTCGACATCAGCGCGTACGAGATGAAGTGGCCTTACGAGCAGTACCTGGCGAGGCACCCGGACCTGCTGGAGACGCGCCAGAAGAGCCGCCTTGCGCGCGCCCGCGAGATCACCCCGGCGCTCTACGCCGAGCGCCTTGCGGAGAAAGCGGCGATGAAAGCGCGCGTGAGCGAGGCCATGCAGGGCGCCGACGCGATACTCACGCTCTCTTCCTCAGGCCCCGCTCCGGTCGGCCACGGCCATACCGGCAGCCGCGCGTACCTGCTCTTCGCGAGCTTTCTGCACCTGCCGGCCTTCAGCCTGCCGCTGCTGCGGTCGGCCGACATGCCGGTGGGCGCGCAGCTCATGGGGCATCTGCAGCGCGACGGCGATCTCGCAGCGGTCGCGCGCTGGATCTCGGAAGCGTCCGCTCAGCCCTGATCGTCGATCGGCTCGGCCGCATCGGCGCACTTCATGAGCTCCGCGGCGAGCGCGCGGCTCGCCGCTCCCGAGAGCACGACCGGCGCGGCGACGCTCACGCCGTTCAGCGCGGACGCGATCTCCAGCACCAAGCGCGAGCCCTGCGTGCGCACGCGCACTTCCGCGCTGTCGACGTCGGTCCCGTCGGCGTCCTTCAGCTCATTCGCAAATTCCGGCTCGATCACTTCGTGCTTGAACATGGGTTCCCCCCTCGACGTGTGCCGAGACTATGGCGCCCGAGTATTGCGGTCACGTCTCGAAACGGCCCGCAAACCATGGAGTGAAGACCAAGGTTCCGGGTTCATCTGTGTTGTTCGAGCGCAACGCGAAGGCGCGCGCGAAGCGCGCGGCGGCGTAAATGTGTAGCGATGCGATGAACGATCGTTCGATACTCTGCACAGCTTCCATCCGGAAGCGCGCGTGCGGTTGGTTTGCCGCGCGCATTTTCGACATCGTCATCGAGGAGATCTCATGAATAAAAAGGTACTGGCAGCGGCTCTTGCCGGCGCGTTCGGCGCACCGGCCCTGGCGCTTGCTCAGTCGAGCACGGTGCAGGTGTTCGGCACGCTGTACGTCGAATACACCGTTCGCGCCGATCAGGCGGACGCAGCGGCAGGGGTATCGCGCAGCAATGCGGACTTCATCCAGACCCCCGGCAGCGAAATCGGCTTCAAAGGGGAAGAGAAGCTCGGCGGCGGTCTGTCGGCGTGGTTCCAGTGCGCGAGCACGGCGGATCCGCGCGGCCAGAACCAGGACGGCTGGTGCTCGCGTAACAGCGCGCTCGGCCTGAAAGGCGGCTTCGGCAACGTCTTCATCGGTAACTGGGACACGCCGTTCAAGCGCACGATCAGCCCGACGGCCGTCGGCGGCAACGACACCGGTATCTTCGGTACCGCGTTCCTGCTGACCGGCAACTCGACGACGACCGCAGTCGGCGGTGCGCGCACGACGTTCAAGCGTCGCCAGAACAACCTGATCACCTACGACAGCCCGACGTTCGCCGGCTTCCAGGTGATGGCGGCGTTCACGTCGTCGCAGACCTCGACCGGCACGCTCGAAGCCGCGACCAACAACAAGGCGCGCGTGATGTCGATCGGCGGCCAGTACTCGGCCGGCCCGCTGTACATTTCGGCCGGTTTCGAGCAGCTCCGCGACTTCGCGGGCGCGGGCGGCCCGGACAGCAGCAAGGACAACGCGTGGCACGTCGGTGCGGCGTACACCTGGGGTCCGGTGCGCTTCGGCGGTCAGTACACCGAGCAGCGCTTCGACACCACCGCGGGTGACGTCAAGGCGAAAGCCTGGCACGTCGGTGTGGACTGGCACATCGTCGGACCGCACGGTCTGCGTGCCGCGTTCACGCAAGCGCGTGACATGAGCGGTCCCGCTGGCTTCGCGACGCCGGTCGTCGCCGGCGTGGGCGGCTCGTTCGTCGCCGGCCCGGCGGGCGGCTCCGGCTATCGTCCCGGCCCGGGCAACGATACCGGCGCGAATCTCGTGCAGGTCCGCTACGTGTACACGTTCAGCAAGCGCACCGAGTTCACGCTCGGTTACGTGCGTCTGGACAACGACAACAACGCCGGTTACCGCCTCGGCGGCCTCGGCGGTGCCATCGTCAACGGCCAGAACGAAGACGCGATCGCTTTCGCGGTCCGCCATCGCTTCTAAGCACGACAGCAGTAATGAAAACGGGCGCTTCGGCGCCCGTTTTTTTTTGCCCTCGTCGTGCGGCTAGGTCACGGTTCCACGCTCGCCGCTTCGAACGCGACGATGACGGGCAGCACCCCGCGTTCCTCGGCGTCGCTGCGTGCATCCACCAGCAGCGTGAGCGTGCGCTCCATGCGTCCGAGCGCGTCACGCAGCTTGCGGATGTCGGCGAGCTTGCGCGCGGCGAGGTCGAGGCCGGCCTGATGCTCGCCCCGCGTGTCCGACGCGAGGAGAAGCTCGCCGATCTCGGTCAGATTGAAACCGCACTGTTGCGCGTGCTTGATGAAGGCGAGGCGTCGCACCGAGCGATCGTCGTAGAGCTTGTAGCCCGACGCGGTCTTGGTCGCCGCCGCAAGGAGTCCCTGCCGTTCGTAGAAGCGGATGCTGTCCGCGGTGACCTGCGCGCGGTGGGCCAGACGGCCGATGGTATACAACTCGTGTTCCCCGATGCTTTCCCGAAATGCCCCCGGACGATACCACGCCCCGCCCCTCACATACAGAGCCTTGAAGCATGGTCTTACCTCATCGCATTGCTCGTTGCGCTCTGCGGGCGGCAGTTGCTATCTTTCGGGTGGGCCGCTTCTGCGACCCATCTCCTGTAACTTCACCGACGAGCCTCCGGGGAGTTGGCGGATCGTATCTGGTGCAAGCCCGACCCGCGAAGGTCGGGCTTTTTTTTGCAGTATCGGCCGACGGGCTCGGGTGATCTTGCGTCTCATGCCGCGCTCGCGATAAATTCGGCGTGATGGGCGCGCTACGCGCCACAAAAAGAAGCGGAACGCACCCCGCGGTCCGCACAGAGGAGGAAGTAAGTAGATGAAGAAGTCCCTATACGCGCTTTCAGCGCTATTGCTCACCTCTTGCGCCGCGACGACCGAGCAGTCGTCGACGATGTCGGCGGCGGAGCTCTCCGATTGCCTGCAGCCGAACCGGCGCGTGATGGTCGAGGTGAACGGCCGCGTGGCGAAGCCGCCCGCCAAGAAGCCCGAAGCCAAGGCCGAGGCCGGGAAGCCCGAGGCCAAGCCGGAGGCCGCTTCGACGGCTAAAGCCGAAGCCGCGCCGCCCAAGCCCAAGAAGCCCGAGCTCGCCACCTTCACCCAGCAGACGTACGTGCAGGGCAACAGCGCGTTCGATCCGAACAGCGCCACGCTCAAGGACGGCGGCAAGCAGGAGCTCGACAAGCTGGTGGCGCTGCTGAAGAAGCGCGCGGTTCAGGTCGGCGCGATCATCATCACCGGCCACACCGACCGCCTCGAGACCGGCAACAAGGACCTCGACGAAGCGCGCGCGGTCGCGGTGAAGGACTACCTCCAGACCAAGGGCCTCGACACCAAGCTCATGTTCTGGGAAGGCAAGGACTCGAAAGAGCCCGTCGCCGTCACCAAGTTCTGCACCTAAGGCCTCCGCGGGCCGCGATCGCACGATCCGGCCCGCCGCTTCAGCTCACCCGCTTCCTCAGGTCCTCGGTCACGTCGCCGGCGTTGCGTCCCGCGTTCACGCCGACGTAGACCTTCTCGATCCGGCCTTCGGGATCGACGAGAAACGTGTTGCGTTTGGCGAAGCGCAGAAAGCCGAGGTTGACGAGCGAGCCGTAGCGCTTCGCGATCTCGCCGCCGACGTCCGCGAGCAGCGGGAACGGCAGCGCGTATTTCTTCGCGAAGCGCGCGTGGCTGTCGGCGCCGTTCACGCTGATGCCGCACACCGCGGCGCCCAGCGCTTCGAGCTCGCGCATCGCGTTGCGATAGCGCATCGCCTGCTCGGCGCAGCCGGGCGTGTCGTCGCGCGGGTAGAAATACAGCACCAGCCACTTGCCGCGGTACTTGCCGAGGCTGTGCAGCGTGCCGTTCTGGTCGGGCAGGGAAAAATCCGGCGCGGGATCGCCGCGCCGGGGTACCGCCCTGCTACTCCACATCAATGTGCGGCCGCGACGGGCGTGTGCGCCTCGAGGAAGGTGCGCACGTGTCGCACCGCTTCGGCGATGCCCTCCGGCGTGTCCTTCCACGGGAAGATGCTCGCCTCCGCGTTGGGCGCGAGGCGCGCGCTCTCCATCGCGACCGCGTAAGGGTGCGGCGGCGTATCGTCGGGCAGCACGAGGATCGGCGTCCTGCAGCTCTTCACGAAGTCGCGCGTCACCGTGAACACGAAATCGGGATTGGTGCAGTACATGCTCTTCAGGAACGCGTCGCACGTCTGCATCGTGGTGTCGGGACGTCTCGCGACCACGCCCGGCGCCCAGCCCTTGATGTTGTTGTTGTAGAAGAGGTCGGGCAGCTCGGGGCGGTAGCCGCTCGGCTGCGCGGGTATCGCGGCGACGATGCGGTCGGGCGCATGCTTGATCAGGTTCCAGATGAACGGGCCGCCGATGCAGAAGCCGAGCACCATGAATTCGTGGATGCCCAGGTGGTCCATGAGCCCGAGCATGTCGTCGGTGTACGAGTCCCACGGCCGCTCGACGTCGAGCGGACCGGTCGACTCCCCGCCGTTGGCGTTGCGCAGGTCGAACGAGACGCAGCGATACTCGTTCTTGAATTCCTCGATCGGGTTGAACGGCGCCTTGGTCGCGTGGTAGGCCATGTTCGAGTTCAGCCCGCCGCCGGCGATGAGCAGCAGCGGGAAGCCCGAGCCGGTCACTTCATAGCGGATGCGTGCGTCGCCTCGTTCGTAGAACGGCATGTGTCTCCTCCCTCGTCCGGGTCGTGTGCGGTTGACGATAGCACGAACGGAAGAGCCGACTGTCGTCGGGAAAGCTACGTGCGGCCCTTGGTCTCGCGCCTCGCGCGGCGGCGCTCCTCGGCATGAGGTCTGGACTTGGCCGCGCGCCGCCGCTCCATCGGACCGCCCGCCGGCGTCTGCCGCCGGCGCGGGAACTGGGCGAGCTGGCTGCGGGCGTGCACGGAAAATTCGCTGTCGCGAAATCCGTAGTTGCGTGCGTCGTCCATGCAGCGCGCGAGCTCGGCGTGGTCGTGGACGCCCTCGCGCACGACGCCGCCCAGGTCGTCGACGCAGTACCAGCGCCACTCGTCACGCACGCCTTGAAAGAAATGCCAGTCAGCCACTTACGTCACCCGTCGGGCACTTATGCCTCAGGCTGCAAACCGTATGCCGACTCTGTAGCATAGGAACGCGTCACTTCACAAAAGCCGGGGGAGGCAATATGAAGGACACGACCAGGGGCATACGGTTCGCGCTCGCCGCCGCCGCGGCGATCTGCGCGACACTGGCGATCGTCGCGTGCCGGACGCTGCCGGCGCAGCTCGATCTCGACGCGGCGGACCCGGCGCCGCCGAAGCGGATGGTGACGCAAGGCACGGCGACCCGGGTCGTCGCGCAGAACCTCACGAAGTGCGCGCATACGAATCCGAAGATGAACGTGCGCGTCGCCGCGGTCGGCGAGATCGCGGCGAGCGACGGCACCGTGCTCACGATGCCCGCGGCGACCGCGCTGCAAAGAGGCGAAGGGCCGCTCTCCCACGATCTCTACAACGAATGCAACCAGGTGACGCCGGCGAACGCCGCCGCGGTCTCGACCGCGAACGTGCCGGTGATCGAGATCGATCCGGACGGCGTAGTGGTCACCGGCTTTATCGTCGCCGACAACTACTACGAGATGTACGTGAACGGCAAGCTCGTGTCGGTCGACAACACCCCGTACACGCCGTTCAACTCGGCGATCGTCAAGTTCAGGGTGAAACGGCCGTACACGATGGCGTTTCTGGTCGTCGACTGGGACGAGCACCTCGGCGTCGGCATGGAGGTGTTCCCGGTGCCGGTGACGCCGAAGACCAACAAGTACTACCCGGGCGACGGCGGCCTCATCGCGAAGTTCAGCGACGGGACGGTCACCGACAGCACGTGGAAAGCGCAGAGCTTCTACATCGCGCCGCTCGTGGATCCCAGGGAAGTGGTCGACCGCGGCCACATCCACGACACGCCCAACCTCGGCGGGCGCACGCATCCCTACGCGCGGCGTCCGACGTGCGAGGACAAGTGCTACGCGGTGCACTACGCGATTCCCGCGAACTGGCAGTCGCCGCGATACGACGACCGCTACTGGCCGCGCGCGTGGGAATTCACCGACCAGGAGATCGGTGTCACGAACCTGCCCGCGTACACGCGCTACCCCGAGCTTTTCGAAGGCGCGCGCTGGATCTGGTCGCAGAACCTCGTGCTCGACAACGTCGTCATCGCGCGCAAAACCGTCCGCTGATTAAATCCGGGGCAGAGTCAGATTTCTCGCGCCTAATGTGACTCTGACCCGGATTTTCGGTTGCGGAGCACGGGGCGCAGCGACTCGGCCGCGTCGAGGATCATCTCCTCGGTCGTGTCCCAGCCGACGCACGCGTCGGTGACCGAGCAGCCGTAGATCAGCTTCGACACGTCCTCGGGTATCGACTGTTTGCCCTCGACCAGGTTGGACTCGATCATGATGCCGACCAGCGAGGTGTTGCCGAGGCGCACCTGGTTGACGACGTCCTTCATGACGAGCGGCTGCAGCGTGTGGTCCTTGTAGCTGTTGGCGTGCGAGCAGTCGACGATGATGTTCGCGGGCAGCTTCGCCTTCCGGAGCGCCTTCTCGGCCATGGTCACCGACACGGTGTCGTAATTGGGCCGCCCTTCCCCGCCGCGCAGCACGAGGTGTCCGTAGCGGTTGCCGCCGGTGCGCACGATGGACACGCGCCCTTCGCTGTTCAGTCCGAGGAAGGCGTGCGGCCGTGACGCCGACACGATCGCGTTGATCGCCACCGTCACGTCGCCGTTGGTGCCGTTCTTGAACGCGACCGGCGTCGACAGGCCCGACGCGATCTCGCGGTGCGTCTGCGACTCGGTGGTGCGCGCGCCGATCACCGTCCACGCGATCAGGTCGCCGAGATACTGCGGCGAGATCGGGTCGAGCGCTTCGGTGCCGGTCGGCAGGCCGAGCTCGCACACGTCGCGCAGGAACGCCCGCGCGTTCGCCATGCCGCGCTCGACGTGGAAGGAGTCGTCCATGTCCGGGTCGTTGATGTAGCCCTTCCAGCCCACGCTGGTGCGCGGCTTCTCGAAGTACACGCGCATGACGAGCAGCAGCGTGTCCTTCACCTTCTCCTGGAGGGCGTGCAGGCGCTGGGCGTATTCGAGGCCCGCTTTCGGGTCGTGGATGGAGCAAGGTCCCACCACGACGAACATGCGGGGGTCCTTGCGGTCGAGGATGTCGCGCAGGTTCGTGCGCTGCTGCACGACGACGCCGGCCGCGCGCTCCGACAGCGGCAGGCGCCGGTGGAGGTCCTCCGGCGTCGGCATCGCGTCGAAGGACGTGACGTTGATATTTTCGAGGAGAGTCGGGTTCATTGCGGCACTTCAGGCTGTTCGTGATCGTTCGAACGCCGCGTGCCGCCGACCTCCGTCAGACCAGGCCGGCCTCCAGCTCCGCGGCTTCACGCGTGCGACAACGGCCGATCACGATCGCCCTCGCCGCAACCCACACTTCGTAAATCCACCCGCCCGCGGATGATTCGTAGATCGATACGCGCCTCATGACGGTGCCCGTTGCAGAATGCCTCAACGAACATTCGGCAACGGCCGTGCCGGCGCGCGGCGGGCAGAGGGCGCATCGTACGACGCTTCGTGAGATTTTGCACATCGGCGCTGCACGCGCGGCCGGCATGTCGGGCAATCGCGACAGCGTCAGCGCGTCGCGGCCGCGGGCCGCCGGGCATGCCACGCGATCGTGGCGCGGCGCTCTCCCGGCACGATGTCGGCGAGCGTATAGCGGTCGAGCTCGCGATAGAACGCCTGCTGCGCGCCGCGCAGCGCCGACTTCAGCGTGCACGACGGCGCGATGCCGCAGCCGCCGGCGTAGCCCTCCGACAGGCAGTCGAGCACGTCGAGCGTCTCCTCGGTCTCGCGCACCACGCGCCCGACGTTGATCTCGCCGGGCCGGCGCGCGAGCGTCACCCCGCCGCCCTTGCCCCGCACCGTCTCGAGGTAGCCGAGCCCGGCGAGCTGGTGCACGAGCTTCATCACATGGCTGCGCGGGATTTGATAGCCCGCGGCGATGTCGGCGACCGTGCAGCGCGCTCGTTTCCGGGCGACGTACATCAACACGCGCAGCGCGTAATCGGTGTGCTTGGTGAGCTGCATGCCCGTGATGCTGCGCCACCTTCCGCGCGATCGTTTGATCGAGATCAACCCGCCTCCACGCGACGCGGAGCAGTATCCGCTCCAAAGATACCTCTCAGATGGATCTTCAAAACGCAAACGTACAGAGACAGGAGGTCTCAAAAATGAACGCAACACGCAAACTGTGGCGCTGGCTCGGGATCGTTTTCCTGATGTCCTTCGCCGCGCTCGGCTGGATGGGCCGCGAGATCTACCTCGCGGCGCCGCCGATTCCGACCAAGGTCGTCAGCGAGTCCGGCGAAGTGCTGTTCGGACCGGGAGACGTCGAGCGCGGCCAGCAGGCCTGGCGCGCCGCGGGCGGCCAGCAGCTCGGCACCGTGTGGGGTCATGGAAGCTACGTCGCGCCCGACTGGTCGGCGGACTGGCTGCACCGCGAGGCGGTGGCGCTGCGTGAAGCGCTCGCGCAACAGCAATACCGCAAGCCCTACGACCAGCTCGCGCTCGACCAGCGCGCGGCGATCGATGCGGGCATGAAGTCGCAGATGCGCGCCAACACCTACGACGCGCAGACCGGAACGATCTCGGTTTCGAATGCGCGTGCGCGCGCACTGCGCGAGACCGCCGCGCATTACGAAGGCCTCTTCGGCGACGACCGCGCGCTGGACACGCTGCGCGAGCAGTATGCGATGACCGCGGGCTCGCTCGCCTCGGCCGAAGACCGCAAGGCGCTCGCCGCGTTCTTCTTCTGGTCGTCGTGGGCCGCCGGGACCGACCGCCCCGGCGAGACCGGCCTCTCCTATACCAGCAACTGGCCGCACGAGCCCCTGATCGACAACACGCCGACCGCCGGCAACGGCATCTGGTCGGTCGTCAGCGTGATCCTGCTGATCGCCGGCATCGCGGGCCTGATCTGGTACCACACCGCGCACAAGGAAGAAGCCGATCCCGTCGCGCCGAAGACCGATCCGCTGTCGCTGCTGAAGCCCACCGCTTCGATGCGCGCGACGCTGAAGTATTTCTACGTGGTGATCGGGCTCATCCTCGCGCAGGTCGGCATGGGCATCGTCACCGCGCACTATGCGGTCGAAGGCAGCAGCTTCTTCGGCATACCGCTCGCGGAGGTCCTGCCGTATACGGTGAGCCGCACCATACACACCCAGTTCGCGGTGCTCTGGATCGCGACCGCGTGGCTCGCGACGGGGCTTTACATCTCGCCCGTCCTGTCGGGCTACGAGCCGAAGTATCAGAAGCTAGGGGTCGACGCTCTGTTCTGGGCGCTCATCTTCGTCGTCGTGGGCTCGACCGTCACCGGCTGGCTCGGCACGCTCCAGCGCCTCGGCGTCGACTACTCGTTCTGGCTCGGCAACCAGGGGCTGGAGTTCACCAGCATGGGCCGCGTGTGGCAGATCCTGCTCTTCGTCGGTCTCCTGTTCTGGCTCTTCCTCATGGGCCGCGCGCTGATGCCGGCGCTGAAGAAGCCCTCCGAGAGCCGCGGCCTGATCGCGATGGTGTTCATCTCGGCCGCGTGCATCGGCCTGTTCTACGCGACGTCGCTCACGTGGGGCCCGCGGACGCACTACTCGATGGTCGAATACTGGAGGTGGTGGCTGGTGCACCTGTGGGTCGAAGGCTTCTTCGAAGTGTTCGCCACCGCGGTCGTCGCCCTCATCTTCTCGCGCCTGGGCCTGATCCGTACCGCGACCGCGAACACCGCCATCGTGCTCGAGACGATCGTCTTCCTGTTCGGGGGCATCCTCGGGACGCTGCACCACCTCTACTTCACCGGCACGCCGACCTCGGTGATCGCCGTCGGCGCGGTGTTCTCCGCGCTCGAAGTGGTGCCGCTCGCGCTGATCGGCTTCGAAGGCTATCGCAACTACCGGCGCAGCCAGGCCGCACCGTGGGTCTCGGCGTACAAGTGGACGATCCTCTCGTTCGTCGCGGTCGGCTTCTGGAACACGGTCGGCGCGGGGCTGCTCGGTTTCGCGATCAACCCGCCGATCTCGCTCTACTACGTGCAGGGCCTCAACCTGACGGCCGCGCACGGCCATGCCGCGCTGTTCGGGGTCTACGGCATGCTGGGCCTGGGCCTCATGCTGTTCTGCCTGCGCGGCCTCACCGAGCGTGCACGCTGGTCCGACGCGCTGCTGAAGCCGACGTTCTGGTCGCTCAACATCGGTCTGGCGATGATGGTTTTCATGTCGCTCCTCCCGGCCGGCGTCTATCAGGCGTGGGCCAGCGTCTCGAAAGGCCTGTGGTACGCGCGCTCTCCCGAGATCGTGCATTCGAGCGTGATGGAGACCCTGGTGTGGCTGCGCGTCCCGGGCGACATCGTCTTCGCGCTCGGCTGCGGGCTGCTCGCGGTGTTCGCGGTGAAGCTGCTCGGACGCAGGAAGACTTCAGTCGGACGGCTCCGCGCCGCCCCGGCCGAGACCTAGGACTAATCGGGGACAGACCCCGATTTACGGTGAAAGCCGCGGCCTTGCCGCGGCTTTCGCGCTTCTTACGAGGCGAGCGCCTCGCGCCTGGCGCGGAATTCGTGCATGTACTCGAGCGAGCGGCCGATATTGGCCGCTCGCGCGTACCACTGTTCGGCCAACGCCTCCGGCAGATGCTTCGCCAGAGTCTCGCGGAACAGCGCGAGCCAATCGACGAGCAGCGCCGGCGTGAAGCCCGCCGCGGCATGCTTGTCCGCGACGCGGTAAGGCTGGTCGCGATAAGGCTTGCCGCCCAGCGTGACCCACCAGAAGTGCGCGAGATGCCGCTTGTGCTCGTCCCAGTCGTGGACGATGCCGAACGGCACGCTCAGCGTCGGATGGCGCTGGATCGCGTCGTAGAAGTCGCTGACGACACGGCTGACGGTGTCCGGGCCCAGCAGATGGGAGATGTCCTGCATGGCCTGATTATATCACCACGTGATGTATTCAGCTTCGATAGGAAAGGAGGTTCAAGGAGGGAAACCTCGGTTTCCCTCCTTGGCGTAACCGGCGACCGCGAGCGCAGCGAGCGGGTAGCAGCGCGACCGCGAGCGCAGCGAGCGGTGCTACGCAACTGCCGCGAGCTTGCGCGACTGCGCGAGCATGTAGGTGCAGGCGTCGGCCGGCATCGGTCTCGCGACGTAATAGCCCTGCATCTCGTCGCAGCCGCGGTGCCCGAGGAAGGCCGCCTGGTCCGCGGTCTCCACGCCTTCGGCCACGACGATGAGCCCGAGCGCGTGCGAGAGCGTGATGACCGCTTCGGCGATCGACGCGTCCTCCGCGTCCTCGGTGACGCCCGTGGTGAAGGCGCGGTCGAGCTTGACCGCGTCGATCGGGAAGCGCTTGAGGTACGCGAGGCTCGAGTAGCCGGTGCCGAAGTCGTCGATCGCGATGCGCACGCCGAGGGCCTTGAGCGTGCGCAGCGCGGCCGCGGCGGCCTCGGGATTTTCCATCGCGGCGCTCTCGGTGATCTCGAGCTCGAGCAGGTGCGCCGGCACGCCGTGATCGTCGAGCGCGCGCCGCACGACGTCGGTGATGTTCTCGTGGCGCAGCTGCACCGCGGACAGGTTCACCGCGATCGGCACGTCGCCGATGCCGGCGTCGGCCCACTCGCGGAGCTGCGAGCACGCGGCGCGCAGCACCCATTCGCCCACCGGCACGATGAGCCCGGTGTCTTCGAGCAGCGGAATGAACTTCGCCGGCGGCACCAGCGTGTCGGCCGACATCCGCCAGCGCAGCAGCGCTTCCACTCCGGTCACCGCGCCGGTGCGCACGTCGGCCTTCGGCTGGAAGTGCAGCACGAGCTCGGAGCGCGGGATCGCGTAGCGCAGGCGGTTCTCCATTTCGAGCCGCGCGGCGGCCTGGCCGTCGAGCGCGCGCGAATAGAGCTGGAACGTGTTCTTGCCCGCGGCCTTGGCGCGATACATCGCGACGTCGGCGTTGCGGATAAGGCTGTCGGCGTCGGCGCCGTCGAGCGGATAGGTCGCGATGCCGATGCTCGCCGTGACGTACGCCTCGTGGCCGTCGAGGTCGAGCGTGCCGGAGAGCGCGTCGAGCACTTTCTGCGCGACGACTTCGGCGTCGCCCGCGCTGGCGAGCTCGGTCAGCACGATCGCGAACTCGTCGCCGCCGAGCCGGCCGACGGTGTCCTCGCCGCGCACGCACGCCTTGAGGCGCTCCGCGACGGTCTGCAGCAGGCGGTCGCCCATCGCGTGGCCGAGCGTATCGTTCACGATCTTGAAGCGGTCGAGGTCGATGAACATCACGCCGACCGCGCGCTCACGGCGCGTCGCCTGCTCGAGCGCGTGGCGCAGCCGGTCGTGTATCAGGCTGCGATTGGGAAGATCGGTCAGCTTGTCGTGCGTCGCGGTGTGCTGGAGCGCGTGCTCGAGGCGCTTGCGCTCGGTGATGTCTTCGGCCACGCGGATGAAGTAGGCCGGCTCGCCGCCCGGATCGCGCACCATCGAGATCGTGCGATGCAGCCACTTGATCGAGCCGTCCTTGCACACGCAGCGGCGCTCGGCGCTGATCGTATCGATCTCGCCGGCGATCAGCCGCTTTCGGTTGACCGCGCCCTTGCCGACTTCGTCGGGATGCGAAAGGTCGTGCATCGACATGCCGAGCAGCTCCTCGCGGCTGTAGCCCACCATGCTGCACAGCTTCTCGTTCACGCGCAGGAAGCGATCTTCCAGCGTGGTGTGGGCGATGCCGATGGCCGCCTGCTCGAACGTCGCGCGGAACTGGGTTTCGCTCGCGGACAGCGCGACGAGCGCGCGGTTGCGGCGGCTCACGGCGGCCAGGAGCAGCGCCGCGAAGAGCACCACGACGAACGAGAGCGCGCCGGCGGCGACGAAATAGTTGCGGCGGTTACGTATCGTCGGCGCGAGCACTTCCGCTTCCGAAGTGGCGACCGCGACGATGAGGGGATACTCGCCGATGCGGCGGAAGCTCTGCAGGCGCGGCACGCCTTCGACACGGCCGGCCGTGATGAACGAGCCGCTGTTCGCCACCCTTGCGGCCTTGATCAGCGTCGAACCGCTCATGTCGACGCCGACCGTGGCGACGTTGCCGGCGCGGCGCGCCCGTGCGATGCCGTCGAGCCCGACCAGATGGATGAGCCCCTGCTCGCCGATGTTCGCCTTCTCGTAGAAATGGAGGAAGTAGCGCGGATCGACCAGCGCGCTCACGACGCCGCCGAAGCGGCCGTCCGGCTTGTCGATCCGCCGCGACATCGGGATCGCGGCGTTCTGGTAGCTGCGCGAGACCAGCGGCTTGCCGATCTTCAGCTCCGGGCCGGGATCCGCCGCGTGCGCCTTGAAATACTCGCGGTCCGCTATGTTGAGCGGGACCAGTGCCTGGCTCGAAACCACGAGATCGCCGTGCTCGTCGACCACCACGATGTTCGTGAACAGCCGCCCGTCGATCAGGCCGTCCTCGATGAGCCCCGCGATGTCGACCGCTTTGCCCGAGCGCTCGTACTCCCTGCCGAGCAGGAGCAAAGCCTCCTCGACGTCGCGGATCGTGCGCACGGTCTGCTCCTCGAACGCGATCACGAGGTTGGAGTTCTGCCGCATGGCCGCGTCGATGACCTGCTGGCGCTCGCGGTCGGACTGGAACACCGCAGCCCACCACAGGGCGCCGATGATCGCGAGGCTGACCGCTACGACGGCCGTCTCGATGCCGTGGAGGCGCGCGAGCATGCCGGCGAGGCGCGAAACGGCCTGCCGTGCAGCGCGCGGTTCCTGTGTGGGCATCGGTTTCATGGTCGTGCCCGGAAGATAACGGCAATCCCCGCCGAACCATGGGCGCATTAGGCGTGAAAGTTCGTGCCTTTTTCACGGTTTGGCTTCAGTGGGGCGTCCCGGCCCGCTGCCAAGACCGAACCGGACCACGACATCGATCGGGCGGTCGCCCCGAAAGCGGGCAGCGCGGCGAGGCTGAAGACGAGCGCGAGGACCGCGTGGATACGGCATGACGTCATGACGGATCCCCCGTTTGACGTTTTCGGTCCAGGCGCGTCGGGGATCGGGCAAACTTTGTCGAAGGCCGCGCGTTTGTCGTATTCTCCGGCGACGGCCTCGCCGTCCATAAAAGGAGAATCCCATGGCACTGCAACCCGGCTCCCAAGCGCCGGACTTCTCGCTCGCTTCGCACAACGGGGACACGGTCTCGCTCTCGAGCTTCCGCGGCCGTCCCACCGTGGTCTCTTTCCTGCCCTTCGCCTTTACGGGTGGATGAAAGAACCAGGTCCAGGGGTTCCGTGCGAACCTCGATGAGTTCAAGAAGCTCAACGTCGAGATCCTCCAGATCAGCGCGGACACGATTCCGAGCCTGAAAGTCTGGGCGGAGCAGCTCGGCGGCATACCGTTCCCGCTGTTGTCGGACTACTGGCCTCACGGCGCGATCGGCAAGGCCTACGGCGTCTTCAACGACGAGCGCGGCATCGACAAGCGCTCGGCCTTCGTCGTCGACGCGAACGGCAAGATCGCGTGGTCGAAGGAGTACGCGCCGGGGACGATCCCGGAGAGTCCCGAGCTTTTAGCCGAGCTGAAGAAGCTGTAACCCGCCGGGTGCGCTATCGCGCACCTGCGGCGCGGTGCGCTCGCGCGCACCTACGGGCAGCCGATGGCATACCGTAGGGTGCGTGGTAACGCACCGCGCCTTTCAAAGCCTCCGTTCCCGAGCGGCACGCCGCATGCTTTTGCGCTCAGCATGCACGCCGCAGCGGAGATCAACGCGATCCTCAACGCCATCGAGATCGGCGTCTACGGCATCGACGCCGCGGGGCGGTGCACGTTCATCAACAAGGCCGGGCTCGACATGCTCGGTTACGCGCCCGACGAAGTGGTGGGCGCGAACATGCACGCGCTCATCCATCACACGCATCCCGACGGCACGCCATACCCGGAGCCCTCCTGCCCGCTCCTGCAGACGCTGGAGACCGGCCGCCCGGTTCAGCTCGACAACGAGATGCTGTGGCGCAAGGACGGGAGCTTCTTCAACGCCGAATACGCGGCGTTCCCGGTGTTCGACGAGAACGTCGTCACCGGCAGCGTCGTCACCTTTCAGGACACCGCCAGCAGAGGGCAGGCGAGAAAGCGCCTCGCGGTCCAGATCAGCGTAAGCCGCATCCTCGCCGGATCGTCCGAGCTCGATACCGCGATGACGCAGGTGCTCGGCACCATCGGCGCGACGCTCGGCTGGCACGTCGCGACGTTCTGGGAAGTCGACGAAGGCGCGGGCGTGCTGCGGCGCGCCGCCGGCTGGCCGGGCGCGGACGGCGGCGGCGAATCGTTTCTCGCCGACACGCGCGAGGTGACGTTCACGCGCGGCAGCGGATTGCCCGGCCGCGTGTGGGAGATCGAGACGCCGTCGCACATGTCCGACCTCGCGAACGATCCGTGCTTCGCGCGCCGCGAAGCGGCCCGCGACGCGGACCTGCGCTCGGCCTTCGCGTTTCCGCTGAAGACCGGAACCCAGACGGTCGGCGTCATCGAGCTCTTCAGCCGCCGCTGGCAGCACTTCGACGACGACTTCCTCGAGAGCATCTCGACGCTCGGCCACCAGATCGGCCAGTACCTGCGGCGCAAGCGCGCCGAAGAGCAGCTGCGCGAGAGCGAATCGCTGAAAGCCGCGATCCTCGCGACCGCGATCGACTGCGTGATCTCGATCACCGCCGACAGCCGCATCGTCGAATGGAACGCGGCGGCCGAGCGCACCTTCGGCCACACGCGCGAGGAAGTGCTCGGCAGGACGATGCCCGAGCTCATCATCCCCGAAGAGCATCGCGCCCGGCATTACGCGGGCATCGCGCGCTTTCTCGAGACGGGCAAAGGCCGGCTGATGGGCAAGCGCATCGAGATCGAGGCGCTGCGCCGCGACGGCACGCGCTTTCCCGTCGAGCTCGCGATCACGTCGGTCGCGCAGAAGACCGCGCCCTACTTCACCGCCTACGTGCGCGACATCACGGTGCGCAAGCAGTACGAGCGCGACATCAAAGCGGCCAAGGAAGAGGCCGAAGAAGCCAACCGCGCCAAGAGCCAGTTCATCGCGAACATGAGCCACGAGCTGAGGACCCCGTTGACCGCGGTCATCGGCTACGTCGAGATGCTCGAAGAGGAAACCGAGGACCGCGGACTCGCCCAGATGCTCGACGACCTGCGCAAGGTCAACGCCAACGCGCGCCACCTGCTCTCGCTCATCAACGACGTGCTCGATTTCTCCAAGATCGAGGCCGGCAAGATGGACGCGCACCTCGAGCGCTTCGATGTCGCCGCGCTCGTGAAGGAGCTCGGTGCGACGGTCGAAGCGCTGGTCGCGAAGAACGAGAACACGCTGCGGATCGAGCACGGACCCGGCCTCGGCACCATGTGCTCGGACGCGGTCAAGGTGCGCCAGAGCCTCATCAACCTGCTCTCGAACGCGGCCAAGTTCACCGAGCGCGGCACGGTGACGCTCGAAGTCGAGCGCGCAGGCGCAGGCGACGACGGCACGATCGTCTTTCGCGTACGCGACACCGGCATCGGCATATCGCGCGAGGAGATCGGCAAGCTCTTCCGGCGCTTTTCCCAGGCCGACGCTTCGACGACCCGCCGCTTCGGCGGCACCGGTCTCGGGCTTTCGATCACGCGCGCGTTCGCCGACATGCTCGGCGGAAAGATCGAGGTCGAGAGCGAGCCCGGCCGGGGCACGACGTTCGAGCTCAGGCTCCCGGCGAACGCGCCCGCGGCGCGGCCGCGGCCCGTGGAGCACGCGCAGCTCGCCGGCAGCGCGTCGGGAAGCGTGGTGCTCGTGATCGACGACGATCCGCACGCCCGCGCGCTGATCTCGCGCTTCCTCGTGCGCGAAGGTTACGCGGTGCAGACCGCGGGCGACGGCGCCACCGGCCTCGACCTCGCGCGCAAGCTCGAGCCGTGTGCGATCCTGCTCGACGTGATGATGCCGCACATGGACGGCTGGGCCGTGCTCTCGGCGCTGAAAGCGGACAGCGCGACGGCCGACATCCCGGTCATCATGACGACGATCGTGCAGGAGAAAGGCCTCGCCTACTCGCTCGGCGCCGCCGACTACCTCACCAAGCCGATCCGGTGGCCGCGGCTCGCCAAGGTGCTCGCGAGGTACCGTTCGCGGCACGCCGCGCCGCGCGCCCTGATCCTCGACGATTCCACGGCGCCCGACGAGGTCTACGCGCAGCTCGAGGCCGAAGGCTGGAAAGTCGAGCACGCGCGCGACGAAGAAGCGTTCTTCGACCGGCTGCGCGAGAATCCGCCGGCGCTCGTCCTCGTCGATCTCGACATGTCGGACATCAACGGCTTCGCGGTGATACGCGAGCTGCGCAAGCGCGATGCTTTAAGCGAGATGCCGATCGTCGCGCTGAGCGCGCAGGACCTCACCGCCGACGAATGCAAGCGGCTCGAAGGGCGGGTACAACAGATCGTGAACACGGAGCACGACGTCCAGCAGGCGCTGTCGTCGGTGCTGCGCGAGCTGCCGGGAAGAGACCGGCGAGAAAAGGAAGGTCATGGCGAAGATACTGCTCGTTGAAGACCACCAGGAGATCTGGGATTTCCTGTCGCGGCGCCTCAAGCGCCGCGGCTACGACGTCGACGTCGCCGAAGACGGGCAGCAGGGGCTCGACCACGCGCGCGCCGACAAGCCCGATCTCATGCTGCTCGACATGAACCTGCCGGTGATCGACGGCTGGACCGTCGCGAAAGAGCTCAAGGGCGACGAAGCGACGAAGGCCATGCCGATCATCGCCCTCACCGCTCACGCCATGGCGGGCGATCGCGAGAAAGCGCTCGCCTCGGGCTGCGACGACTATCACGCGAAGCCGGTGGATTTCTCGCAGCTTCTGAACCAGATCGAGGCGCTGCTCGGCAAAGAAAATGGATCCCCGCCTGCGCGGGAATGACGGTGTAGCATCGTATTCCCGACCCGCGGATGAGTCATCGTCATTCCCGACCCGCGGCAGCGGAAGGGATCGGGAATCCATTCTTCATTCAAAGTCAAAATGGATCCCCGCGTACGCGGGAATGACGATCTTTTCCGCCTACACGGGAATGACGCCTTAATCCACCGCCGCGAAGAAGCGCTGCTCGAGCGCGCGGCAGACGTCGCGCGGGAGCTGCAGCCGCGCCGCGAGGTAGCGCAGGTACTGGCGGTTGACGAGCTTGCGGCGGTCGATCGCGAGCAGCGACGCGGCGTAGGCGATCGCGCCGGTCTGCACGTCGCCCACTTTCGCGAGCGCCTGCGCGAGCGGTTTCGGCCTGTCGAGCGCGTCGTCGACGCTCTCGATCTGCTCGGGCGTCGCGTTGAGCCGCTCGAGCGCGCTGCGCACCCGGTCGCGCTCCTTGCCGTCGACCGTGCCGTCGGCCTGCGCGGCGACGATCATCGCGTGCACGAGGAGCTCGACCTCGGCCGCGTCGAGCTTGGCGAGATCGATCGTATAGGGCACGAGGAGCTGCTGGCGGTTGCGCAGCCAGCCGAACAGCACCTTGGCCGCGACGATCTCGACCAGCGGCTCGTCGTGCTCCGCCGGGCCCGCGGGACGTTCGGGCTCTTCGGTTCCCGCTTCGACCGCTTCGGGCAGCTCGCTCAAGTCTTGTCTTTCGCCACGGTATCGGTGAGCTCGCGCAGCGCTTTCTGCACGACTTCGTTGCCGACGAGAAGGTGCCGCGACAGGTCGGAGAGCGTGATCCAGCCCACGACGTGCTTCGCGTCGTCGAGCACGGGAAGCCTGCGGATGTTCTGCGACGCCATCAGGTCCATCGCGGTGTTCACGGGGTCTTCGGGCGTGCAGCTGAAGATCGTCTTGGTCGCGACGTGCGCCACCTGCGTGCGGCGCGGGTCTTTTCCCTCGGCGACCACCCGGTAGAGGATGTCGCGATCGGTGATGACTCCCTGGAGGTTCTCGGCGGTGCCGACCGGCAGCGCACCGACGTCGAGCTCGCCCATCATCGATGCGGCTTCCTGCACGCTGACGTACGGGTCGACGAACTCGACGTTCTTCGCCATGAGATCTGCAACTTTCATGGTTTTCCTAACGAGCGGCCAGCGGCCAGAAAGCGGCGATCAGGGGAACGCCCGCGACGACGATGAAGATCGACAGCGGCAGGCCGAGCTTCCAGTAGTCGCCGAAGCGGTAACCGCCCGGCCCCATCACGAGTGTATTGCACTGATGTCCGAACGGCGTGAGGAAGTCGCACGCCGCGCCCACCGCCACCGCCATCAGGAACGGATCGGGGTTCAGGCCGAGCCGCTCGGCGAGACCCGCGGCGATCGGCGCGACCATCAGCACCGTCGCGGCGTTGTTGAGGAACGGGGTGACCGCCATCGCCGCGACGAGCATGAGACCCAGCGCCGCCATCGGCGGCAGCGGCCCGGCGGCGACGTGCAGCCAGCCCGCGATGAGGTCGGTCGCACCGGTGGTACGCACCGCTTCCGAGACCGGTATCAGCGCGGCGAGCAGGATGAGGATCGGCCACTCGACGGTCTCGTACGCTTCCTTCAGCGTGACCGACTTGGTCAGCACGAGCGCGACCGCGGCCGCGAAGAACGCCATCGCGATCGGCAGCACGTTGGCGACGACCGCGGCGATCGTGGCCGCGAGTACGAGCAGCGGTATCCAGCGGCGCCGCCCGCGCCCGAGGGCGATGTCGCGCTCGGCGAGCGGCAGTATGCCGAGCCGCTGGAGCGTGTCGGGCAGCACGTCGATGCGCCCTTGCAGCACGATCACGTCGCCGGGATGGAAGCGCACCGAGCGCAGGCGCTGCTCGATGCGCTCGCCGCTGCGCGAGAGCGCGAGCACGTTCACGTCGTAGCGCTTGTGCACGTCGAGCTCGATCAGGTTGGTGCCGACGAGCGGCGAGTCGCCGGTGACCACGCCTTCGACGACGCCCACGGTGTCGGCATCGGGCGCCTTCTCCTCGCCTTTCTGCCGGGCGAGCTCGAGCCCGGCCTGGCCCATCACCTTTTCGATCGCGACGGGCTCGCCTTCGAGCAGCAGCACGTCGCCGGCGCGCAGCTTGAGCGCGGGCGTGGGCTTGTAGCGGCGGAAGCGCTCGCGCACGATCGTCGTCAGCTCGACCTCGCCTTCGCCCATCTTTTCGACGTCGCTCGCGGTCTTGTCGACGAGCGGCGAGTCCTCGGCGATCACCGCCTCGACCACGTAGTTCTCGATGTTGATCGCGGCGTCGATCGACACGCCGGCGCGCCGGTCCTTGGGCAGCAGCCGGTAAGCGAACGTGAGATAGATCAGGCCGACGACCGAGATGCCCAGGCCCACCGGGGCGTAGTCGAACATGTTGAAGGGCTGCCCGAGGATCTCCTCGCGCACGCGCGAGACGATGATGTTGGGCGAGGTGCCGACCATCGTGATCAGCCCGCCCATCAGCGATCCGAACGAAAGCGGCATCAGGAGCTGCGCGGGGGAAGTCTCGGATTTCTTCGCGAACTGGAGGGCGACGGGAAGCAGGATCGCCAGCGCGCCGACGTTCTTGATGAAGGTCGAGAAGACGATGACCGCCAGCACGAGCACGAACACCTGCGAGCGGGTGGTCTTGAGGTACGGCGCGAGCGGCCGGATCGCGAGCTCGGTGATGCCGGAGCGCGCGACGGCGGCGCTGACGACGAGCGCGGAACCGACGATGATCACCACGTCGTCGGAAAAGCCCGCGAACGCTTCCTTCGCCGGCACGATCCCGACGAACACCGACGTCACCAGGGCGAGCAGCGCGACGACGTCGTAGCGTATGCGCCCCCAGACGAACCCCGCCATCATGAGGCCTACGATGATGAACGTGAGTGCCTGGGGTAGCGTCATTGCGTTGCCTGATAGTCGGTCAGGCCGACCATATAGCAACGCCTATGCCTTGGCAGGCCGACAGCTCGCACACGGAGAGACACGGAGGGCGACACGGAGGACACGGAGGACACGGAGGGGCAACCCCGGAGGACCCGGAGCTGTCCATCGGTCGTCATTCCCGCGCAGGCGGGAATCCATTTTTACTTCGATGCTTCGAGAATGGATTCCCGATCGCTTCCGCTGCCGCGGGTCGGGAATGACGACGGTTCTGTTCCCTCCGTGTCCCCCGTGGTCAATGCGTTGGTTTTAAAGAACCCGGGGCACCGTGACCCCCACGAGCGTGTCGCGGGTAAGAATCTCCGCCAGCCTGTCCTCGGACCATCCTTCGGTGCCGGCGGGGCGCATCGGGATGACGACGTAGCGCATGTCGGCGTTCGAATCGTGCACGCGGACCGTGACGCCGTCCGGAAGCTCGGTGCCGAACTCCTTCAGGACCGCCCGCGGCTCGAATACCACGCGCGAGCGGTAGTTGCGGCTCTTGTACCAGGTGGGCGGCATGCCGAGCAGCGCGCGCGGATAGCACGAGCACAGCGTGCACACGATGACGTTGTGGACCTCGGGCGTGTTTTCGACGGCGATGAGCCGCTCGGCTTCGAGGTCTATCCCCATCGCGGTCACGGCGGCCTTGCCGTCTTCGAGGAGCCGCCTTTTGAATTCCGGATCGACCCACGCGCGCGCCACGACCTTCGAGCCGCGGAACGGAAAGTCGGTCTCGAAGCGCTCCATGCGGGCGCGGATCTCTTCGGCGGTGACGACGCCTTTCTCTTCCAAAAGCTCCTGCATGGCGCGGCTCATGATCTCGAACTCGCCGGGCGGGCCGTCGTCAGGATCAACGATCGGGGCGTGGTCGTCGTGGCTGTGATCGCCGTGGTCGTGAAGGTGCTTCCGGCCGGCGTAGTAGTCGAATTTGGTGTCGGACATGGTTTTCTCGCTATACGGGCTCGAGCCAGTGCTCGAAGATCTCCATCTCGATGATGTCGCGCTCCGGGCCTCGGTAGTCCTGCCACACGTGCTTCTGCGGAAAGCGCACGCGGTAGAGCACCTTCCTCGGCTCGCCGTCGAAACCGTACGCGAGCTCCTCCGGATTGGGAAAGGCGCCGCAGACCCGCTCGATCACCCCGGTCTTGCCGCGGATGTAATACGGTGTGCGGCGGTGGCCCGGCGGAAAGGCGCGCTTCACGACGACGCGGTCGCCGACGTTGAAGCGCCGTCCCGGCGACGGTGCGTAGGTCGAAGGCAGCGGCCGGTCGCTCATCGCTGCACGGCCTTCTTGATCGGCGATTCCATCTCGTCGGGCACCTCGAACCGGGCGCGGATCTCGGCCATCTTCTTCTGCAGCTCGGCCTCGGTGATGAGGCCCTTCTCCAGCAGTATCGTGCGCAGCGCCGAGGTCGTGATCTCGAAATACTGGAGCTGGGAATACCGCGCACCGAGTCCTTCGGCCGCGCGCCGCAGCTCGTCGGTGCAGAGCACTTTCTTCCGGTTGAGCAGCGAGCGCAATGCGTTCGCCTGCCGTTCCCAGAACTTCATGCCGTGATCGACGGTGTCGACCGGTCCTGCCGGATCGCCGCCGATGTCCTGCGGCCCGCGGTTGGGTTGTGTGTCGCTCATGGGTCTCCTCCTGCGGGACGAACTTGCCAGCGTAGCGGGGTGAAGTCAAACGGCTGTCGCGAAGCGGGCACGGCGCCTGCACCGGCAGGGCAGGACTTGCCGAAGTCAGAACGCCGAAAGCCCAGCATGCAGAACCTCCGCCGCCTCTTTGCCTGGACCTCCAGGGACGCCCTTTCACGACTCTCCTGCCAGCGCCTGCTCTCGCTCTTCCTGGTCGTCGTCGTTCCCGGCGGACTGGTCGTACCGATCTGCTACGGCCTCTACGGCGCCCTGCGGCTCACGCTGTCGGGCAAGGCTGCGACACGCGTAGCGTCTCGTGCAGCGGCGCCCGCGGTCGCGCCATCCGCGAGAGGCGCCACGCTCACGCGAGCGCCTCTCTCAGAACGATGACGGCGAGCGCGCCGACGGTGCAGCCGACCGCGACCAGCGCCGCCGCGGCGAGCGCCGGGGCGCCCCTGCGGCTGCGATGCGCGGCGTCGTGGATGAGCTCGTATGCGAGGCAAGCGAAGTAAATAGCGGCGCAGCTCAGCGCCGTGCGCGTACCGTCGAGGGGCCGCGGCGCGAGCAGCAGCACGAAGGCGGGATACTTGAGGACGACGATATGCGCGCCGACGAGGCCTGCGCGCGCTTGAGGCGGCTGCGTGTACCACGCGCCGTAGAACGCGCACAGCGCGAGAAACGCCGCGACTGCTCCCGCGCCCGAAAGCACCGCGAGCAGCGCGAACGTCGCGGTGAATGCGACCCACGCCGCCGCGCGAAACGCGGCGGCATGCCCTCCGCGATCCCCGGCCACGTCGGCCAGATCGTCCCACAGCCTGAATTGGAGCAGGAGCAGCAGCGCCACGAGCGCCGCCATCGCAGCCCACAGTGCGCCGGGATGACCGGCAGCCGCGCTCGCGAGCACGACGAGGAAGGCGATCGGCACGAAGCGCACGCCCGGCATGCCGCTGCCGATGCGCAGCCCGAGCGACTCGGCGTACGATCTGGACCCCACCCGGCTCTCCGACGGACACACTCCTGGCGCATGACAATAGCGTATCTTCGTTCCCAAGTACAGAAGTATCGCGGGCGATGAATCGATGGCCGAACGCACGCCCCTATCGGACGAAGAGCGCGCCGTCCGGCGCGCCAGGCGCGAAGCGCGGCGCGAGAAGCAACGCGCGCAGAACGTCGTGCGCGCGAAGGCGATGCACGAGGCTCGGCTCGAGTACGAAGCGGCGCACGCGGGAGAGACGGCAAAGACCGGGCGCAGGACGAAGCAGCCCGGCATCGAAGCGCACGTCGGCTGCTCGGGCTGGTTCTACTGGCACTGGCGCGATCGCTTCTATCCCGACGACGTGCCGGGCCACCGCTGGTTCGAGTACTACGCCAGCCGCTTCTCGACCGTCGAGCTCAATGCGCCTTTTTATTCATGGCCGACGGTCGGTACCGTCGCGACCTGGAAGCGCCAGATCGGGAGACGCCGCTTCCGCTACGCGATCAAGGTGAACGAGCTGATCACCCACACCCGGCGCTTTGCGCGCACCGATACGCTGGTGAAGGACTTCGGGCTGATCGCGGACCTGCTGGGGAAAAGCTTCGGCTGCTTCCTGTTCCAGCTCCCCCCGAGCTTTCGCTACTCCAGGCCCGCGCTGATGCGCATCGTGAGGCAGCTCGATCCGGCGCGCCGCAACGTGGTGGAATTCAGGCATCGCAGCTGGTGGAACGACAAGGTCTATCGTGCGTTCGAGGACTGCGGCGCGATCTTCTGCTCCACGAGCGGTCCGCGGCTGCCGGACGAGCTGGTGAAGACGGCCGCGGACGTGTACGTGCGCTTTCACGGCACGAAGCGCTGGTACCGCCACGATTACACCGATGAAGAGCTCGCGGTATGGGCGGCGCGCATCCGCGCGAGCGGCGCGCCGCGCGTGTGGGCGTACTTCAACAACGACCGTGAGGGCTACGCGATCAGGAACGCGCGCACGCTGCTGCGGCAATTGAAAGAGCGATGAGGCGCTATTTCGGAGACCTGCTCCTCGCCGGCACCGCCGCGACGCTCTTCAGCGGCCTGCCGTCGACGCTCTACGCGTTCGTACGCCACGAGGACATCTCGGAAGCCACGCGCGCCGCGGGCGCGATGCTGATCTCGCCGGCGTCCAGCCTGCTGCAATTGTTCGAAGCCGCCGCGGTGGTGCACGTCGCGGTGTCGTTCTTCTGGGCGGCGCTCCTCGTGCGCTTCCTGCCGCGCCGTCACGTCGTCGCCGGCGCCGTGGCGGCCGCGATCGCGATCGGCATTGTCGACTTGCGCGTGATCGCGCCGCTTCTGTTCCCCGAAGTGGCGCGCCTTGCGTTCTGGCCGCAGATGGCCGATCACGTGATGTGGGGTCTTTGCCTCGGTCTCGCGCTCGCGTGGCGCGCGAGAAAGATCGCCTAACTCGCTTCGGTCAGGTACTCCCGGCCGAGCGCAGTGAGCTGCAGGCCGCCTTCCACGAGCTTGATCGCGAGACCTTCCTGCACCAGGCGATCGGCGATCGGCGCGGGAAGATCGGGTTTGACGGGAGCTTCGGTGTCGAGCTTACGCAGCCACGCGAGCTCGTCATCGCTCAGCTTCGCATCCATGCAGGCCTCCTTGTTATCGCGCCGCGTGACGCGGCGTCGCGGGATGCTCCAAGGATGCAATATAGCTGCCTGCGGAAGCCTTACTCTGCCGCCAGGGACACGGTGACCTCTCCGTTCCCGGCAACGGCCGTGGTCTTGCCGACGGGCTTGGGGTCTTCGATCTGCGACGCTGCCCAGAAACCCCAGAGCAGACCGGCGATCATGACGACGGGATTGGTGATGCCGACGAGCAGCGCGATCGAACGCACCGAGAAAGGCGAGCCGACGATCGTGTTCGCGCGCTGCAGATCGACCCGTTGCTGGGGTTCCATCGGCACCGCTTCGAGCAGGTTGCCCACCACGCCTTTGTAGATCGCCTGATCGGGCCGCTGCGAGAGCACGCGCTCCTGCGGCGATTGCGTCTCCACGGCGGCCGGTGTCTCCACCACGGCCGGCAGCTCCACGACGGCCGGCAACTCCGCGACGGCCAGAGGCGCCACGACCGACTCCGCGCTCGGGGCCGCTTCCTGCGCGAGCGCTCCCGGCGCGCCGAAGGCGACGACGAACGAGAGCAGCAAGGAGGCGAGCGTTTTCATGGTCGTGTGACGGCAGCTCAAGGCCACGCATCCTGAATATCGGCCGCAATCCCGATCGCTGAAGGCCGAAACCGTGGAAAACCTCACGCGCTGTCCCATTGTGCGCCTGTGGCATCATCCCGTGTATCGATTTTCCTGATTTGCCTCATGCTCACTTCCACCCACTGGGGCGTCTACGACGTCCACGTCGAGCGCGGCGAGATCGTGCGCGTCGATCCGTTCGTGCACGATCCGGATCCCTCCCCCATCGGCCAGTCGCTCGTCGGCGCGGTCACCGGCCCGGTCCGCGTGCGCAGGCCCGCGATCCGCAGGAGCTGGCTCGAGCACGGTCCCGGCGCGGCCACCGAAAAGCGCGGCTGCGAGCCTTTCGTCGAAGTGAGCTGGAACGAAGCGCTCGACCTCGTCGCGAAAGACCTGCAGCGTGTGACGCAGACCTACGGCAACAGCGCGATCTTCGCGGGCTCGTACGGCTGGTCGAGCGCGGGCCGCTTCCACCACGCGCAAAGCCAGGTGCACCGTTTCATGAACGCGATCGGCGGCTATGTCGCGCACGTGGGCACCTACAGCCTCGGCGCCGCGCGCACGCTGCTGCCGCGCATCCTCATGGACATGGACGCGATGCGCACGCAGCACACGCCGTGGGTGGAGCTCGAGAAGCATTGCCGGTTGATGGTCGCGTTCGGCGGCATTCCGTCCAAGAACGCGCAGGTGAACAACGGCGGCGTGAGCCAGCACCTCGTGCGGCCGGCGCTGAAGCGCATGGCCGAAGCGGGCACGAAGTTCGTCAACGTCTCGCCGCTGCGCGGCGACCTCGCCGACGCGCCGGGCGCGGAATGGATCGCGATACGCCCCAACACCGACACGGCGTTCATGCTCGCGCTCGCGCACACGCTCATCCGCGAGAACCTGCACGACCGCGCGTTCCTCGACCGCTATACCGCGGGCTTCGAAGCGTTTCGCCGTTACGTGATGGGCGAAACCGACGGCGCGCCGAAAAGCGCGCAGTGGGCTGCGGGCATCTGCGATGTGCCCGCTTCGGCGATCGAAGCGCTCGCGAGGCGCATGGCCGCGAACGCGACCGTCGTCAACGTCGCGTGGGCGCTTCAGCGCGCGGACCACGGCGAGCAGCCGTACTGGCTCGGCATCACGCTGGCGTGCCTGCTGGGACAGGTCGGGACGCCGGGCGGCGGTTTCGCGCTCGCCTATGGCCCGCTGAACGCCGAAGGCACCGACGGCCGGCCCTTCTCCGGCCCGGTGCTGCCGCAGGGCACGAACCCGGTGAAGACGCCGATCCCGTGCGCGCGCATCACCGACATGCTCGAGAATCCGGGCGCGCCATATGATTTCAACGGCCAGCGCTGCATCTACCCCGACATACGGCTCATCTACTGGGCGGGCGGCAACCCCTTCCACCACCACCAGGATCTCAACCGCTTCGTGCGCGCGTGGCGCAGCAAGCCCGAGACCATCGTCGTCAACGAGCAATACTGGAACGCCAACGCGAAATTCGCCGACGTGGTGTTCCCGGCGACGACGATGCTCGAACGCGACGACGTCGGATCGGCCTCGCGCGAACGCTACATGATCGCGATGAAGCGTGCGATCGATCCGGTCGGCGAAGCTCGCGACGATTACGACATCTTCGGCGGCCTTGCCGAGCGCCTCGGCGCGAAGGATAAATTCACCGAAGGCCGCACCGCGAGCGCCTGGTTGCGCCATCTCTATGAAGTCTCGATGGAGCGCGCGCGGAAGTTCGACATCGACCTGCCGTCGTTCGAGGCGTTCTGGTCGGAGGGCTACATCGAGCTGCCCGCGCAGAAAGAGCCGGCGGTGATGATGAAGCCGTTCCGCGACGATCCGGACAAGAACCGGCTGCCGACACCGTCCGGAAAGATCGAGATCGGATCGTCGGCCATCGCGTCGTTCGGTTACGACGACTGCCTCGGCCATCCCGCGTGGTACGAGCCCGCCGAGTGGCTGGGGTCGGCGCTTGCGCAGCGCTATCCGCTGCACCTCGTCTCGCACCAGCCCTCCACGCGGCTGCACAGCCAGTACGACCACGGCCGCGTGAGCCTCGCGTCCAAAGTGCAGGGGCGCGAAGCCATGACGATGCATCCCGAGGACGCCGCGGCGCGCGGGCTCGAAGCGGGAGACGTCGTGCGCGTCTACAACGATCGCGGCGCGTGTCTCGCCGGCGTGAAGATCGACGACGGGGTAAAGCGCGGCGTGGTGGTGCTGCCGACCGGCGCGTGGTTCGATCCGCTCGATCCGGCGACGCCGGGATCGCTCGAAAAGCACGGCAACCCCAACGTGCTCACGCTCGATAAAGGCACCTCGAAGCTCACCCAGGGCTCGAGCGCGCACACGTGCCTGGTCGAGGTGGAGCGGTACGACGGCGAGTTGCCGCCGATCACGGCGTTCGATCCGCCTGCGTTCGTCGAGCGGTCCGCCTAGCCGTCATTGCGAGGAACGAGCAGTGACGAAGCAATCTCGAGTCGCTCGGCCCCGCTTTCGTGCGCCACGGGATTGCTTCGTCGCGCTGCTCCTCGCAATGACCGCATCCGCTGTGCTCGCTGCCGATACCTACCCCGCCCGCCCCATCCGCCTCATCGTCTCCTTCGCTCCCGGCGGCAGCGTGGACGTCGTCGCGCGCCTCGTCGGCAACAAGCTTTCCGAAGCGTGGGGCCAGCAGGTCGTGATCGACAACCGTCCCGGCGCGGGAGGCAATCTTTCCGCGGAGATCGCCGCGCGCGCGGCGCCCGACGGCTACACGCTCTACCTGTGCAGCGCCTCGCTGGTGGTGAATCCCAGCCTGTATCGCAAGGTCGGTTACGACCCGGTGCGCGACTTCGCGCCGGTGACGCTGCTCGCCTCGGTGCAGGGCGTCCTCGTGGTCAATCCGGGGGTGCCGGCGAAGAGCGTGAGCGACTTCATCGCGCTCGCGAAGAAATCGCCGGGCCGCATCAACTACGCCTCGACCGGCAGCGGCACTTCCGGCCATCTCGCGATGCAGCTCTTCAAGACCATGGCGGGGATCGACCTCGTGCACGTTCCTTACAAGGCCGCGGGACAAGCGCAGGTCGACCTCATCGCCGGACAGGTGTCGGCGTGGATCCCCACGATTCCGGGCGCCCTGCCGTTCATCAAGGCGGGCAAGATGAGCGCGCTCGGCGTATCGGGCGCGAAGCGCTCGCCCGCGCTGCCCGACACGCCGACGATCGCCGAAGCTGGCTTGCGGGGGTACGAAGCGAGCACATGGTATCCGGTGCTCGCGCCTGCCGGCACGCCGCAGGCGATCGTGGCGAGGGCGAACCGGCAGCTCGCCGCCATCGTGACGGGCCGTGACCTCGCGGATCAGCTCCTGCAATCCGGTGTGGAGCCGATCGGCTCGACGCCCGACGAGCTCGCCGTGCACATACGCACCGAGCTGCCGAAGTGGGCGAAGTTGATCAAGGCCGCCGGCCTGCGCCTGGATTGACGATGGAAAGACGCAGGCTCAAGGCCGGCCAGGCGATCACGCCCGAACAATTCGAAGAGCTCACCGACACCGAGCTCGTGCGGCTGATCCCGCGCGCCTACCGCGACTACTTTCCCGGCAAGGATGCGTGCGGCGACGGCTTCTTCTACCTGCACGACGGCACCGCGTGGAGCTTCTACCGCGGCGGGTTCCTGGACGAGTAGCCGGCGCGACATGGGATTCGAGATCGTCGTCGTGGTACTGCTCGTCGCGCTCGGCGCGTTCTGGCTGACGAGCCTCAGGGTGCGCGAGGCGGCGGTCCAGGCCGCACACGTCGCGTGCGATTCCGAAGGCCTGCTGCTGCTCGACGACACCGTCGCGATCCGCACGATCCGCTTCGGCCGCGACGACGAGGGGCACGTGCGCCTGCAGCGCACCTACGACTTCGAATACAGCGATACCGGCGACAACCGCCGCAAGGGCAGCGTGGTGATGCTCGGCACGCGCGTCGTGGTGTTCAACGTCGGCGTGCGCGAGGCGGATGTCGTGCCTTTTCCCGACCGGCGGGCGCGCTAGGGCCCGGAGAGGGGCAGCCGCGTCTCGGTGATCTCGTGCAGCCGGCCCTGCTCTTCGAGCGCGCGCTCGAGGATGGTCACGAAGCGCACGAAGCGCGGCATGCCGGCGTAGATCGTCGACTGCAGGATGACTTCCAGCACCTCGCGCGGCGTCGCGCCGTGCTGCAACGCGTTGCGGATGTGGTTCTCGGCCTGATGGAACTCGCCGGCGACGAAGAGCTCGCCGACGATGCACAGGATCCGCGTGCGGTCGTCGAGCACGCCGCGCGAATACATTCCCGCGTAGATGTAGTCGAGCCACAGCTTGTTGAAGTGCGGGTCGACGCGGTCCATGCGCTCGACGCTCGCGATGTGGTGCGTCGGCTGCAGCCGCAGGCCCGGCGAGAGGCTGCGCCAGCCGTACTTGCGCAGCAGCGCTTCGCGCTTCGCGACCTGCTGCGGCGGCGTCTCCCATGCCGCGCGTTCCGCTTCGAGCGAGCGCGCCGGTCCGCTGGGCGGAAGCTGCTGCTGCGTCACCTCGTCCATGCGCCCGAGGCCATCGACGACGCGCTTGAAGACGCGCGCCGCACGCTTCGCCTTGGCGTAGCCGAAGTACACCGTCGTCTGCAGCACGACTTCGAGCACCTCGCGCGGGGTGGCGCCGGCGTTCAGCGCGTTGTGGATGTGGCCGGCGAGCTCTTCGGTCTCGTCCATCGCCACGAACTGTCCGACGACGACGAGCGTGCGCGTGCGCTCGTCGAGTATGCCGCGCTTGAACAGGCCGCCGCGGCTGAAGTCGTGCAGCAGCTTCGCGTAGTGCGGATCCAGCTCGTGCGCCCACGCGAGATCGTCGAGCCCTGTGCGCTCCATCCTGGTTCTCCTTCCCCCTGAGCACAGGATATTACAAACCGCTGGTTACCGCATAAACACCCGTCCGTCCCCTTATAATTCCCCGATACACCAGAAGGAGGAACGGCCGCGCATGTGGACCGCCGCACAGCTTTCGTCGATCGACCAGATGCTGAACCCGCGCTCTATCGCGGTGATCGGCGCCTCGCCCAAGGGCGGTTACGGAGGACGTCTCCTCACCGCGCTGCTGCGGTCGAAGGACCGCGTGCGCGTCTACCCGGTCAATCCCAATTACGACGAGATCGGCGGGGTCAAGGCTTACCGCAACATCGCCGACTTGCCCGAGGCGCCCGATCTCATGGGCGTGGTCGTCCCCTATCAGAAGGTGATGGACGTGCTGCGCGAAGGGCACGCCAAAGGCAACCGCGCGGCGGTCGTCATCTCCGCGGGCTTCGCCGAGCGCGGCACCGATTCCGGACTCGACCTGCAGCGCAAGCTCGGCGCTTACGCGCGCGAATCGGGATTGCGCATCGCGGGCCCCAACTGCCTCGGCCTCGCCAACGTGCGCGACGACATCTGGGCGACCGCCTCCTCGCGCACCCTCGGCGGCCTGACCGGCCACATCGCGCTGGTGTGCCAGAGCGGCGCGACGGCGTTCGGGCCGTTCCTGCTGCGCGCGGTCGATTCGGGCATCGGCCTCTCGCACATCATCTCGACCGGCAACGAGACCGACCTCGATTTCGCCGACTTCGCGCGCTACCTCGTCGACGATCCCGGCACGCGCGTGATCGCGGGCTTCGTCGAAGGCTTCAAGGACGTGCGCAAGTTCATCGCGATGGCGGAGCTCGCCGCCGACCGCGGCAAGCCCATCGTCCTCATCAAGATCGGCCGCTCCGAATCGGGCTCGCAGGCCGCGCGCTCCCACACTGCCGCGCTCACCGGCGCCGACGAGCTCTACGATGCGGTGTTCAAGCAGTACGGCGTGATCCGCGTCACCGATTACGACGAGCTCCTCGAAGTGAGCCACCTCCTCGCCAATTCGAAGAAACCGAAAAAGCGCGGCGTGACGGTGGTGTCGCACTCGGGCGGCATCAGCTCGCTGACCGCCGACATGCTCGGGCTCGCCGGGCTCAGCCTGCCGCCGCTGTCCGACCGCGCGCGCGACGGCATCAACGCCATCCTCAAGAACTTCGGCTGGGCGGCGAACCCCGCCGACATCACCGGCTTCGCGCGCAAGGACGAGCTCGTCGACATCATGAATTACATGATCGAGGAGCCGGAGGTCGGCACCCTGGTCGTCGCCAGCGCGGGCGCGGGCAACCAGCCCCAGCACGTCGTGGCGCTGCGCGACCGCACCGACAAGAACGTCGCGTTCTTCCACACCGCGAGCCGCAACGACGCCAAGGCGCTCGATCCGCTCAAGCAGGCGAACATCCCGATCTTCTACACGCCGGATGCGCTCGCGCGAGGCCTGCGATACCTGATCGACTATCACGCATGGCGCGACGCGCGCGAGGCGCGCGGGATCAGCCAGGGCGTCACGATCGAGCCGCAGCAGCAGGCCGCGCTGGAGAAGGTGCGCGGCCGCGGCGCGCTGTCCGAAAGCGAGAGCAAGCAGCTCGTGACCGCGTGGGGCGTACCGGTCACGCGCGAAGTGTCGGCGCAATCCGCGGGCGGCGCGGTCGAAGCCGCGCGGCGGCTGGACTATCCGGTGGCGATGAAGATCGATTCACCCGACATCCTGCACAAGACCGAAGCCGGGGCGGTGCGGCTGGGCCTTGCCGACGACGATGCGGTGCGCGCGGCGTACGAAGAGATCGTCGCGAACGCCAGGCGCTACGCACCGAACGCCGCGATCAACGGCGTATCGGTGCAGGAGATGGTGACCGGCGGCGTCGAGACCATCGTCGGCGTCAAATACGACGCTCAGCTCGGCCCGATGCTCGTCTTCGGCAGCGGCGGCGTGATGGTCGAGGTGTTCGGCGACATCGCGACGCGTCACTGCCCGATCGGGCGCGCCGAAGCGCTGGACATGATCGACGAAGTGAAAGGCGCCAAGCTCCTGAAAGGCTTCCGCGGCAAACCCGCGGCGGACGTCGAAGCGCTGGCCGAAGTGCTGGTGCAGGTCTCGCAGATGGCGGTGCAGCTCGAAGGCGAGCTCGCCGAGCTCGACATCAATCCGCTGATCGTGCTGCCGAAGGGCCAGGGCGTCAAAGCCGTCGACGCGCTGGCCGTGATGCGGGCGGGCTGACGTACAAGGCAACGGCACCGGTGCGGGGTGAAGCCCGCGGCCGATGCCGCGCATGGTACGAAGAAGCGCGATGCCGGCGGAGCCGAAGCTCCGCCACCCGCTATCTTCCGCGCCCTCGCAGACCGCCGAGCAGCGAGACGACGAACAGCACGAGGAAGATGAAGAACAGCACCTTGGCGACGCCCGCCGCGCCGGCCGCGATGCCGCCGAAGCCGAACAGCGCCGCGACAAGGGCGATCACGAAGAACACGAGTGCGTAGTGCAACATACGAGGCTCCTTGAGTTTTTGTCCGTCTGCAGGACCATGCCCCTGTCTTTGCAACGCCTGTGCCACACCCCGCAATACCGTCGAAGGATATGCGATGCCTAAACTCGAATCGCGCGTCCTGGCATTGAGCTGTCTGCTATTTGCGACAGTCGCCGGCGCTCAGCAATACCCGACCAAGCCGGTGCGCGTCATCGTTCCCGTCGCCGCGGGCGGCAACGTCGACATCATCGCGCGCACGCTCGCCGCGAAATTCAGCGAGAGCCTCGGCCACCAGGTGATCGTCGACAACCGCCCGAGCGCGAGCAGCCTCGTCGGCACTCAGCTCGTCGCGAAGTCGCCGCCCGACGGTTACACCCTGCTCGCGATCGCCAATACCTTCGCGTCCGCGCCCGGCATCGTCTCCAGCGCCGGCTACGATCCGGTGAACGATTTCGTCGGCGTGTCGCAGACCGCGCGCATCCCGATGGTGCTCGACGTCAATCCGAACCTGCCGGTGAAATCGGTGAAGGAGCTGATCGCCCTCGCCAAGGCGCGTCCCGGCCAGCTCGCGTATGCGTCGTCCGGAACGGGATCGACGGGACACATCGCCGCGGAGCTCTTCTCGCGGCAGGCCGGGGTGAAGATGCTCCACGTCCCTTACAAAGGCAACGCGCAATCGCTCGTCGATCTCATCGGCGGCCAGGTCATGGTGATGTTCGACCAGATCAGCACGTCCACGCCGCACATACGCTCCGGCAAGATACGTCCGCTCGGCGTGACGACGCTCACCCGTGCGCCGCTCTTTCCCGATCTCCCCACGATCGACGAATCGGGTCTCAAGGGTTTCGAGGACGTCACCTTCAACGGCCTCGTGGCGCCGGCGGGCACGCCGGCGGCGATCGTCACGCGCCTGCACGGCGAAACGGTGAAGGCGGTGAAACAGCCAGACGTGCGCAAGCGCTTCGAGGAACAGGGCATAGAGCTTGCGGCGAGTCAGTCCGCCGATGCGTTCACCGCCTACATCAGGTCTGAATCCGCGAAGTACGCGAAGCTGGCGAAGGAAGCAGGGATCCGGGCCGACTGATCGAGCGACCCGGGATCGCCGCGTCGCGCCGTCGCGCTCCTCGCGATGACGTCATTGCGAGGAGCGCAGCGACGAAGCCATCCCGCGGCGCACGACCCTTGCTTGCGCCCCTGACCTAACGTTCAACCAAGAACATGCAGGTCGACGACATCCGTGCGCAGGAGCTGAAGCTCGCGGCCGAGGCGCTCGCGGCGGTGCCGCTGTTCGCCGGCCTCTCCCCCGTGGATCGCGCCAAGCTCGCCGGCGTGCTCGAGGAGCGCTGGCTCGATCCCGGCGGCGTCGTGTTCGAGGCCGGCACGCGGGCCGACGCGCTGTACATCCTGCGCGAGGGGACGGCGGAACGGCGTGTCGCGGGCTCTCCCATCGACATCGTCCGGCCGCCCGCGATCTTCGGCGAGCTCGCGCTCATCACCAACGCGCCGCGATCGGCCACCGTCGTGGCGGTGACGCCCATCCATCTGTGGGTGCTGCCGCGCTCGCGCTTCGTGCCGCTGCTGCGGGCGGAACCCGAGCTCATGCTGCATCTCTCCGGCGCGGTCGGGATGGACCTCGCGCGCACGCGCCAGATCCTCGGCGAGCTCCAGAGCGAGCTCGACGCGTGGCTCGACGAGCGGCTGGAAGAGCTGACCGACGACGAGCGCGATCTCGTCGAGGCCGGCGCGCTGTTCGAGCGGCCGCCGCTGCGCGTGCTGCAGCGGCTTGCCGCGATGGAGCCCGCGCTCGCGAGCCTGCAGCAGCTCGCGGAAGGCACGCCCTCGTCCGGCTCGACGACGCCCAGGATCGTCCACAGGATCGGCGGGGCGACGTCGGCGTCGGGATTGTGGCGGCGGGACGAGCTCGGCGTGTACGTGCCCCCGTCGGTTCGCAAGGCGCTGCGGCGGCGGCTGCGCGCGGATCACCGCGAGCTCGCGCTGCAGACGCGCGTGCACGCGGTCGCGCGGCAGCTCGAGAGCGAGGGTTACCTCGAAGACGCCGCGCTCGCGTATGCGGCGGCGGGCGCCGAGGCCGATGTGCGGCGGCTCGGCGGCGCGCCGGCCCCAACGCAGGAACAACCGGTGACCGCCGCGCCGGCGCCGCAGCGCAAGCGCGACGGGCGCCGCATGGTCCCGTGGCTGTGGAGCGCGGCTTCGGTGCTGCCGCTGCTCTTCTGGGGTGTCGACCCGCCCGCGGGTCTCAGCGAGGCGGGCTGGCGCATGCTGCTCACGGTCATCTCGGCCGCGGTGCTGTTCGCCGCCGAGCTGCTGCCCGAAGCGGTCGTCGCGCTTGCGCTGCTCGCGGTGTGGACCGTCACCGGCATCGCCGCGCCGCGCGTCGCCCTCGACGGCTTCGCGACCCAGGCGTGGGTGCTCGTGCTGGCGGTGCTCGCGGTCGGCGTCGCGGTCGGCAACTCCGGATTGCTTTACCGCGTCGCGCTGATCGCGCTCGGCAGGAAACCCGCGAGCTTCACCTCGCGCTGCGTCACCCTCGCGCTCGTCGGGACCGCGGTCACGCCGACGCTGCCCAACGCGACGAGCCGCATGGCGCTCGCCGCGCCGCTCGTACGCGAGGTCGCCGCGGCGCTCGGCTACGCCGCGGGCTCGCGCGCGGCCGCGGGTCTCGCGCTCGCGGCGCTGGTCGGCTTCGGCCAGATGTCCGGCCTGTTCCTGACGGGCTCGTCGGTCGGACTGCTGGTCCACGGCCTCCTGCCCGATGCGGCGCGCGCGCAAGTCGGATTCACGTACTGGTTCGTCGCCGCGCTGCCGCTGCATCTCGTGCTGTTCGCGACGTCGATGATCGCCGTCGTCACGCTCTATCGCCCCGTGGAAACCCTCGCCGACGCGACGCACCGTCTCGCGCTCCAGCACGAAGTGCTCGGCCCGATGCGCCGCGACGAAATCTGGTGTCTGGGCGTGCTGGTCGCGCTCATCGCCGGCTTTCTCAGCGAGCCGCTGCACGGCATCCACGGCGCATGGATCGGCGTCGCCGCGCTGCTCGTGCTCGCGGCCGTGCGGCGCCTCGACGCGAACATGCTGCGCACCGGGGTCAACTGGAACTTCCTCGTCTTCTTCGGCGTGATCACGAGCCTCGCGACCTTATTCACGCAACTGAAGATCGGCGACTGGCTGGGCACCGCGCTCGCGGAACCGGTCGCCATGTTGAAGGGCAACGCCCTCCTCTTCTGCATCGCGCTCACGCTCCTCGGCTACCTGCTGGCGCTCGTCGTGCGCTGGCAGGCCGCCGCGCCGCTGCTGACGCTGGTCGCGATGCCGGTGGCGGCAGCGATCGGCATCCATCCTTTCGTCGTCGCGCTCATCTCGCTGGTCGCGACGCAGGTGTGGTTCCTGCCGACGCAGAGCACGGTGTATCTGGCGCTCTATCACGGCTCGGGCGAGCTCTACACCTTCGCCTCGGTGCGCAGGCTCGCCTGGGCGTGGGGCGCATTCGTTCTCGTGTCGGTCGCAGCGGCAGTGCCGGTGTGGCGCTGGATGGGGCTCATCCGTTGATCCGGCCGCGGCCGCTTCACAGTGACATCACGCGGCGGGTGTTAGCGTGAGACCATGCCTTGCCCGCGTGCGCTTCGACTGGCCGCCGCGGCGGCGTACGTGTCCGCCGCGCCCGTGCTGCACGCGGACGAGCCTGCGCCGTGGTACGACGACGTGCACACGCGCACCCAGCTCTTCATCGGCGCGAGCGCGGCAGGGGTCGCCGCCTACGGCGCGACGAAGTGGTGGGACAACGGCTTCAGGGATTTCCGGTCGCACGGCGAAGGGTGGTTCGGCTCGGGCACCGAAAAAGGCGGCGCCGACAAGCTGGGGCACGCTTTCGGCACATACACCGGCGTGCGCGCCGGAGCGCAGGCGCTGCAATGGATGGGCAACAGCCGCGAAGACGCGCTCAGGCTTGCGACGACCACGACGCTCATCGTCTACACCGGTATCGAAGTCCTCGACGGCTTCTCGAAGCAGTACAAGTTCAGCCACGAAGACCTGATCGCCAACTTCGTCGGTGCAGGCCTGGGCTGGATCACGCACCGTTATCCCAGGCTCGACGCACTGATCGACTTTCGACTGTACTACCGCGAGTCTTCGCAGGCGAAAGCGAACGGCAACTGGGCGCCCTTCGACGATTACAACGGGCAGCGCTACCTGTTGGCGTTCAAGGCTTCGGGTGTGCCGGCGCTCGACGCGCATCCGGTGCTGCGTTACGCCGAGCTCGTCGTCGGCTACGGCGTGCACGGCTACGATCCGCCCGCGGCCGCGAAGAGCCGCCACCTCTACGGCGGGCTCGCCATCAATGTCGCGCGCCTGCTCGACGACACCGCTTTCAGGCACAGCAAGGAAAGCCCCGTGCGCGCAGGCACGGGACTCTTCCTCGAGCTCTTTCAGATCCCGGGGACCGTCGCGTTCGTCGACAGGAAGCTATAAAAGGAAAGGAGGTCTCGGAGGGAAACCTTGGTTTCCCTCTGAGGCGTTTACCGGCGCGGAAGCGCAGCGCCCGCTAGCGGGCGCTC
>DATAJS010000015.1 GCA_036262035.1 Burkholderiales bacterium | reverse complement strand
GGCGGTCGTCACGTGTATGGACGGCTATCAGATGGCGCGGCAGGGGAGGGCCGGACCCGCGCTCGGCATTGCGGCCATCGGCTCGTTCTTCGCGGGCTGCGTCTGCACCCTGATCATCGCGCTGTTCGGGCCTCCGATCGCGGAGATGGCGCTGAAGTTCGGCGCGCCCGAATACTTCTCGCTCATGCTGATGGGTCTGGTCACCGCCGCGGTGCTCGCGCACGGCGACATGATCAAGTCGCTCGCGATGGTGTGTCTCGGCCTGCTGCTCGGCGTGGTCGGCACCGACGTGAACTCGGGCATGGCGCGCTACAGCTTCGGGCTGCCGGAGCTCACCGACGGTATCGGCTTCATCGTGATCGCCGTCGGCGTCTTTGCGATGGGTGAGATCGTCGCCAACCTGGGCGACCCCGAAGAGCGCCAGGTCTTCACGAAAAAGGTGAAGAACCTGTGGCCGACGTGGGCCGACATCAAGCAGTCGTCGGGCGCGATCATCCGCGGCACGGGCATCGGCGCGTTCTTCGGCGTGCTGCCCGGCACGGGGCCTTCCATCGCGGCGTTCTCGTCCTATATGGTCGAGAAGAAGATGGCCAAAGACCCTTCGCGCTTCGGCAAGGGGGCAATCGAAGGGGTCGCGGGCCCGGAATCGGCGAACAACGCCGACGCGCAGTGCAAGTTCATCCCGACGCTCACGCTCGGTATCCCGGCGAGCGCGACGATGGCGCTGATGCTCGGCGCGCTGACGATACAGGGCATCGCGCCCGGACCTCAGGTGATGACGCAGAAACCCGACCTCTTCTGGGGCCTGATCGCCTCGATGTGGCTGGGTAACGCGATGCTCGTCATCCTGAACCTGCCGCTGATCGGCCTGTGGGTGAGCCTGCTGAAAGTGCCTTACCGCGTGCTCTTCCCCTGCATCATGGCGTTCTCGGGCATCGGCATCTACAGCGTGAACAACAGCTCGTTCGAGATCTACCTGACGGCGTTCTTCGGGCTGGTCGGTTTCGTGTGGATGCGCTTCGAGATGCAGCCGGCGCCGATGCTGCTCGGCTTCGTGCTCGGACCCCTGATGGAAGAGAACCTGCGAAGAGCGCTGCTCATCTCCCGCGGCGACGCGTCGGTGTTCTTCACGCGGCCCATCAGCCTGAGCTTCATGATCGCCACGCTGGTGATCCTCATCATCATGGCGCTGCCGGCGATCCGCAAGAAGCGCGACTCGATTACCGACTGAGCGCTTCGGTCCTCCAGCGAAGAGCCCGCTTTCGAGCGGGCTCTTTTTTCGGGTCACAGTCACATTTCCAGCGGCTAATCCGGGTCAGAGTCAGATGAGCCGCGAATAATGTGACTCTGACCCGGATTCAGGCCTCGACCGCCTTGTGCGTGACCACCGAGATCTTGATCTTCTTCTGCTTCTCGACGACCGCTTTCGCGCCCGAGGTCTGGGTGTAGAGCTCCAGCGCGTCGAGCTCTTCCTGGCCGACCGGTTTCATCGCGACGTCTTCGTACGGCGCGTCGGTCTCGAGCGCGCGCTTCATGATCTTGCGGTGCTGCGCGTACATGACGGCGAAGTCGAAATAGGTCTTCGCGATGCCGAACCAGTACTTCGGATAGAAGACGAAGAGGCTCTCGCGCTTGAAACTCGGCCGCCGGTCGCGGCGGTACTTGCGCCGCAGGAAGCCCGACTCGAGCGGATGCACCCCTTCGAGCCGCCACGACGCGTAGAAGGTCAGCAGCTTCAGCATCATCTCGTGATGGGGAAAACCCCACGACCTGGTGCGGCGGATGATGCGCTCCACGTGCTCGGGCGAATAATAGAGGTCCCATGCGCGGTCGTAGACCTCGAAGAGCTTCTCGGCCGACATCGTCTCGTGCGGGGCGGTCACGTGCACGAGGTCGTACTTGTTCAGGTCCTGCGCCATCGGCACGCCCGCGAGGTGCATGCGCTTGTGGTCCGCCGAGCCCGGCAGCGGCGTCAGCAGGAAGAATTCCAGCAGATCGATCGGCAGCTCCTTCTGGATGATGCGGATGTCGCGCTCGATCGATTTCGGCGTGTCGCCGGGGAAGCCGAGGATGTAGCCCGCATACGTGAGCGTGCCCACGTTGTGCCACGCCTGGAGCATGGCGCGATACTCGGTGATGCGGTTCTGCCCCTTGTGCGCTTCCTTGAGGTTATCGGGATTGATGTTCTCCAGCCCGATGAAGACGCGATTCACGCCCGCGCGCGAAGCCTTCTCGATGAAGTGCCTGATCTTGTGCGCGGCGGTGTCGACCTGCGCGATGATGCGGATCTTCAGCCCCTCCTTCTCCCGCATTTCGATGAGGCGGTCGAAGATCGGCTCCCAGTTCTGGTTGCGCGCGAGATTGTCGTCGGTGATGAAGAAGCTGTGCACGCCCTGCTCGAGGTTCGCGCGCACGAGCGTCTCGACGTCGTCGGCGCTGCGCGAGCGCGACTTGCGCCCCTGGACGTTGATGATCGTGCAGAAGCTGCAGAGGAAGGGACAGCCGCGGCCGGCGTCGAAGCTGGTGCGCATGCCGGCGGTGCGCTTGACGACCTCGGCCGACAGATACGGCGTGGGCGTGCCTTCCATCCCCGGAAGGTCTTTCATGAAGTTGTAGAGAGGCTCGAGCTTCCCGGCGTAAGCCGCCTGCAGGATCTCGTCGAGCCGCCCTTCGGCCTCGCCGGCGAAGAGCGTGACGCCCAGCGCCATCGCGTCCTTCAGCTCCTGCGGGACCTCGGGGAGCATCGCGATGACGCCGCTCACGTGGAAGCCGCCGATCGCCACCTGCACGCCCGCGGCGCGCAGCGGCCGCGCGATGTCCATCGCGCGCGGATACTGGTTGGTCTGAACCCCGACGAGCGCGACGAGCCCGTTGCCGCCGCTCTCGCGGATCTCGCGCGCGATGACGTCGGGACGGATGCGCGTGTTCGTCTCGTCCGAGCACGTGACCCGGATCTCGACGTCCGGACCGAGCACTTTGCGCTCGATGCAATCGAGCGCGAGCCCGTTCAGCGCGGCGAGGGTGTTCGCCGGGATGAACGAGCGCCACCACTGGATGACATAACCGTCTTTATCGTAGTGCGACGGCTTGATGAGGTACAGGCGGAATACATTCGGCATGCTTCACTTTCCCCATAGTGCTACGAATGCTATTCGACCGGAATTTTTGCTTTCTTAACGACCTCCGACCAACGTTTCATGTCCCGCGCGATGCGGTCGCGGAACTCGGATGGCGTCGAGGCGCTGGCCTCGATGCCGACCGCAAGTAGACGCTCTTTTGTCTCCGGCGTCGAGACCTGTGCGGTCAGATCGCGATTGAGCCTTGCGATCACCGCCTGCGGCGTGGCAGCGGGCGCGAGCAGGCCGTACCAGCCGTCGACCTCGTAGCCGGGGAGCCCCGACTCGGCGATCGTCGGCACGTCCGGCAGCGCCGCGCTGCGCTTGACGGTGGTGACGCCCAGCGCCCGCAGCTTGCCCGCTTTGATGTGCGGTGTGCTCGACGAGACGCCGGCGAAGAACGCCGAGACGTGCCCGCCCATGACGTCGGTCATCGCCGGACCGCCGCCCTTGTAGTTCACGTTCACCACGTCGACGCCCGCCAGCACCTTGAAAAGCTCCCCCGCGAGGTGGGTCGCATTGCCGTGGCCGGTCGAGGCGTAATTGAGCTGCCCGGGATTCGCCCTGGCGAGCGCGACGAACTCGCCGACCGTCTTCGCGGCTACCTGCGGCCCGACGACGAGCACGTACGAGCCGTTGCCCACCAGCCCGACGGACGCGAAGTCCTTCATGCTGTCGTAAGGCAGCTTCTTCGTGACCGTCGGCGTGATCGCGTGGCCCGACGGCACGATGAGCAGCGTCTGGCCGTCGGGCGGCGCTTTCGCCACCAGGTCGCTGCCGATGATCGCGTTCGCGCCGCCGCGATTGTCGATCACCACGGGCTGGCCGAGGCGCTCGGGCAGGCCGACCACCACGATGCGGGCGACCGAGTCGACCGCGCCGCCGGGCGGGAACGGGACGATCAGCCGCACCGGTCTCTTCGGCGCCCAATCGGCGGCGCAGGCAACGGCGGGCACGATCGCCACGGCTGTCATCGCGAGGAGGCCAAGGCGACGAAGCGATCCCGCGACGCGCGGACACTCTGTTTCGGACGCTCCGCGATTGCGCAGCTTGTCCTGAGCATTGTCGAAGGATCGCACCGCTCCTCGCCATGACAGTCTTTGCAACATCGCCACACTCCTCCGCATTTTTTTCGAGCCTCAACTGTAACCGAAGCACGGCGGCCACTCTCACGCCGGGCTCGCGCGGCTAGAATCCGCAGGGTGAATATCAGGCAATTGCTGACGAGGAACGCGTGGTCCTCGTCGGTCGTATCGCGTGAGATACGCTACAGAGAGCGCTTCGAGTTCGCGATCGCGCTTTCGCTCCTCGTCCACGCGTTCATCCTCGCGCTGCGATTCGGCGCGGCGGGCTTCGGCCTTCCGTGGGGCGAGGAGCGCGCGGAGGCGCCGCCGGTCACGCTGCGGATGTCCGAGGAGCTGCGCTCGGCCGAGCCCTCTCCGCCGGCGGCCTCGATACAGCGCGACGAGCCGCCGGCGGCGCCCCCCGCCCTCGCAGGCGCGCCGTCGACCGCGCGCGTGACCACGCTCGAAGTGCGCCTCGTCCCCGCGCCCGCACCACCCGCGCCGGCCGCCGCGCCGCGCCGCGAAACCCGCACCGCGAAGGCGGCGGCGCGCACGCGCGCACGCGAGCGCGTGGTCAAGGCCAGGCCTGCGCCGCGCATCCTCGCGCAGGCGAAGCCCGAAGCCGAAACGTTCAAGGTGCCGGAAGCGAAGCGCGTCGAGCCCGAGCCGCAGCGCGCGCCCGACAGCGCGGCGAAGCCCCAGACCGAAGAGCCGCGACCGCCCGACCCGGCGGTCGAGCAGATGATCGAGCAGGCGAGGCGCGAATCCGAGGAGGCCGCGCGAGCGGAGGCCGAGGACGCCGCACGCCGCCGCGCCGAAGAGGATGCGCGGCAGCGCGCGCTCGCCCGGAAGAAGGCGGAGGAAGCAAAGCAGCTCGCCGAAGCGAAGCGCCTCGAGGACGCGCGCAAAGAGGAAGAAGCGCGCAGGGAAGCCCTGGAGCTCGAGGCGAAGAAGCTCGCCGAGGACAAGACGCGGCAGGAAGCCGAAGAGCTCGCGCGGCAGCGCGCGGTCGCGCAGAAGAAGGAAGAGGAAGCGAAGAAGCTCGAGGAAGCGCGCCGCATCGAGGAGAAGAAGAAGGAGGAGGAAGCGCGCGTCGCGGAGCTCAAGAAGAAGGAAGAGGAAGGCCGCCGCGTGCGGCTCGAGATGGAGGCGCTCAAGCGCGCGGAGGAGCTCGCCAAGCTGCAGGCCGAGGCGAAGCGCAAAGCGCTCGAAGCGCAGAAGGCCGCCGAGGAAGCCGCGAAGCTGAAGGAAGCGCAGCGCCTCGCCGAAGAAGCCGCGCGCGCCAGGGAAGCCGAGAGGAAGCGCGCCGAAGCCGACGCGCAGCGCGAGCGCGAGCGTCTCGCGGCGCAGAAGGCGGGACCGGCGGCGCCGGGCCAGCTCTCCGGCCTCGACATCGCGAAGAAAGCGATCGAGGACCTGCGCAATCCGGGCACGCCGCGCGGCGATCCGCGACGTCCGCCCGGGCCGCCGACCACCGCCGAGAACCCGCGCCGGCGCTCGGTGTTCGGGATCGAGCGCGACGTCATGGTGAGGAGCTACATCGAGAGCTGGCGCTCCAAGCTCGAGCGCTATGGATCGTTCAACTACCGCCGCTCGGCGTCGCGCTCCTCGCTCTACGACAACCCGATCGTCACCGTCGCCATCCGCAGCGACGGCAGCCTCGAGGACGTGCGCATCCACCGCTCGAGCGGCCTGCGCGAGATCGACGAAGCGATCTTCCGCATCTCCGAGCTGCATGCGCCGTATGCCAAGTTCCCGCCCGCGCTCGCGCGGCAGTACGACGTCATCGAGATCCGCCGCGTGTGGTCGTTCGAGGATACGCTCAAGATACTCGACGAGATGTGACGGTCCCGCCAGGGACCGTCATTCCGGAGCGACAGCGCCCGCGATCCGGTCCATTTTGACTTTCCAGAGTGCTTTGGCGCACGATCCGGTCACGTTCCTGGAAGGGGGAGCCGTCATGAAAAAACTAGCCGCCGCCGCAGCGCTCTGCACCGTCGCCGCATTCGGCCATCCCGCTCATGCCCAATCGGTGACCGCCTACGAAGGCGCACGCCTGATCGTCGGCGACGGGCGCGTCATCGACAACGGCGTGCTGGTGGTCGACGGCGCGCGCATCGCCGCAGCCGGTCCTGCCGCGAACGTCAAAGTGCCGGCGGGCGCGAAGCGCGTGGACGTCAAAGGCAAGACGGTGATGCCGACGATCATCGACACGCACGTCCACCTGAGCCCGCGGCGCGACGCCATCGTGCGCGACCTCAGGATGCGCGCCTATTACGGCGTCGGCGCCGCGATGAGCATGGGCACCGACAGCATCGAAGCCTTCGAATTTCAGGGCAAGACGATGCCGGGTGCGGCACGAATGTTCACCGCCGGACGCGGCATCACCATGCCCGAGCCGGGCCGCACGACCGTGCCGCACTGGGTCACCACCGCGGACGACGGCCGCAAGGCGGTGCAACAGCTCGCGGCGGACAAGGTCGACATCGTCAAGATCTGGGTCGACACGCGCGACGGCAAGTACAAGAAGATCCCGCCGGAGATCTACGGGCCGATCATCGACGAAGCGCACAAGCGCGGCCTGCGCGTCACCGCGCACATCTTCGATCTGGAAGATGCGAAGGGCCTGATACGCGCGGGAATCGATGCTTTCGCGCACGGCGTGCGCGACAGAGACATCGACGACGAATTCATCGCGATGTGGAAGCAGCATCCGAACCTCGTGCTCACGCCCAACCTGCCCGATCGCGGGGTGAAGACCGATCTGTCGTGGCTGAAAGCCGGGTTGTCCGCGGCCGAGGTCGACAAGCTCGAAGCGGCCAATACCGATCGTCCCGACGCGCAGAAGTTCTTCGGCATCCAGGCGCGCAATCTCGCGAAGCTCAATGCGGCCGGCGCGCGCATCACCCTCGGCACCGACGGCAACCGCCCGTGGGGCCCGCACGAAGAGATGGCGGACATGGTCACTGCGGGCATGACGCCGATGCAGGTCATCGTCGCGGCGACGCGCAACTCGGCGGAGTTCCTGCGCATGTCCGACGCGGGCACGCTCGAAGCCGGCAAGAGCGCGGACTTCATCGTCCTCGACGCCAATCCGCTCGACGACATCACCCACACCCGGCGCATCTCGACCGTCGTGTTGCGCGGCGAGACGGTCGACCGCACAAATCCGGGTCAGAGTCAGATTTCTGGTCGGTAACGTGACTCTGACCCGGATTTTCTAGGGGCGCGTGCCGCCGTTCTTCGCGAGCGCTGCGAGCTTTGCTTGATAGAGCCTGGCCTTCGCGGTGTCGCCGGCTTTCGCGGCCGCGGTCGCGGCGCCATACCAGCCGCGGAAGCGGTTGGGCTCGCGCTGCTGCGACGCTTCGTATTCCTTGAGCGCAGCCGCAGGCTGGCCCAGCTCCATCAGCAGATCGCCCAGGAGCTCGCGCGCGGGCAATATCGGCCCCGGCGAGATCGGCGATTTTTCGCTCGCGCTCTCGCGATCGGCCGCGGTGCGCATGAGCGCCAGCGCTTCGTCCCGGCGCTGGTCGGCGAGCGCGATCCACGCCTCCGCGGCGAGACGCTGGATCTCGACCTGCTCGGTCCAGTACTTGTCCTTGGCGAGGCCGTCACGCAGCTCGGCAAGCTTTGCCACATCGGCTTTCGCCGCCGCCGCGTCGCCGGCACGAGCCGCGCCGACCGCGCGCGCGAAGTGCGTGACCGCGTTCGCGTAGAGGACCTTCCCCGGGTTGACCGGCAATGCGGCCGCCGCTTTCCAGTCCCCCCGCTCCAGCGCGTAACGCGCGGGCGCCGCGGCCGCGCCGTAAGGTCCGGCGGCCCGGATCAGCTTGTATTTCGACGTCGCCTCGGTCGCGCGTTCCAGCGCCTGCTTCGCTTCGGCGTCGCGCGCGAGCTGGAGGTAGGCGTATACCTGGTAATCGATCGCGTGCAGGATCTCGTCGCCGCTCGAATTGGCGCGCGCGTTGTCCTCCGAGCGCCGGTTGGTCGCCGCGGAGTCTTCCCACGCGCCGACCCGCGTGAAGATGTGCGAAGGCATGTGCAGCGCGTGCGCCGCCGACGGCGCGATGCTCGCGTAGCGGCGCGCGGCGGCAAGCCCCTTGTCGGCGAGCGGCGGATAGTCGTAGCTGTGGATGAGGAAGTGCGCGACGCCGGGATGGTCCGGATGCGTGACGAGCAGCGGCTCGAGCAGCGCCGCCGCCTCGAGCTGCTTGGCGTACGTCTGGTCGGACAGGTCCGCGGCGAAGTTGAGCGCGAGCGCGTAGAAGATCTTCGCCTCGACGTCGTCCGGATAGCGCTCGACCACCCGCGCCATCGCCCGCTCGTACGCCACCGCGCGCTCGTGCCAGCGCTTCGCGCTGACGTCGGTGTAGAGGATCGCCGCAGCCTCGATGTAATCGCGCTCCCGGGGCGTTTTCGCGCCGATCGCCCGCGCCTGCTCGATCGCCGCGGCGCCTTCCTCGAGGAACGCCGAGCCCGGCTCGCCGCCGAACGGGTTGAGCAGCCGGTTGATCGCGACGCCCCAGTACGCCATCGCGCAAGCAGGATCCTGCGCGGCGACCGCCCTGAACGCCTTCAGGCCTTCGCCGAACCAGAACGAATGCAGCAGCGCGACGCCGCGCTCGAACTGAGGTTGGACGGCCGCCGAGCACGACGTCGGGAATGACACTTTTCCGAGTTGCTCGGGCGGGCGGCCGCCCGCGCCGTGGTCGTGATCGTGCTGCGCTGCGGCGGCAAAGCTCGTGACCGTCGCCAGGCCCAATGCGTAGAGAGACTTCCTCATGATCGTCCTCCGTTGCGCCGAAGTGGCCGATCGCATTCCACGACGAGACGGGCGACGCGTCCCGAACAAACGCCTAAGGTTTGGCTAAGATGCGAAATCCCGGGACCCTTCGAGGCCTTCCACCGGCGTCAGCGCCATGCCGGACGACGCTCAACAAGCTCCGCACGCGCTCCTGACGATCGGCGACTGGACCGTCGAGCCGCCGCTCAACCAGCTTTCGTCGGACGAGCGCGTGGTGAAGATCGAGCCCAAGGCGATGGCGCTGCTGTGCCATCTCGCCGAGCGCCCGGGCGAGGTCGTCAGCCGCGAGGCCCTGCTCTCCGCGGTCTGGCCGGGCGTCGTCGTCAGCGACGATGCGCTGACCCAGGTCGTCATCAAGCTGCGCAAGGCGCTCGGCGACGATGCCGAAGCGCCGGCGTACATCCAGACGATTCCGAAGCGCGGCTATCGCCTGGTCGCCAAAGTCGCGAGACCGGCGGCAAGCACGCCGCCGGCGCCGGCGCGCAAGTCGCCGTGGCCGGCCGTCGCCGCGGTCGCATCGATCGCGGCGGCCGGTGCGATCGGCTGGATCGCGCTCCGCCCCGACGACACCGAGCGCATCGGCCGCGCCGTGACGAGCGGCGAGGCGGCGCGGGCGGCGCAGCCGACGGTCGGCATCCGCGCGTTCGAAGCGGTCGGCGGCGACGCCGAAGCGGCCGTGCTCGCGCGCGGGATCACCGCCGATCTCGCCACCGACCTCAGCAAGATCAGCGGCATCTCGGTCGTCGCGGAAAGCGCCGCCGGCATGGCGGCGCGTTACGTGGTGACGGGCTCGGTGCAGCGCGCCGGCGAGCGGCTGCGGCTCAACGTGCATCTCACCGACGCCGCCAGCGGCAAACAGCTCTGGTCCGAGCGCTACGACCGCACCCTGAGCGACCTCTTCGCGGTGCAGGAAGAGCTCGGGCGCGCGGTGGTCCAGCTCCTGCCCGCGAAAGTGAGCGAGGCCGAGCTCGCACGGGTCGCGCGGCCGCACACGCGCAACCTCGAGGCCTACCGGTATTTCCAGCGCGGCCAGCTTGCGGCGATCGCGAGGCAGCGCACCGAGAACGAGACCGCGCGCGAGCTTTTCAGGCGCGCGATCGAGCTCGACCCGCGCTTTGCGCGCGCCTACGCCGCGCTCGCGATGACCTACGCGATCGAGCACCGCAACCAGTGGAGCGCGGACAGCGCGGCGGCGCTGCAGCGCGCTTACGAGCTCGCGACCACGGCGCGCCAGATCGACAGCGACGTCCCCGAGACTTACCTCGCGCTCGCCCTCGTCAATCTGCAGCGGCGCAGGCACCGCGAAGCGCTCGAGCAGGCGGAGACCGCGGTGCGCCTGTATCCGTCGTACTCGGACGCGTACGCGCTGATGGGCGGCATCCTCACTTACATGGACCAGCCGCGCGAGGCGCCCAGCCTGCTGCGCATCGCGATGCGGCTCAATCCGGACGGCAGCTATCTGCACTCGCTCATCCTCGGGCGCGCGCACTACGGTCTCGACAACGCCGAGCAGGCGAAGCTCAATCTCGGTTACGCGCTCCAGCGCAATCCCGCGGACGTCGAAGCGCGCGTCTACATGGCGGCCTCGCAGCTCGCCGGCGGCGACAACGCCGCGGCAGCCTGGGAAGCCGACGAGATCCGCACCCTCGCTCCCGGCTTCTCCGCCCGCACGTGGCTGTCGACGCATCCGTTGGTCGAAGGTAAGACGCGGCAGAAGCTCGCAAAGGCGCTAAGTGCATTGGGATTGGATTGACGGCGCCGTCATCGAGCGGGCCCTGCTCGGTGCGTTTGCACGCACCCTACGTTTCGGTTCATCGTTCTTGTTTTCCTCTGCGTCCTCTGCGTCCTCTGCGGTTAAGCTTCTTCAACTCTTGAGCAACGCAATACACCATGACCAGACCACCCCGCGTCGCCATCCTCGGCATCCACCTCGAAAGCAACGCCTTCGCGCCGACCACGACCGAAGCCGATTTCCGCGCTTCGTGCTACTACGAAGGCGCGGCGATGCTCGCCGAAGCCGCCAAGCCCGCGCCTGCGATGCCCGCCGAGATCCCCGGCTTCGTCGAAGCGATGAACGCGACCGGACCGTGGGAAGCGGTGCCCATCCTCATCACCGCCACCGAGCCCGGCGGCGCCGCCGACGCCGCATTCGTCGAGCGCACCCTCGCGCGCATGCGCGCGCTGCTGCGCGAGGCCGGCGCGCTCGACGCGATCTACGTCAGCAATCACGGCGCGATGGTGTCGACCGCCGACAGCGATCCCGACGGCGAGCTCTACGCGCTCGCCCGCGTAGCGGTCGGACCCGACAAGCCGGTCGTCGCGACGGTCGACCTGCACGCAAACATCTCGCAGCGCATGTTCGACAACGCGGACGTGATCGTCAGCTATCGCACCAATCCGCACGTCGACCGGCGCGAGCGCGGCGCCGAGGCCGCACCGCTGCTGCGGCGTCTGCTCGCCGGCGAGCGCTTCGGCAAGACCTTCATCCGCATGCCGATCGCGGCACCCACCGTGACGCTGCTCACCGCGCGCGGCGCGTACGCCGACATGATCGTCGAAGGCCAGCGGCACATCGCGCCCGACCTGCCCGTCGTGTCGCTGCTCGGCGGCTTCGCTTTCGCGGATGCGCCGGAGTGCGGGATCTCGATCCTCACCTACGGGACGGACGACAAGAGAAAGAAGCTCGCGCTCGACCTCGCGAAGTATGCGTGGGCGCAGCGCGAGCGCTTCACGGTGAAGCTCACGGCGCTCGACGCTGCGATCGCACGCGCCGTAGCGGCGGGCAAAAGCCTGGATCGCGCCGTGATGTGCCTGGCCGACGTCGCGGACAACCCCGGCGGCGGCGGACGCGGCAACACCACCGACGTGCTCGAAGCCCTGCTCGCCGCGCGGGCCGAGCGCGCGCTGCTCGGCAACTTCGTCGACCCGGCGGCTGCGGCGCGCTGTCATGAAGCCGGCGTCGGCGCGAAGCTGAGCGTCGTGCTGAACGAAGGCCGCGCCGACGCGCACGCGCGCGAGATACCGGTCGAGCTGGAAGTGCTCGCGCTATCGAACGGCGTCGTGCCCGGCCGCCGCGGGATTTACGCCGGCCGCACTGCGCTCATGGGGCCGACCGCGGCGGTGCGCATCGGCGGCCTCACGATGGTGGTGTGCGCGCGCCGCATCCAGTGCGCCGACCCCGCATTCTTCGAGCACCTCGGCCTGGACGTCGGCTCCTTCGCGTCGCTCACGGTGAAATCGCGCGGCCACTTCCGCGCCGGCTTCGACGAGTGCTATCCCGACGCGAAGATCGTGGAGGTCGACGCGGCCGGGCTCACGTCGCCGCTGCTCGAGCGCTTCCCCTGGAAAGCCCTGCCGCGCCCGGTGTGGCCGCTCGACCGCGAAACGCAATGGACTCCGCCTTCGCTCGAAGCGCTGTAACCGGATCAACCACCCGACAAGTCTTTGCCTTTCCTTTGCGTCCTTTGCGTCCTTTGCGGTCAATCGCTTTTGACCTTCAGCCCGCCAGCTCACCGGCGCGCCCAAGCTCCTTCGCCACGCGTTCGACGACGCGCACCACCTGCACCGTCGTCGGCATGCCGCAGTACGCGGTCGACTGCACGCACACTTCGAGCACTTCACGCGGCGCCGCGCCGAGCAGCATCGCGCCGCGGATGTGGTTCTCGAGCTGCACCGGCTCGTTGAGCGCGAGGCAGATGCCGACCATCATCAGCAGCCGCGTGCGGTCGTCGACGATCTGCCGCGGGTACATCTCGCCGTAGATGAAGTCGAACCAGAGCTGGAGGTAGTGCGGGTCGATGCGGTCGTAGTTGTTGATGGTGTCGTTGCTCTGGTGGTTCTGGGTGCGGATGCGCGTGCTCACGCCTTTCCAGCCGTACTTCTCCAGGATGCGCTCGCGCCACGCGGTCTCGTCCGCCGATTTCGCCGCCGGCCACTGCTTGCGCTCGGCTTCCAGAGAGCGCTCGGGCAGACGCCCTTCCAGCGGCAGCTGTGTCTCGGTGAGCTCGCTCAATCGTCCGAGCTTTTCGATCACTTGCACGCAGAGCTTCGCGCCGCGCCCCGCTTTCACGTAACCGATGTAGACGGTCGACTGCAGGATGATCTCGAGCACTTCGCGCGGCGTCGCGCCCGCAGCGAGCGCGCCGGGGATCTGGCGCTCGAATTCCTCCATCTCGCCCATCGCGAGGAACTGCGCGACCGACACGAGGAGCCGCGTGCGCTCGTCGAGACCTTTGCGCGTGAAGAGGCCCCCGTAAGTGAACTCGAGCCACGAGCGCGCGTAGTGCTGGTCGACGCGGTCGCGCCATTCGAGCTCTTCGACGAAGTCGTCGGGCCGGAGCTCGAGGCCTCTGTCGATCGCGGCGGGATCGTATTTCTGCTTGAGCTTCGCGATGCGCCCGTCTGTCGTAGTCATTCGAGTCCTGTTTTCGTGCGCCACGAGATCGCTTCGTCGCCTTCGGCTCCTCGCGATGACGTCATTACGAGGAGCGATAGCGACGAAGCAATCCCGGAACGTCCGTCAAAGTCACGCGTGTGCCGGCGTCTTCGGCAACTCGGCGAGCTCGATCAGACAGCCTTCGGTGCCCTTGGGATCGAGATACGCGATACGACAGCCGGCGTGGCCGATGCGCGGCGTCTGGTCGATCAGCGGCACGCCCTTGGCCTTGAGCTCTTCCAGCGCTTCGTCGATGTCTTCGACCTCGAAGCAGATGTGGTTGATGCCCGCCTTGCCGTCGTCGCACATCTTCGCGAACTTGCTGTCGGGCTCGATGCCGGCGAGCAGCTCGACCATCGATTCGCCGACGGGATAGAGCGCCAACCGATGCGGCCGCCCCGGCGTGTGCTCATAGGCATCGAGCTTGATGCCGAGGACGTTCTCCCACAAATTGCGGCTCGCTTCCAGATTGCGGACTACGACGCCGACATGCTCGATGCGTTTGATCTTCACCGTCCCCTCGCTCGCTCCGTTGTGTGCTTGCCACGAAACACTAAACACTTAACACTAAACACTCAACACTTCATCGGAGGGGGAGCCATGGCCATCTCGTATTCCGTCGTCGAAGGCTGGGAGCAATTGCCCAAGGGGTTCGCGCATCGCGACGTCGCGGGCGTGGCGGTCGACCAGGAAGACCGCGTCTACCTCATGTGCCGCGGGGACCACCCGGTGATCATGTACGACAAGGAAGGCAACTTCAAAGGCTCGTGGGGCGAAGGCGATTTCTCCTATCGCACCCACGGCATCTACGTGGCGCCCAACGGCACCATCTTCTGCACCGACGACGGCCAGCACACCGTCCGCCAGTTCTCGCCCGACGGCAAGCTCCTCATGACGATGGGCACCAGGAACACGCCGTCGAACACCGGCTACGACGGCAAGAACCTCGACACGATCACGCACGGCGGTCCTCCGTTCAACCGGCCGACCAACGTCGCGATCGGCGCCAAGGGCCAGATCTACATCACCGACGGCTACGGCAACGCGCGCGTGCACATCTTCTCGCCCAAGGGCGAGCTGGTGCGCTCATGGGGCGAGCCCGGCAGCGGTCCGGGCCAGTTCCACCTGCCGCACGGCATCGCCGTCGACGCCGAAGGCAAGGTGTACGTCTGCGACCGCGAAGCCGACCGCATCCAGATCTTCAGCCCCGAAGGCGAGTTCTTGAGCGAGTGGACCGACACGCAGCGCCCGACCCATCTGTGCTTCGATTCGAAGGGCAATGCCTACGTCACCGAGCTTGCATGGCACGAAGGCGACCACAACTATCGGGAAGGCGAGAAGATCAGGAAATATCGCCAGGCGCGCATGAGCATTTACGACAGGAACGGCAAGGTGCTCGCGCGCTGGGGCAATCCCGACATGACCGAGCCCGGCAGCTTCGCCGCGCCGCACGGGCTTGCGCTCGATTCGAAGAACGACCTCTACGTGAGCGAGGTGACGTGGACCTTCGCGGTCAGCCGCGGCCGCGCGCCGGAAGATTGCCACACCTTCCAGAAGTTCTCCCTCAACGCCTAGAAATCCGGGTCAGAGTCAGATTTCGATCGACTAATGTGACTCTGACCCGGATTTTCATTCGGGTTGGATTTTGGCGGCTTTGATGACTTTCGCCCAACGCGCGAGGTCCTCGCGGTGATACGCCGCGAGGGCGTCGGGCGTGCTGCTCGCGGCGTCGGTGCCGAGATCCGCAAAGCGCTTCTTCACGTCGGGTGACGCGAGCGCTTTCACGGTCTCGGCGTTGAGCTTCGTCACGACCGCTTTCGGCGTCGCCGCGGGCGCGAACACCGCATACCAGTTCACCACCTCGTAGCCCGGCATGCCCGACTCGATGAACGTCGGCATCTCGGGCATGAGCGGCGTGCGCTTGGCGCTCGTCACCGCGATCGGCCGGATCCTTTTATCGCGCACCATCGTCAGCACCGACGAGATACCCCCGATGTACATGTCGACCTGTCCGGACGCGAGCGCGACCAGCGCGGGACCGGCGCCTCGATACGGCACGTGCACGACGTCGACGTGCCCGAGGCTCTTGAAGAGCTCGCCGGCCAGATGCGGCGTGCCGCCGACACCGCCCGACGCGTAGTTCAGCTTGCCCGGGCTCGCTTTCGCGATCGCCACCAGCTCTTTGACGGTGCGCGCCGGCACCGACGGATGCACCGCAAGCAGGCTGGGCGCCGTGCCGGCGAGGCTCACCGGCGCGAAATCGCGCGACGCGTCATAGGGCAGCTTCGCGTAGAGGCTCGGGTTGATCGCGAGCGAAGACGTCCCCGAGAAGAGCAGCGTATAGCCGTCCGGCGGGGCCGACGCGGCGAGCGCCGTGCCGGTGCTGCCGCCCGCGCCGCTGCGATTGTCGACGACGACCTGCTGGCCGATCTGCTCCGACAGTTTCTGCGCGACGATGCGGCCGAGCACGTCGTTCGGTCCGCCCGGCGCGAACGGCACGATCATGCGGATCGGCTTGACGGGAAACTCCTGCGCGACCGCGGGCGCGACGGCGGCGGCGAGCACCGCCGCGATGGTTTGCTTCAGCACGGCAACTCTCCTCGGAGGCCTGTAGATCTTATCCGCCGTCGGTCACGCGACGGCTGCCGCTCGCATCGATGACCAGGTGCTCGAGCGCGTACTTCGCGATCGCCTTGCGGTCGACCTCGAAGCCGAAGCCCGGCCCCGGCGGCAGGTTGCAGCGGCCGTTCTGCGCATCGATGGGGCGGTTGCTGATGATGGGATGCTCGTTGACCGACGGCAGGCCGAGGATGAACTCGGCGCCGAACGCGTGGTTGGGGATCGTGACGCACAGGTGCGCCGCCGCGATCGCCTCGATGTAACTGCCGTTCGCGGTGCCGGCGCAGTTCGCCTGGAGACCTGCGGCCTCTGCGATCACCGCGACCTCGCGGCAGCGCCTCAAACCGCCGCACTTGTACCACTTCACCGCGAGGACGTCGGCGGCGCCGTGCTGAACCACGCGCATCGCGTCATCGAGCGTCCACACCGATTCGTCCGCCATGATCGGGACCGTGACGCGGTCGCGAATGCTGCGCATGTCGGCGAGCGAGCCGCGCGGCACCGGCTGCTCGAAGTACGCAAGCCCGATGTCGTCGAAGCGGTTGGCGAAACGAACGGCGTTCGGCACGTCGTAACAGGTGTTGGCGTCGACGCCGAGGCGCACCTTCGTCCCCAGCTCCTTCTGGATCGCTGCGGCGACGCGGATGTCGAGCTCCTTGCGCTCCAGCGGCCCGATCTTGATGCAGACGTACTCGACGCTGTGCTTCTCGACCGCGCGCAGCGCTTCGGAGACCATCACCTTCTCGTCGTCGAGACTGACCGACCATTCGAGCGGGATCTCGTCACGGCACGCGCCGCCGAGGAGCGTGTGCACCGGCACGCCGAGCGCGCGTCCGACGAGGTCGTGCAGGGCCATGTCGATCGTGGCGAGCGTCGCGGGGTTCGGCGGCAGGCGCGCTTCGCACGCGCGCAGGTTCGCCTCGATCTGCATCGCGTCGCGGCCGATCAGCGCCGGCGCGTAGTAGTCGCGGATGTTGGTGAACATCCCCGCCGCGGTCTCGGGGACGAATGGATTGATCGGCCGCGCCTCGCCCCAGCCGACGAGCCCGCCGGCGCGTATGCCGACCATCACAGGGCGTCCGCCCCAGCCGCCCTTGTCGCTGTAGACGTACGCGCCCGTCGACATGCGCCGCCGGTGCGACGGCACGATGTCGAGGCCGACCACTTCGATCGCTTCGATCTTCATGTCAGTCGATCTTGATGTTGCGCGACTTGATGACCTTCGCCCACTTCGCGCGCTCGGTGCGCATGTAAGCGTTGAAAGCCGCGGGCGTCATGAGCGCGGGCTCGGCGCCCTGCGCGCGGATGAAGTTCTGCACGTCGGGCATGTCGAGCGCCTTCGCGATCTCGTCGTAGAGGCGCTTGACGATCTGCGGCGGCGTGCGCACCGGTGCGACGATGCCGGACCACGATTCGACTTCGAACCCGGGCAGTCCGGCTTCCTTCGCAGTCGGCACGTCGGGCAGCGACGCCACGCGGTGCGGACTCGCGACGACGAGCGGCCGCAGCTTGCCCGACTTGACGAGCGGCATCACCGAGCCCGCGGCCTGGCAGACGACCTGCGCTTCGCCGACCGCGAGCGCGGTGATCGCTGCGCCGGCGGACTTGTAAGGTACGTGCGCGAGCTCGATTCCTGCCAGCGATTGAAAAAGCTCGCCGCAGAGGTGAGGCGTGCTGCCGGTGCCCGCCGATGCGAAGTTGAGCTCACCCGGTGCGCGCTTAGCCAGCGCGATCAGCTCTTTCAGGTCCTTCGCCGGCACGCTCGCGCCGACGACGATCAGCGACGGCGAAGTGAAGACGCGCGCGACGCCGGTGAGCGTCGCAGCCGCGTCGAAGCCGGTGTTGCCCAATGCGGGCGCCACCGCCATGGTGGTCGTGTAACCGACTGCCAGCGTATAGCCGTCAGGCGCCGAAGTCGCGGCCGCTCGCGTTCCGATCTGGCCGCTCGCTCCGACGCGGTTGTCCATGACGACCGGCTGTCCGAGCGCGGCGGCGAGCTTCTGTCCTACGGCGCGCGGGATCGTGTCGTTGGTGGACAGCCCCGCCTGCACGGGGATGATGAGGCGGATCGGACGATCGGGGTAGTTTTGAGCTGAAGCGGAAAGCGTCGCCATAGCCGCTATCAAACCTACCCCCACCCTAACCCTCCCCCTGAGGGGGAGGGAACAGAGTAGTGGGATCATTCCCACGTCCAGTCGATCTTCTTGGTCGTCATCTCGCCGTGCATCGAGTTGACCATGACGCACTGGCTGATCGGCGGCGCCCAGCCTCCGGCGACCATGATCTGCAGGTGGTGCTCGTCGATCATGCACGGGACCATCTGATCGTCGTTGTCGACGTCGGCGATCTTGGTCCAGTGCCACGTCGCGGTAGCCGACTGGCCGCCGGTGCGCTTCAGATCGCGCACCGGACGCTTGCTCATCTCGAGCAGCGTGTCGCGGAACCTGGTCTTGTCGTAACCCGCGGCCGCGAACACCGAAGCCGCCTGCGGGTTGATGACGAGCAGCCGCTGCATCGCCGCCTGGAACTGGCCGAGGTTGGTCAGCACCTCCTTGGCGACGTAGAGGTTGTTCTCGATCGTGTTCGCGCCGGTGCCGAAGTTGAACTGGACGTGCGTGCCCGACGGATACATCGAGACCGCGCTGTCCTCGGGCTTCAGGCCGTTGGTCACATGGATCGGCTCCCACGGATTGTCTTCCTCGGGCGGACGCTCGGCGACGAGATAGCAGTAACGTCCGGGATGGCCCATGGTCGCGTGCGACATCTGGCCGGGACGGCCGAGGCCGATGTTCCACAGGATCAGGCGCACTGCACGGCCGATCGACGAGTTCACGCGGTTACCGGTGCCGACGAACGCGCCTTCGCCGAAGTTGAAGCCGAGCTTCTTCACCACGGGGCCGCTGACGATGACGAGCGGGCACGGCCCGCCGGTCGTGCACTGCACGCGCATCAGCTCGAACACCGGGTCGAGCATCGCTTCGACCGCGGTGATCACCACCGGCAGGTACTCCGGCAGGCAGCCCGCCATGGCGGCGTTGATCGCGATCTTCTCGATCGTCGCCACCCCTTCCCCCGGCGGCACCACGCCGAGCACCTCCTGCGGATCGCGCTTGAGGTAGTCGAGCATCGCGGTGACCTTCTTCTCGGTCGGCGGCAGCACCGGCAGACCGTCGGTCCAGCCGTTCGCGTACGCGTGCTCGGTGAACGCGTCGATGTCGTCGAAGTCGAAAGCCCTGGACGCGATCTGGAGCTTCTTGTCCGCTGCGCCCATCACGATTCTCCTTTCGCGCCGCATTGCTCGATGAGTATCTCGGTCACCTGTTCGGTGACGTTCTCGGCTTTCTTCTGCACGAAGTCCGCCGGATCTTTGGCCGGGAGGTCCTGATCGTAGATGAGGAGCGGCGCGTCGGGCATGCCGAGCTGCACCGCCTGCATGCGCGCGAGCTTTTCGAAAGGCTTGTGAACCAGACCGACCGCGGGAATGCCCTGCTGCACCATATTGACCGTGTCACGCACGGTAGCTGATGTGCACGACCCTCAGGCGCCTACCCCCACGAACGCATAATCCACTTTCCCGGCGAAGTCTTCGATGTCCTTCGCGGGCGCGGGATTCCAGCTGCTGTTCTTGTAGAGCCGCACCGGATCGCCGGAGAACTTCTTGAGCACCACTTCCTCGAACACCGGCCAGAACTTCACCGACGCCGCGTGACGGCCCCACAACAGGCCCACGCGCTTGCCATGCAACGATTCGACGCCTTTCAGCGGTTTTCTTTCCGCGGGCTTGTTGATGTCCGCGAGCGGGTCCAGCACTCTCAGTACCATGATCGACCTCCTGAAGTAACAGTAGTCATCGCGAGGAGCGAAGCGACGTGGCGATCTCGTGGCGCACGTTACCGAGCGTCTCGGGATTGCTTCGTCGCACCGCTCCTCGCAATGACAGTCTAGGTTTTCATTCCACCCGGGCGCCGGTGTCCTGCACGACCTTCGCCCACCGCGTTCTTTCGGAGCGCACGTAAGCCGCGAACTGCTCCGGTGTATTGGTCTCGGGATCGGCGCCGAGATCGATGAGTCGCTTCTTGACGTCGGGCGCGGCGACGATCTTGCGCACCTCCGCGTTCATCTTCGTGACGATCGCTTTCGGCGTTCCCGCGGGCAGGAACACGCCGAACCACGAGCTCACGTCGAAATTGGGGACGCCCGATTCCATGACCGTCGGCACGTCGGGCAGCACGCCCACCCGGCCCTTGCTCGTCACCGCGATGGCGCGCAGGCGATTCGACTTCACGTGCGGCATGAGCGCGACCACGCCGGTGATCATCGCCTGCACCTGTCCGCCGACGAGCTCGGTGATCGCGGGCCCGGTGCCTTTGTAGGGCACGTGGCGGATGTCGATGCCGGTCGCGCTCTTGAAGAGCTCGAACGTGAGATGCGGCGAGCTGCCCGGTCCGGCGGAGGCGTAGTTGAGCTGGCCCGGCTTCGCCTTCGCCAGCGCGATCAGCTCTTTCACGCTCTTCGCCGCCACCGACGGATTGACCGCCAGCAGTTGGGGCGACGAGACGACGAGCGACACGGGCGCAAAATCCTTCACCGCGTCGAAGTTGAGGTGCTTGTGGAGCGCGGGGTTCACCGCGTGCGTCGTGATCGAGCCGAGCAGCACGGTATAGCCGTCGGGCGGAGACTTCGCGGCCATCTCGGTGCCGATCACCGCGCCCGCGCCGGGACGGTTGTCGACGATGACCTGCTGGCCCCACGCTTCGGAAAGACCCTGTGCGACGATGCGCGCGACCACGTCGGTCGTCCCGCCGGGCGGGAACGGACAGATCATCCGGATCGGCTTGGTCGGATACTGTTGCGCGTGCGCGCCGACGCTCGCGAGCGCGCAAACGGCCGCGGCGCTCAGCCGCGCGCAGGTGTAGCGCAGATTCATTCTGGTTTCCTCCTCGTTATCGTGGTGATTCAGGCAGCGGTGTCGCGCTCCCGCAAGCGGCGGATGAGCACCGCGGCAGACCGCTGCACGTGTTCCATCATCGCGGCGCGCGCGGCATCGGCGTCGCGCTCGTAGAGCGCCTTCAGGATGCGCCGGTGCTCGAGCACCCGATCGGGGTCGTAGTCGCCGAGCGCAGCGACGACCGCCCGAAAGCGCGCGATGCGTGCGTTGAGACCCGCGAGCAGCGAGACCAGCGGGGCGTTGCCGCACTCGCGCATGATGACGTCGTGGAACTGCTGGCCGGTCGCGATCGCGCCGCGCGCGCTGCCGCTCTTCACCGCCGCGTCCATCGCTTCGACGCTCCGGGTCATGGCGTCGAGGTCGACGGTACGCAGCAGCGGCGTCGCGAGTCGCGCGGCAAGCCCTTCGAGGTCGGCGCGGACCACATAGAGCTGCTCGAGATAAGCGATGTCGAGCGCCGCGACTCTCAGGCGGCCGCTCGGCAAGCGCTCGATGAAGCCTTCGTGCTCGAGGCGCACCAGCGCTTCGCGCACCGGGCTGCGGCTGGTGTCGAAGCGCAGCGCGAGCTCCGGCTCCGACAGCTTCTGGCCCGGCTCGAGCGCGCCCGAAAGCAGCGCGTCGCGGATCTCGCGATACGCCTCTTCAGCGAGGGATGGCCGGGGGACAGTGTCGGGCACGGCAGGTTTTCCGGAACAGCCGACAATCATACAAAACTGTCGACAGATTCACCGAAAGGTATACGGAATGGCTGCCCGCGTCAAACGAGGCGCGTTATTCCTACGTCATCTCGGCCGCTCGAACAATCGCATCTGCCCGCCGTCGATCGGCAGGTCGATGCCGGTGACCCAGCGCGACTCGTCGCTCGCGAGATAGACCGCCGCGTGCGCCACGTCCCACGCGGTGCCGGCGGTCCTGAGCGGGATCGCGGCGCGGCGCTTCTCCAGCACGTCCGGCCCCTGCAGCGCGACGATGAGCGGCGTCTCCACCATGCCGACGACGATGCAGTTCACGCGGATGCCGTCGGCCGCGTGGTCGGCGGCGAGCGCGCGCGTGAAGCCGGAGAGGCCGGCTTTGGCGGTCGAATACGCGACGAGGCTCGTCTTGCGGTCGAAGAGCCCGATCATGCCGGCGAGCGAGGAGACGTTGACGATGGAGCCGCCGCCCTGCGCGATCATGTGCGGGATCACGTGCTTGCAGCAGAGCATCGCGCTGTTCAGGTTGAGCTTCATGGTCGCGTCCCACAGGCTCTCGTCGAGCTCGGTCACGCGCCCGCCGCCCTTGTTGCCGCCGACGTTGTTGTGCAGCACGTCGATGCGGCCATGGCGCTCGACGGTCGTCGCGACCATGCGCTTCACGTCGTCTTCTTGCGCGACGTCCGCGACGCACACGATGCACTCGCCGCCTGCCGCGTCGATCTCGCGCTTGAGCTTGTGCGCGCGCGCCTCGGAGCGGTTGACCAGGACGACTTTCGCGCCTTCGCGCGCGTAGAGGATCGCGGCCGCGCTGCCGTTGCCGACGCCTTCGGCCTGGGGGGCGGCGCCGGTGACGATCGCGACTTTGTCCTTGAGTCTCACGTCAGAACGCGAAGCGATACATCCCGCCGTCGACGGGAATCACCGTCCCGGTGACGTAGCTCGCCAGCGGCGAGGCGAGAAAGATCGCGAGATTGGCGAGCTCTTCGGGCTCGCCGAAACGGCCCATCGGGATCTCCTCGCGCGCGAACTCGAGCTCGGCTTCGAGCGTCGGATAGCGTTTCGAGATCTGCTCGCTGCGGATGCGGCCGGGCTGTATGCAGTGGATCGTCACGTTGTCCTTCGCGACCTCGCGCGACAGGCCCTTGGCCCAGGCGTGGACCGCCGCTTTCGCCGAGAACGCGGCGTTCATCATCCTCGGCTCGGACGTGCCGGTGAGATTGACGACGCGGCCCCAGCGGCGCGCCTGCATCTGCGGCAGCACCGCGTGCGTGAGCTCGCGCAGGCGCAGGAAGTTGAGCGTGAGCGCTTCCATCCACTGCTCTTTGGTGCCCGCGTCGCCGAGCGGGCGGCTGCCCCCCGCGGAATTGATCAGGATGTCGACGTGGCCGAGCGCGTCGAGCGCTTTCCCCGCGAGCGCTTCGGCCGCGCCCTCCGGATAGAGGTCCGCCTCGATGACGACGGGCTCGGCGCCGCCTGCGGCGCGAATCTCCGCGGCGACCTCGCGCAGGATGCCGACGCGGCGCGCCGCCATCGCCACGCGCACGCCCTGCGCCGCGAGGCCCCTGGCGATCGCGCGCCCGATGCCCTGAGAAGCGCCCGTGACGAGCGCGGTGTGACGGTCGAATTCGAAGTCCATGGTGAGCGCGAGCATAGCATCCGATCAGCTACACTCGGCCGTCAGCAGTCAGGCAACCGAAGAATCCGGACGATCATGGAACGACAAACCAACGCAGCGCCTTCGACCGGCCTGCCCCGCGCCGCCGCGCGCACCCCGGTGCACACGCGCACCGTCGTCTTCCGCGGCTACCACCGCGAGGACGGCCTGTGGGACATCGAAGGCGAGATGACCGACACCAAGTCTTACGCGCACGACACGTCCGACCGCGGGCTGCTCCAGCCCGGCGATCACGTGCACGGCATGGCGATCCGTCTCACCGTCGACGACAGGATGAAGATCGAGCAGGTCGCGGTGACGATGCCGTCGACGCCGTTTCCCGAATGCCAGCCGTCCAGGGAGCCGCTGCAGGCGCTCGTCGGTCGTACGCTCGGCCGCGGCTGGCGCAAGACGATCGAAGAGGCGATGGGCGGCATCCGCGGCTGCACCCACCTGCGCGAATTGCTCTTCAACATGGCGACGGCTGCGTACCAGACGATCCCGTTGTATCGTCAGCGGCTGCGCAAGCTCGCGGGCCTGCCCGACCCGGTACTGAAACGGCCGCCCCCGCACATGGGGAAGTGCCTGGCGTGGGACTTCAACGGCCCGCAGGTCGCGCGCAACAAGCCGCAGTTCGCGGGCTGGACCGAAAACAAATAGACGACACCGAGGAGGTGCTGTCCGATGCGTCACGCAATGTGCAGCACCTTGTCAGGTCTCCTGCTCTCCGCGGCGCTCGCCGCTTCGGCGGCAGGCTATCCCGAGCGTCCGGTGCGTTTCATCGTGCCTTTCGCGCCGGGCGGCACCAACGACGTCATCGGGCGCATCGTCGCCGACCGCCTGTCCGCGAAGCTCGGCCAGCCGTTCGTCGTCGACAACCGCGCGGGCGCGAACAGCGTCATCGGCTCGGAGATCGTCGCGCGCGCGGCGCCGGACGGTCACACCCTCGTCATCGTCGCCGCGGGGTTTGCGGTGAATCCGAGCATCGTGCGCAAGCTGCCGTTCGACACGCAGCGCGATTTCGCGACCATCGGCACCGTCGCCGGCGGGCCGTACATCCTGGTGGTGCATCCGTCGGTGCCGGCGAAGACCGTCGGCGAGCTCGCCGCCTGGGTGAAATCGAAGCCCGGCGGCGTGAACTACGCATCGACCGGTATCGGCAGTCCGCCGCATCTCGCGGCCGAGCTGCTGCGCATCGCGGCCGGTCTCGACCTGCAGCACGTGCCGTACAAAGGCGGCGGCGCGGTGATGCCCGACCTCCTCGCGGGGCGCGTGTCGATGTTCTTCGGCTCGATCTCGACGACGAGGGCGTCGTTGCAGAGCGGCAAGCTGCGCGCGATCGCCGTGACGACGCTCGCGCGCTCGAACGCGATGCCCGACGTGCCGACGTTCGCCGAATCGGGCCTGCCGGCCGTCGAGGTGAACGGCTGGTACGGCATGCTCGCGCCCGCGCGCACGCCGCGCGCGAGCATCGCCGCGCTCAACGGCGCGCTGCGCCAGGTGCTCGAGGAGGCCGACACCCGCGCGCGCTTCGCCGCGAGCGGCCTCGACCCGCTGCCCGGGTCCCCCGAAGAGTTCGCGGCGCTCGTCAGCCGCGAGATCGTGAAATGGGCGAAGGTGGTGAAAGCTGCCGGCATCAGGCCGGAGTAAGCGTCGCTCAGAACAACCTCGATAGATTCCAGGGAAAGGAAACTTCATGGCTCGAACGGATACCGAACGCTACGATCAGGCGCTGGCCTATATCAGAACACACGTGTCGGACGCCCTCGCGAACGACATCCTTCTCAAGACGGGCGGACAGAAAGCGAAGTACGGCGGCCTGCTCTCGCTGGCCTGGTACGGCTTCGACAAGGTCGGGACCAAATCCCAGCACATGGCCCTGCGCGGCCTGCTGTTGTGCCAGAACGCCTATCTCGACATCAAGAAATACGAGTACCCGGTGAAAGACAAGACCGCCACCAACATGCTCGGCAAGAAATGCAAGAACACGATCGAGTATTTCAAGAACAAGGCCGAGACCGACATCCGGGAAGCCATCCGCAGCTATACGCGCCTGCCCGACGTCTCGCTGGGGCAGTTCGCGCAGACCGCCCGCGACATCAAGGACATGGCCGGCGATTTCCAGTTACGCTCGATAACGCGAGCCGAAACCGGAAACTGGGGCGGCACCACGAACTGTTACGGCGCGGTGAAGATCTGGCTGTTCAAGTCCGGCTTGTGCTCGCTGCAGTGGATGCTGACGGAAGGGGAGCAGCTCAACGCCTATACCTGCAATCAGATCATCGGCGACGGCGACGTCGTGGCGGATGACGACATCGACGACATCCCGGAAGGCATGGTCTTCAACATCCACGACTCGGTCACGCCGGCGATCTGCCACTGGGGCGTGTCCCTCGGCGGAGGCTACGCCGCAGCGTCCAACACCACGGCCGGCGGGATGAGCAGGAACGGCCCCATCTTCGTGGACTTCCAGAGCGGGAACTCGTCCTACGGCATCTTCAAGCTGAAGAGCTCGGTCGACGTGTGCAGGACGATCTACAAATCGGGGGAGGTCTATCTGAAGATCACCGATCCGCTGAAGAGCAAGGCGTATTACTGACCTTCGGCGGCGGCTTCATTTCGTAGTGCACAGCGCGGCCAGCGTGCCGGCCTCGTACAGCGTTTCCAGGCGCGCGACCGCGTCGATCACCTCGCCGGCCCGGGCCGGCGGCAGCACGCCGGCGGTGAGCGCGCGAAACTTCTCCTCGAGCCGGGGCCCGCGCATCGGGTTCTCCAGCGTGCCGGTCGCGTGGGCGACGCGCTCGGTGTAGCTGCGGCCGTCGTCGAGCGTGACCGTGATCTCGCAGGCATCCTGCGCGATGCCCGCGTCGCCGGTCACCGCGATCTTCGAGCGCAAGCGCGCGACCTGCGCGTCGCTCGCGCGCGCATCGGTGAACTGCTCGGGATACGCGGCGCCGTCGATCAGCGCCGCCGCCATCGCGTGCTGGAACGAGAGCCGGCTTTCCAGGCCCGAATCCGGATCGGGCCTGCTCTCCAGCGTGATCGCGAGCGGATTGACGCGGCCGGTCACGCTCGAGATGCGGTCCGCGCTGACGCCGGGCTTTTGTCTCAATGCCCTCATCGCGTCGACCATCGCGTGCGCGAGGATGCCGCACGCGTACGGCTTGAACGCGTTGTCGAGCAGGAACCAGCGATCCTTCAGACCCTCGGTCGCAGCGTCGAGCGCCGCACCCGGCGCGAGCGCTTTGACGAAGCCGTGCTCGCCTTCGAGGATCGACGTCGACGACGTGAAGCCTCGCGCCGCCATGCGCGCCGCGAGCAGCCCCGACTGCGCGGCGCGTCCCGGGTGAAAGGCTTTGGTCATCGTGCCGAAGGTCTCGCGCAAGCCAGAGCCTTGCGTGCCCGCGAGGCCGAACGCGCGTGCGGTCGCATCGCCGTCGAGGCCGAGCAGGCGCGCCGAGGCGGCCGCTGCGCCGAAAGGACCGACCATGCCCGTCATGTGCCACACCGCGCCGTGACGCACCGCCTGCACCAGATGCGCGATGCGGCACGCGACCTCGAGCCCGAGGGTGCACGCGACGAGAAAATCGCGGCCGCTCGCACGGCGCTGCTCGGCGAGCGCGAGCGCGGCCGGGATCGTCGGCGCGGACGGATGGAACACCGTCGGCAGGAAGGTGTCGTCGAAATCGTCGAGGTGCGCGAGCAAGCCGTTGGCGAGCGCGGCGTTCTGGACCGTCGTCTTCGCGCCGAAGCCGAGCACCGACGCCTGGGGATGACCGCCTTCTTCCTCGATGAGATCGAGCACGATGCGCGCCGCATCGTCGCGCGTCGCGTGCAGCGCGACGCCGAGCAGGTTGAGCACGCAGTGCTTGGCGTGGCCGAGCACATCCGCCGGAATCTCGTCGTCGCGCGTCTCCTTGACGAAGCGCGCCAGCTCGAGCGTCGGCGACATCACTGGGCCTGCGCGCCTACCGCCTTCACGACCGGCGCCCAGCGTGCGATCTCGCTCCTGATGTAAGCGCCGAATGCTTCGGGCGTGCTGGTCAGCGGATCGGCCCCGCCGGCGGCGAGGCGCTCCTTCACGTCGGCGCCGCTCAGCGCCTTGTGCAGCGCCGAGTTGAGCGCGGCCACGGTCTCGCGCGGCGTCTGTGCGGGAACCGCCACGCCGTACCACTGCGTCGCCTGGAAACCCTTGACGGTCTCACCGACCGTCGGTACGTCCGGCATGATCGCAAGGCGTTTGGCGCTGCCGACCGCGAGCACGCGCAGCTTGCCGGCGTTGATGTGCGGCACGAGCGGCGTCAGCCCGGTGATCATCATCGAAGTCTGTCCGGCGAGGAGATCGACCAGCGCCGGTCCGGCTCCCTTGTACGCGACATGCGTGATGTCGACCTTGGCGAGCAATCCGAAATACGCGCCGGCGAGATGGGACGCGCCGCCCGTACCGCCGGACCCGTAGAGCAGCTGTTTCGGACGCGCTTTCGCGAGCGCGACCAGCTCCGCGACGTTGCGCGCCGGCAGCGCCGGATGCACGACCATGGCGTACGGAATGTCGGCGACGAGCGAGACCGGCGCGAAGTCCTTCACCACGTCGTACTTGAGCGCCGGATACAGCGTCGGGTTCACCGCGAAGATGCCGATGTGTCCCAGCAGCATGGTGTAGCCGTCGGGCGCGGAGCGGGCGACCGCTTCGCTGCCGATCGTTCCACCCGCGCCGCCCCGGTTGTCGACGATGACCTGCTGCCCGAGCAGCGCGGTGAGCTTCTGTCCGAGCAAGCGCGCGAGGAGATCGGTGGGGCCCGACGGGGCGAACGGGACGACCATGCGCACCGGCTTGGTCGGATACGTCTGGGCATGCAGGACGCCGGCGGCGCAAGACAGCGCCGCGGCGCTCAACAGTACGACAGGTTTCACTCGCTACTCCTCGATATCTCTTGTTATCGCTCGACGAGCCCGTCGACGAACGCGTCGACAGGCGTCGCCTCGAACCGCGCCTGGTCGGCACACAGCTCGATCAGCGTGTCCGCGGATGCGCCGAAGCGGCGGGTCACGTTGCGCCGGAACTTCGCTTCGATCATGGGAAAGCCCTCGTCACGCCGCCGCGGGTGCCCCAAGGGATACTCGATCCCGATCGGCCCGATCCGGGTGCCGTCCCTGAAGACGATCTCGAGCGCGTTCGCGGACGAGCGCTTGTCGGGATCGTAGAAGTCGCGCGTGTAACCCGCATCCTCGACGATGCGGATCTTCTCGCGCAGACGATCGATCGCGGGATCGGCGGCGAAGTCGTCCTGAAGGTCGGGCGAGGTCAGGCGGCCGAAGAGCAGCGCGACCGCGACGACGTACTGCGCGCAGTGATCGCGGTCTTCGGCGTTGTGCAGCGGCCCGCGCTTGTCGTTGATGCCGATCATCGCTTCCTGGCTGCGGATGGTGATCGACTCGATGTCGTCGATACGGTCCTGCACCTGCGGCCGCAGCTTCAGCGCGCACTCGACCGCGGTCTGGGTGAGCATGTCGGCCGGCGCGAACTTGTAGAGGATGTTCTCAATCACGTAGCTGCCGAAAGGCCGCTCGAACTCGAACGTCCTGCCGTGGAACAGCGCCTCGTAGAAACCATGCTTTTTCGCGGTCAGCACCGAAGGGATAGCCATCGCGCCGCGCAGCGCGAGCAGCGCGAGCTGGACGCCGCGGCTCGTCGCGTCGCCGGCCGCCCAGTTCTTGCGGGTCCCGACGTTGGGCGCCTGCCGATACGCTTTGAGCGTGATGCCGTCAGCCCACGCGTTCGACACCGCGCTGATCACGTGGTCGCGCGTCCCCCCGAGCATGCGCGTGATCACCGCCGCGGAGGCGACGCGAATGAGCGCCGCGTGATCGCAGCCGATGAACGTGAAGCTGTTGCGGATGGCGATGCCGCCCTGGATCTCGTATGCCTTGATCTGCGCGGTCAGCACGTCGCGCATCGTCAGCGGCGGCTTGCCTTCATGCCGATGCCGGCGCGACAGGAAATCGGCGGTGGTGAGGATCGCGCCGAGGTTGTCCGACGGATGCCCGCGCTCGGCCGCGAGGAAACAGTCGTTCGAATCGAGCCAGCGGATCATCGTGCCGAAGTTGAACGCCGCGCTCACCGGATCCAGCTCGAAGCGCGTGCCGGGCACGCGCGCGCCGCGCTCGATGGAAACGCCCGGCACGACGGGACCGAGGAAGCGGAGGCACTCCGGATAGTCGAGCGCTTCGAACGCGCAGCCGAGCGCGTCGTTGAACGAATAGCGCGCGGTGCGATAGGCGGTCTCGCTCGCGACGTCGTGATCGCACACGTAATCGGCGATGTCGTCCAGCACCGCGTCGGGCAGCGGGCGGATGTTGAGATCGGTTTCAGTATTCACTTCGGTTCTTTCACCATGCCGCGTGTGCATGCGGAGCCGATGCACGGGGGTGGGTATACTAACTTAGGCAATCGTTCAGTTACGGAGAAGAACTTGGGCAGACTCGACGGCAAAGTGGCATTCCTCACCGGCGGCGGCGCGGGCATCGCGAAAGCGACCGCGAAGGCGTACGTGCGCGAAGGCGCGAAGGTCGCGCTCGCGGAGATCGACCGCGAAGCCGGCGAGCGCGCGCAGCGCGAGATCGGAGAGGAGCACGCGCTCTTCATCCACACCGACGTGACGAGCGACGAAGCGGTCGCGCGCGCGATTCGACAGACCGTCGAGCGCTTCGGCCGCCTCGACGTGCTCTTCAACTGCGCGGGCGGGTCGTTGCAGGAAGACGTGCGGACTCACGAGATGTCGCTGGAGATCTGGCAGAAGACCATCGCGCTCAACCTCTTGCACCCGTTCCTCGCCTGCCGTCACGGCATCCCGCACATGATGAAAGCGGGCGGCGGGTCCATCATCAACTTCGCGTCGCACCTGGGGATGATCGGCTCGGAGAAGCCCGCCTACGCCGCCGCGAAAGGCGGCATCGTGTCGTTCACCAAGACGCTCGCGGCGCAATACGCCGATCACGGCATCCGCGCCAACGCGATCGCGCCGGCGATCGTGCGCACCGAGCGCTCGATCAAGCGCTGGGAGAACAAGGACATGATGCTCGCCGAGACACCGACCAGGTCGATGCGCGAGCGACAGGCGAAGACGAAGCTCTATCCGTTCTCCATCGGCGAGCCCGAGCACATCGCCGCGATCGGCGTCTTCCTCGCGTCGGACGAGTCGCGCATGGTCAACGGGACCACCATCGCGGCGGACGGGGGGAGGTCGTCGTATCTGAGGGTGCTTGCGGAGTAGCGTCATTCCCGAACCGCGGGAGCGGGACTGTCGGGAATCCATTCGACGCGCAGCGTCGTCCTGGCGAAAGCCAGGATCCATTCTCAGAATCTTAAAGTCGAAATGGGTCCCCGCCTGCGCGGGGACGACGATGCTCACTCCGGCCCGACGAAGCCTATATACGCGCCGCACGCCACGTCCGGCGTCGCGAGCATCGCGTGCTCGCCGGTGTTGCGCACGCCGCGGGCGAGCGGCGGCAGACCCTGCTCCGCCATCCACTTCGCCGCCGCGCCCATGCTCGTCGTGCGATAGAGCGCCTGGAAAGGGCCGGGACCGCGCTGCTTCAGCCACTCCGACGCCGGACCGTCCGCGTAAGGCTGCGCGATGCCGAGCCCGTTCGGGCCGATCTGGAACACCGCCATGTTCGACATGATGACCGTGCCTTTTTGCAGCGGCGGCTGGGGAATGCCGAGTACTTTCGCATACACCGCCGCCGCGCTTTCAGCATCGTTCACCGCGACGTAAGCGCGCTCGAGCGTGTACACGCCGTTGGGATGCCCGCCCGCGACGGGCACCGTGCGCCGGCGCTCCTCCAGCGCGGTCACGTGCTCGATGAAGAAGAGCGGCAGCGGATTGGCAGGTCCCGGCACCGCGAGCTTCCAGCTCAACGCCGCACCCGCGGGCGTGCGCCGCGAGCCTTCCATCGCATCGCTCACGTCGACCCCGCGCGTGCGCATCGCCGCGACGTCGGCGGCGAGATCGTCGCTCTGGATCACGACGTAGCGGATGCCGCCGCCCGCGGCGATGAAGTCCGGCAGCGGCGTGCCGCTCGGGCTCCACGACCGTGCGGCCTGCGCCTCGGCCTCGTCACGTATGCCGAGGAGTTCGACGTAATCGGCGTCGTTGTAAGCGATCGCGTTGTGCGTGCCTTTGCCCGGATGCACGCCGCCTTCGTACATGTTGAAGCCGAGCTTGCGGTACTGCCCGATCGCGCGCGCGAGGTCGGGCACGCAGATCATGAGGTGGTCGATGCGCGTGAACATGTCAGCCCGCGTATTCGGTGAAGTGGGGCATGTCGCCGCATTCGACGTACCACGGCGCCCTGGAATCCCAGAAGATGCTGTGCTCGGGCCGCAGGCCCGGATCGCCGTCGAGCGTGCCCGCCGGCACCAGCATGTCGTCACGCGTGCGGATCGCATGCGGAACGCGCGTCCCGCACTCGGTGCACGTCCACACCGAGAAGCGCTGCGCGCCCGGCAGGTCGTAGCGCTTGATCGACGACTCGCCGGCGAGCCATTCGAACTGCGACTTCGGCACCACCAGGTTCGCCGCATGCGCGCTGCCCGACGCCTTGCGGCAGCGGCTGCAATGACAGTAGCGGAATGCGGTGTAAGGACCGGCGACCGTGAACTTCACGGTGCCGCACAGACAGCTTCCCCCGACGTGCTCACCCATCGCTCTTCTCCGTTGTGGTGACGACCGCAGTTTAAGACCAAAGCCGGAACCACTCGAGGTCGAAGACGCGGTCGATGCCGAGCACCGCGAAGCCGAGCACCGCCAGCACGACGAGTCCCAGCGAAGCGTACAGCCAACCGCGCTTCAAGCGCATGAGGTCGCCGAGCACGGTGACGGTGAGCCCGACGAGCAGCGTGAGCGACAGCGACAGCCAGCCGAAGTGAGCGGCGGCGTCATGGTTCAGCACGAGCCCGCCGGCGAGGATCAGCGCCTCGAACGCGACGAGCACCTTGAACCAGTGATAGAAGAGCAGGTTCTTGAGCGACCCCGGCACCGCGAGCTGGACCAGTCCCCAGAACACGCCGCCGAAGCGCGCCACCCACGCGAGGTGCTTCGATTGCTCGCCCGAGCGCGCCTGGCGCGCGATGTCCTCGAACATCTTGCCCACGACCTGCGTCGAGCGCGACACCCATTCGAGCACCGGCTTGGGATCGAGCCGGCGGTCCACCGCGTAGTCCTCGCGCATCACCCTCAACAGCTGGCGCCCGGTCAGCATGCCGTTCACCACGCGCTCGACGTCGCGCTCCCTTTGCCGGCGCGCGTGCTCTTCCGCGCGCAGGATGTCGGCGTCGGGGGACGGCGTCCTGAAGAGGCTTTTGGCGATGGCGCCGCCGATGTCCCTGCGCCGCGCCGATTGCGCGACCTCGTCGAGGATCGCCACGTGCGCCTCCTCGATGAGGTGCGCACGCAGCGGCTCGTCCGCGAGATCGGGCAGCACCGCGGTGACGAGCCTTTCCACGCCGTCGAGCCGTCCCCACATGATGTCGTTCTCGCGCCACGCCTCGTCGAGGAAGCCGCCGAAGTTGAAGAGCGACGTCCCCGCGAGCTTGTGCCGCCGCTGCTCGCGCTCGTTGACGATGCGCGTCGCATCCTCGGGGCTGATGCGGTAGATGCGCACCGGCTCGGCCTCGCCGACGTCGGTGCCGTAGAGGATGGGGAACGTGACCTGGTCGTAGTCCTCGAAGTTGAGAAACTCGTTCCAGAGGTAGCTGCCGACCGCCGCTTCCACCGGATCGCGGTCCGGCGCCGCGGTCGCGGGATCGAGCACGCTCTTCACGCCGTTGAACGCCTGGTCGAACACGTCGTAGAGATAGGCTTTGAGCCCTTCGGCGGTCGACTCGAGGTCGAGCGCGAACGAAGCCGGCAGGCCGTAAGCGGCCGGATCGGCGAGGAGCTCGCGCACGCGGGCCTCGCGCTCCTCGTTCGTCACCGCCTGCGAGTACGCTGCCGAGGCGACGATCGCCGCCATGTGCGCGACGTCGGGCAGCCTGGCGGACCACGCCGGATCCCATTGCAGCCCCAGGATGAACTTCAGATGCAGCCTGGCGATGCCCAGCGTCTGCACCGCCGCCGGCAGCGCCGGAAGCGCGCCGCCCGCGCCGCCGGACTGCTGCGCGCCTTCCTCGATCGCCACGCGCGCGCGCTGCAGCTGGTGCTCGACCGTGTTGAGCGTCTGTTTGAGCGCGGTCAACGCCTGCTTGAAGATCCGCTTGTGGGTCGTGTCGTAGTCGTAGCCGTAACGCTTGAGATGGCGATACGCGTTCTGCAGCTCGCCGCTCGCGTCGGGGTCTTCGAGCGCCTCGCGCGTGGAATCGCTCACGCGGTGCAACAGGTCGATCTGGCGGCGCACGAAGGTCATACGCCTCACGCGAAAGCCCAGGTCGAAATCGTCGAGGAACGCGTTGACGCTGGGACGCCCTTCCTCGCGGTAGTCCGAGTAATGGGCGACGCGCCACACGTGCATGATCGCGCGCACCGCGAGGAACTCGTCCGAGGTCGTGTCGAACCGCGCCGCCCTGGTGAAGCAGCGCGCCAGCGTGTCGGTGGCGTCGGCGATGCGCATGCGGCGGTACGGGATGTACGCGATGCCGTAGGTATCGATCGTGTCGGGCAGGTACTTGTCGCGCCAGTCGGTGCGCTCGACGCCCGGCGCTTCGCGATCGGCCTTGAAGATGTCGTTGCGGACCTGGTTGAGCGTGCGGTCCGCGCGCTCGATCAGGCGATTGCGGTCGAGCAGGCGCTGCAGGTCCTCGCGTATCGTCTCCTGCCGCGGCAGGTCCATCAGCGCCCCGTACACGTTGCGCAGCGCGTTGGGCCGCGACAGCAGGTCCGCGCCTTCCTCCGGATGCTCCGGCGAAGGCTCGATATAGAGCAGCTTGCGGTCGACCGGATAGTTGCTGTAGCGCCGCGCGAGCGTCTCGGTCACGTAGGTGAACGGCTTGTTGTCGAGATAGCCGCCGTCGCCGAACGGCCGGTGCAGGAAATCGAGGTCGTCGTAGTTCGCGGCCGAGCCGAAGCTCTCGGTGAAATAGCGCCGCCACTTCGGGTCCGGCGCCACCGGCCCGGGTCCGAAGCCGGCCGACGTCTTGCACACCGCGTCGACGTCCTCGAGGCACATCGGCTCGAACGCGAACGGGAACGACGAGGTGCAGCGCGCGGCGAACGCGAGGAACGGATTGTGGCCCGCGGTGAAATCGTCGGCCTCCGGCGTGAGGCCGCCGGCGCCGTAGCGGAAGTGGAAGACGTTGCGGTGGCGCTTCTCGTACACCACGCGGTCGGCGAGGCGGATCGGCAGCGCGACGCCGTAGAGGTCGGTGGTCGTGACGTAGAGATCGAGCTCGTCGACGTACGGCGACACCGCCGCGGCCGGAAGATCGGCGCGCGACTTGTCGACGTCGCGAAAAGCGCCGAGCAGCTTGTAATACATGCGCCGGCTGTTGAGCAGCGAGCGCGGCGGGTCGACGAGCTCGACGTTCGTCATGCCGGCCAGCGATTTCTTGTCGTTGATGAGGCTGCCGAGGTCGCCTTCCTTCACCCACAGGTTCTTCAGGCCCGCGATCGACTTGTCCTTCGCCATCGCCTTGGCGAGGAAGATCGCGTTGATGCCGCCCGCGGACGTGCCCGACAGGATGTCGATGACGAAGCGCGTGCCGATCGTGGCGTCGGTGTCGACGCAGCGATCGACTTCGGGCGCGGCTTTGCGGGCGGGGTTGCCGGCGTCCGCGAGCCACTGCCGGTAATCCTCGCGAAGCGCGCGGCTGCCCGCGAGGTACGCGAGCTTGCGGTAGATTCTTTCGGTGCTCTTCAGGTCCGCCGCGGGCAGCGCACCGGCGCTGCGCGAGGGATCGCCGTCGGCATAGCCCGTCGCCCGGACGAGGTTGAGCAGCTCCTGCGCGACGCCGTTGATGTAGATCGCGAGCGACACGCCGCCGTACATGACGACCGCGAAGCGCACTTCCTGAACGACGTCGAGCGGAGCCATCGTCCTCCCTTACCACCTTACGAGTTTGACGGGCGCAGCGGCAATGAAAAACAGGCCCGGGATCAGTGCCTCGGCAGGCACGCAAATGTTATCTACTATCGGGAACCGCGCGTTGCAGGTCGAGTCCATCGAGTCGCTCTGGCGGCTCGATCCGTCGTCCCGGGGCGACGCCGGCGAGCCATGGGGCGATGAGCGTGTCACGATTCGGGTGCCGGCGCGATATAGCTCTGAGTAACCCGGATTGTCGTGCCCACGGCACGGAAAGGGGGATTGGTGGCCAGGAAATATGCGGCCGGGGAGTTCAATGAGCTCAGCCGGCTTTTCGAAGCGCTCGTCGGCAAATTCGCCACGGAGCTCCGTCCCGACATGGCGGACGCCTTCAGGAACGACTTCGAGAAGGCAGTCGCCGAGCAGTGGCTGCAATCTGCGAAAGGGACGCTCGAAGGCTTGATCGGGACCGCGGTAACGTCTGCCGAAACCGAAACCGAGGAGCGCCGGCTTCTCGAGCAATTGCGCGTCGAGATCGCTGCTGCGAACGGACGGCTGGACGCGGCTGCGCTCCAGCAGGAGGTTGACTCGGCGTCCGACGTGCTCTCCCAGGTCGTCGTAGGGCGCTGGCTGGACCGCCTCGCCCGCGAAGCGCGAGAGCGTGCGGAGTCGCCGTTGAATGAAAGCATGCTCCCGGGTTTGGTCGCGTTGCAGGATCTCTGCAAGAGCGTCGATTTCGGGGTCTATGGCGTCGATGACGGGATCGTCATGGGCGCGTTCCGGCGCTTCAAGGATTCGCTGGAGGCCCACTTTTACGAGGCTGCGGCTCCCGCGCCGATCGCCCTCGCCACTCGGCTTTTCATCGTCCCGTTACGCACTGGCGCAGAGTATCCATACCTGCTGGTGAGCGACCCCGCGCGTGCCGCGGAGCTCGCGCGCGCCGAACACGAGCGGCGCCAAAAGGCGGACACCGACGCCCTGATGGCGGAGCTGCGACAGCGCTACCGCGGCATCCTGCAGGAGGTGCGGGGCTGGCTGATACCCAATCCAGCCACCAAAGTCAGGGACGATTTGCTGGGAGCGGTCCTGCTGATCTACCAAAATCCCGACGGAACATGGAAGCACTTCTCCAACAGCAAAGTCGACCCGGTGAGAATGGCCGACCTGCGCTTCATGAACATGGTGGAAGAGGGCGCGGACCGATACGGCAGCTGGGTCGGACTGGACGCCGCCGAGCGCAAGCGCAGAATCGGCGAGCAGCGCACGAAAATACTCGAAAACCTCCACGACTACTGTGTGGACGCAGGGGTATCGAGGCAGGTCGGTGTTGACCTCTATAGCCACGCGGTCGCGGCGCGGATCATGCCGCCGCTCAAATTCGAGAAGCACGTGCGAGCGGACTACAACATGCAGGTCGTGCTCGACACGACGTTCAGCGTCAGCGGCGAAAAATCGAAGAAGCTCGCCTACGACGCGTTCGGCAATCTCGCGAGCCACTACCTGCACTTGTGAAGGCCGCGGGTTGCGGGCAAGCGCTATAAGGGCAGCGTCGTCGTCGAGCCGAGGTCGTCCAGCTCCGCGTATTCCGCGATGCCCGCGTGATAGGCGAGCACCACCCGATTCAAACGCACCGAATCGCGGTAGCGCGGGTCGATCTCGAACCGCAACTGCTGGAACTGGCGGCTGTGCGGAAATATCGTCGCCGCCGGATACTTCTTCCGGTCTCGCGGCTCCGGATCGTCGCCCGCGCCGCTCCGGACCGCCTTGCTCGATCGCACCAGCATGAGCGGCCCGCCGACGAGCTGAAGCTGCTTCGCGCCGAGATCGCCCTGGTAGATCTCCTTGACGTTGTCGGGCAGACCGGTCCCGGGGAAAGCGGCGTGTGTGTGCCCGCTGAGCACCACGTGGATCCGCGGACTGTCGCCGTGCGACGCGTGCAGCGGTTGCTGTAGCTCGCGCGCGAATCCATCGCCGCCGTCGAGACACATTTGCTGCAGCGTAAACAGCAGCGATCTGATACGCCGCTCACCGAGCTGGAACGGAAAGGCGATCGGGTGGTGGATCGCCAGTACTCGTAACGCGCGGCCGCAGGATCGCCCGGACTGCGACTCGATCTCGCGCACGAGCGTGTCGCGCGCCTCTTTCCCGACGCTCCCGATCGCACGCGAATTGGCCCACCAGTCGAAACGCACCGAATCCACGGCATAGAGCTCCACCCGTATCTTGTCGCCGGGGCGCCATGGATCCTCGACCTGGGGGCTGACGAGTGGCGTCAGCCACCGTTCGCTCTGCCACTCCTGCCATTCGCGCACCCGTCGACGCTGGGCTTCTTCGATCTCGACCCACGCTGAACCGCCCGCGAGAAATGCCGGCTGCGTGCCCGGCCACGCATCGTGGTTCCCGAAGATCGAGCGCAACCGGCAGCCGGGCAGTGCGGTCGACCATCCCTCGAGCTGGGTGCGCCCGCGCGTCATCGAGACGGCGTCCCCGTAGGTGGTCAGGTCGCCGGTATCCACGAGCCACGTAGCCGGCACGGCCTCTCCGCCTCCGCCGAACCACTCCGGCGCGCTGCCGGGAAGTTCCGTCAAATACCTGCCGAATGCATCTTCCGCTCCGACATCTTCGTCGAGTGTGCCTTCGCGCCAGCCATAGAGATCCAACCTGTCGACCGCGTCGCGCACCGCCAAGCGCGCGCGCGCGAATGCAAGCCGGCCGTTCCGGCACTCCGCTTCGAGCGCGCGCCGGTCCTTGTAGTCGCGACACATGTGCAGATCCGTGACGTGGATCACCTGGGCCAGCCTGGCAACGGTATTCGCCATGGACCTATCCTCCGAGGTACTCGTAGGGATCCGAACCAAACCGGGCGCGCAGACGCTCCCGCAACATCTGCCGCAACCTGCTGAGCCGTTTGCGCTCCGCCGGCGTGAGCGCCTCCAGTTTGTCGCCTGAGGAGAGCTGCTCGCGCAGCAATAACTGCTGATCGGACTCCGACAGGTCCGTCAGCAACAGCAGCACCGCCGACAATAGCTCGCGATAGCGGAAGCGAACGTCGTGCTCCTCGACCTCTGCGATGGTGGACGCCGCGTTGAGCTCGCTTGCCGCGCGCCTCACTGCCCCGCGGTACCGGTCCGCGGCACGCCGCTTCGTTATCGCGTAGGCGAGCGCCATCAGCTCGTCATCCTGCGACAGCACGTCGTTCCGGCGCTGCACGAATGCGAACAGGTCGGCGAGCGCGTCCTGCAATATGTCTTCGTGATCCGCACTCAGCGGGCGAAAATGACGCAGCAGATATCGCCGCAGCCGAGGCAGCGCACGCTCGCAGAATGCCTCGTAGCTCTTTCGCGGGTCGTTCATGTCGGCGTACTGCAACCGGGCGGAGGTCGTCTTGCCGTCGGAGCCGCTGCGCGTGCGATCATGTCACCGTGGCAGGCCCGATGAGATCGATCAGCTGGCCGATTGACTGGAGCCGCTCGAGCCGTGCCACGGTCTCGACGATACGCTGCGCCCGCGCAGCATCGACGCACGGCGCGACCACGTGTTTGAACTTGCGCTCGATGTCCTCGCGCGACAGCGGGTTCTCGGGGCTGCCGCGGCGGTCCAGCAAGAGCTTCTCGAACACGCGCCCGTCGCGCGTCGTCAGCTTCACGCGCGCCGCGTGGCGGTATTTCGCGCCCATCTTCTCGATCTCGGGATCGACGTACGCGGTCACGCGCGTCACGAAGTCGAGGATGCGCGGATCGCGCAGGCGCGACTCGTGGTACTGCTCGGTGAACGCGACGCCGTCGATCGCGATCACCGCCAGCCCGTAATAAAGGTTCATCTGCGCCGCGGTCACGCCCTGCGCCTTGTATTCCCACGCGCAGTGCACGTGGGTCATCGGCGAGAGTCCGGTCTCCAGTCGGGCGATGTCTTCGGCAACGAGCTTGTGCTCGTTCATGATGTCGCCGAGGCCGTCGAGCGCGGTGTGGATGCTGGTGACGCTCGCGTGCGGCTTGTAGCCCACCTGCAGCGTCTCCCACTTGGTGCCCAGGCCTTCGGTGAGGCGCGGCGGGTTCGGCTCGTCCGAGTGCGTCGTCAGATAGCCGCCGTACGGCGCTTCGAGCACGTCCGGTATCCCCGTGAAGCCGTCGCGCGCGAGCAGCGCCGAATACACGCCGCTCTGCGCCGCGCGTCCGCTGTGGAACCGCTTCACCATCGCGCCTTCCTGCGCCGCCATGAGTCCGCCGCCCTGCGACCCGACGATGCCGAGCGCGTGCTGGAACCGGTCGGCGTCCAGCCCGAGCGCACGCGCCGCGGTCGCCGCCGCGACGAACGCGCCCGACGTGCCCTGCGGGTGGAAGCCACGGAAGAAGAGGCTCATCGTGGCCGCCGAGCCGACGCGGTGGCCGATCTCGTAGCCCGCGACCATGGCGGTGATCAGGTCTTTGCCGGACGCGTTGCCCTGCATCTCGGCGAGCGCGAGCGCGACCGGCGTGGCGATCGATCCGGCGTGGATGATCGATTCCTTGTGGATGTCGTCGAGCTCGAACGCGTGGCCCGAGGTGCCGTTGACGAGGCACGCCAGCGAAGCCGAGCTCTTGCGTCCGAAGCCGATATAGGACGCCACGCCTTGCGCGCGCTCGAGATCGGCGAGGTCCGCGACCTTGCGGGTCCACGGCAGCGTCGCGCCGTACAGACAGCAGCCGATGCTGTCGAGGATCGAGAGCTTGATGCGCTCGACCGCGTCGGCGGGGATCCCGGTGTACTGGAGGCTCGCGCCGAAGCGCGCGAGATCGCGCGTCGCGTGAGCGAGCAGCGGCGACTTGTCAGTGCTCATCTCTACATTTCCTTCAGGGGTATCGGACGATCGATTGTAGCTTCGGCCGCGCTGCTCAACGTTTGAGCAGCCGCGTCAACTTGTTCAATTACGTGTCGTGATATCTCGCGCATGTCGTCCGCATGTCGCCGCATGCGTGCACGATGCGAAACATCGCGGCTTATGCCCTCGGGTGTCATTGAAATAGCATCATGCGAGGTATATAAGTTGCTGTTCGTGTCTCATTTGCGGATCGCACCGGCGCCCAGACGCTGCTGGAGCTCGGCTCGCGGGATGTAAGCGCATGGACAAGAGCGATTTCCACCTCGTCGGGCAGTCGCAGGCTTTCGCCGCCTCGGTCGCCCTCATCCGGAAGTTCGCGGCATGTAGCGCGACCGTGCTCATCCAGGGCGAGACCGGCACCGGCAAGGAGCTTGCGGCGCGCGCGATCCACTATCTCGGCGATCGCGCGAGCCAGCCGTTCATCCCCGTCAATTGCGGTGCGCTTCCCGATTCGCTCATCGAGAACGAGCTCTTCGGCCACGCGCGCGGCGCGTACACCGACGCGCGCGAAGCGCAGACCGGGCTCGTCGCGCGCGCCGAAGGCGGCACGCTCTTCCTCGACGAGATCGAGGCGATCTCGGCCAAGGGACAGGTCGTGCTGCTGCGCTTCCTCCAGGACGGGCTGTACCGGCCGCTCGGCGCGCGCGCCGCGGTGCGCGCCGACGTGCGCATCGTCGCCGCCACCAACGTCGCGCTGCCCGATCTCGTGCGCTCGGGCGCGTTCCGCCACGACCTCCTCTATCGTCTCGCGATACTCACCGTCGCGATGCCCGCGTTGCGCGACCGCGCCGGCGACGTCGAGCTGCTCGCGCTGCACATGTTGCGCAAGCTCGCCGCGCAATACGGCAAGCCGGCGCCCACGCTCGACGTCCAATCGCTCAGAGTGCTCTCCGAGCACCGCTGGCCGGGCAACGTGCGCGAGCTCGAGAACCTGATCCACCGCGAGCTCCTGCTGTGCGAAGGACCGACGCTGTCGATCGACCCGCAGCACGTCTTCGGGCCCGACGCATCGCCGTCGATCGCAGCCGAGCCCGCCAATGCCGCGCGCTCGTTCGCGAAAGCCAAAGCCGACGCGATCGCGCGCTTCGAGAAGAGCTATCTCCAGCAGGCGCTTTGCGCCGCCGAAGGCAACGTCACGCTCGCCGCGCGCCAGTGCGGCAAGGAGCGCCGAAGCTTCGGCAAGCTGCTCAAGAAGTACGGCATCGATCGCGAGATGTATTCGGCGTAATCGTCACTGCTTCACCCGTCACCGCTTCATCCGTCACTCTTTCGTACACACCACCGGGTCCAAACCGCCCCGCCACGGGTCCGCTGCGCCCCAGCGGCACTTGCCTTCTGATTCTCAAGAACATCGCATCGAGTTTGTCGGACGATCTCCGACGGCAGGCGCGACCCGCACGAACGCACGCACAAACGCACACCGCATCGCTTTGTCCTTGTGGCGCGCGGAGTTAGCGGCAATGCACGAAGCTGGCACGAAGCTCGCGTAAAGCGCAGCCCGTCGCACGCTGACAGGAGGCGCACGTGGGCGAGCCGCCCGACGCGGGCGTTGCGGTAGCCGACGCGATCCTGCGCTATCTCGCGCTGCATCCCGATGCGGCCGACAGCGAAGAAGGCATCGCCGAATGGTGGATGCCGGAGATGGGCATCGGCACGAACGCTCCGGCGGTCGCGGAAGCGCTGCGCAGCCTGCATCGCAACCGCCTGGTCGAGCGCGAGACGCTGCCCGACGGCCGCGTGATCTACCGCGCGAACAGCGCGATCGGAAATTAACCGGCGCAAAGTGGAAACCTACTTTGCGCCGCAAATGCATAACGAGAACTGAATCGCGGGCGAAGCCCGACGATTCAGCTGGAAAGGGCGACGAAAAAGCTACATGGCAAACGTCTTCGCGATCCATTCGGTCGGAAACTCGATCGCGACTTATCTGCGCAATACCTACCCCGCGCAGATCGCGGGTCGGACGATGCCGTCGTGCACGTTCGAAGCGATCTCGTGCGGCTCGCTCGCGGGCGACATCGACGAGGAGCCCACGCGCATCACGCTGCTCCTCTATCGCGCGACCGCCAACGAGCACACGCGCCAGATGCAGCCGCACACGTCCAAAGCGGGCATCTCGCCGCTCACGGTCGACCTGCATTACCTGCTCACCGCGTGGGGCGGCACCGCCGCCGACGAGCAGGTCATCTTCGCGTGGGCGCTGCGCCAGCTCCACGAGCATCCGCTGCTCGATGCGTCCACGCTCTCGCCCGAAGCCGGCTGGGCGCGCGACGAAGCGGTGCAGATCGTGCCGCACGAGCTCGAGCTGGAAGACCTGATGCGCATCTGGGACGCGCTCGATCCGGGCTACCGGCTGTCGGCAAGCTATATCGCGCGCCTGGTGCGCATCGATCCCGACGAGACCGCCGAGTACCGGCCGGTCGTCGCGACGCGCCTGCGCTACGGCGTGGAGGCCGACGCATGATCGTTCACGTGCGCGAAGTCGAGCGCGTCGAAGCGCGCGTGCTCGGTGCGGTGCGCTTCGTCGATGCCGCGACCGGCCTTGCGATCGAGACGCCGCTGCGCGTCACCGGCGAGGCCGGCGTCGAGCTCACGCGCAACCGCAGCGGGCTCACCGTCATCCGCCGCCATCCCGATCTCGCCGCGCACGCCGAGTCGTACTTCGAAGCGCCGGCCACGCCGGCGCTCGGCAGCGTCGAAGCCAGCCTCACGGTCGACGATCCGTCGGGTTTCTATCTCGCGCGCCGTGCGACGGTCGCGCTGCCGCGCGACGCGGATCCGGGTAACGCCGCCAACGCCAATTCGCTCTTCCGCGCCTTCGACGTCCCGATGTACCGCTCGCCGTCGGCGGCGCGCGGCGTCAACTGGACCGCGCTGCGGGTCTCGCTCTCGGACGAAGACAGCGGCGATGCGCTCGGCGGCGTGCTCCTGCGCGTCCTCTCCAACGGCGACGTGCTCGCACGCGGCATCACCGACTGGCGCGGCGAAGCGCTGGTGACGGTCGTCGGCGTCGCCGTCATGACATGGTCGGAGAACGACGACGACACCGTGATCGCCACCGGCATCGACGCGACGTTCGAAGCGATCTACAGCGAAGCCCACGGCAGCGCGCGCACCAGCGCCGCCGACGCGGCTTTCGGCCGCGCGCCGTCGGCGCTGCCGGCACCCGATCCCGAATCCATCGAAAGCGATCCCGATGCCGTGAAGACCACCGCGCCGGTGCATCTCACCGCCGGCGCCGAGCTCCCGCTCGCCCTGCAACTCGACCTCACCGCATGACACCAAGGAGATAAGCCATGCCTGAATACCTCGCCCCTGGCGTATACGTCGAAGAGACGAGCTTCCGGGCCAAATCGATCGAAGGCGTGGGCACGAGCACGACCGCTTTCGTCGGGCCGGCGCGCAAAGGTCCTTTCCGCGCGAACAGCAACGACCTCACCCAGCCCGAGATGCTCACGAGCTACGGCGACTTCGAGCGCCTCTACGGCACGTACAGCGACTTCGGCTACACCGGCGTGCGCAGGACCAACTATCTCGCGCACGCGGCGCGCGCGTTCTTCAACGAAGGCGGAGCGCGGCTCTACGTGTGCCGGGTGGTGGGCTCGAACGCGACGGCCGCGACCGCCGCGGCGAGCGCCGCGACCGGGGACGAAGCGATCGCGTTCACCGCGCGCTTCCCCGGCAGCGCCGGCAACGGCCGCATCGACATCACCGAGATCTCGACGCCGGCGTCGGACCGCGTGATGGAAAACGCGCCGCCCGGGACCTTCCTGCGCACCGGTCCCGCCGACACGCCGGTGCATCACGTGAAGATGGGCAGCACGTGGCACCCCGCGGCGAATCCCGCCGGCGCTGCCGCGGTCACATCGGAGCTCGCGGGCGCCACGCCTCGGGTCATCACGCTGATCGTCACCACGATCGACGACATGCCGCCGGGCGAGCCGCGCACCGGCGACCGCGCGCAGGGCAACGTGCTCTCGTACGAAGACCTCGGCCTGCATCCCTCGCATCCGCGCTACATCGGCACGGTGCTCAAGCAGACGCCCGACAGCCGCGCCGAGCAGCTCCAGAACGCCTACTTCATCAGCGTCGGCAAGGACGTCGCACCGAGCGAGCTGCAGTCGGCGCTCTTCACCGTCGACGCGAAGGCCGTCACCACGCGCACCCTCCTGCTCGACGGCGGCGCCGACGGCGATCCGCCCGGCAGCGCGGCCTATGCCTCCGCGCTCGAGCTCCTCGCGGGCATGGAAGACATCTCGATCGTGGCGGCGCCCGGCTCGGCCGCGTACGCCGATGCGCAGGCGATCAACGGCGCGCTGATCGCGCACGCCGAAGGCCGCCGCGCGTATCGCATCGCGGTGCTCGACACGCCGCCGCAGCAGACGCCCGGACAGGTGCGCACGCTGCGCGGCCTCATGGATTCGCGCTACGCCGCGCTCTATTACCCGTGGGTCGTCGTCTCGAACCCGCTGTTCAGGCCGGGCCGCGAAGACATCCCGCGCGAGATCGCGCTGCCGCCTTCCGGTTTCGTGTCCGGCATCTACGCGCGCAACGACATCCAGCGCGGCGTGCACAAGGCGCCCGCGAATGAGGTCGTGCGCAGCGCGCTGCGCTTCGAGGTCGACGTCAACTTCGGCCAGCAGGAAGGGCTCAACCCCATCGGCGTGAACTGCCTGCGGCTGCTGTCGGGACGCGGCTACCGCGTGTGGGGCGCGCGGCTCATCTCGAGCGACCCCGAGTGGAAATACGTGAGCGACCGGCGCTACTTCAACTATCTCGAAGCGTCGATCGACCGCGGCACGCAGTGGGCGGTGTTCGAGCCCAACGGCGAGCGCCTGTGGGCCAACGTGCGCCAGACGATCGCGGACTTCCTCTACAACGAGTGGCGCAACGGCGCGCTGCTCGGAGCATCGCAGGAAGAAGCGTTCTTCGTGCGCTGCGACCGCAGCACGATGACCCAGAACGATCTCGACAACGGCCGGCTCGTCTGCCTGATCGGCGTCGCGATCATCAGGCCCGCCGAATTCGTGATCTTCCGCATCGGCCAGAAGACGGCCGATTCGCGCGGCTGATTTTTGACCGCGCATCGACCACAAAACAGTCGATACGCGGCTGATTTTTTCGGGAGATGAACCATGGCTGAGCGCAACGCGCCTTACGGCGCCTTCAATTACCTGGTGAGCTTCGACGGCGGCACGCCGTTCGGCGGCTTCTCCGACGTGTCGGGCATCGGCTCGGAGATCAAGATGGCCGAGTACCGCAACGGCGACGAGAAAGAGAACCACGTGCGCAAGGTGCCCGGCATCCACACCGTCGCCGACACCACGCTCAAGAGGGGGATCGTCAACTCGCAGACGTTGTGGGCGTGGATCCGCGACGCGCGCACCAAGGGACCGGCCGCGCAGAAGACGGTCACCATCCAGCTCCTCGACGAAGCGCACAAGCCGGTGCAGTCGTGGGTGCTGCGCGGCGTGATCCCGATGAAGTACACCGGCCCCACGCTCGCCGGCAAAGGCGGCGGCGACGTCGCGATGGAAGAAGTGGTGCTGTCGGCCGAAGCGATCGAGATCGAGGCCGCGTAACCATGCTCGTCTTCTCCACCGTCGCGCCGGCGGTCGCGCCCGCGCCGAACCGCACCGACATCGCGTTCTTCGCGGGTTATGTCGCGCGGCGGCGCGGTGTGCCGCTGCCGGAGGCAGTGCTCGACGAGCTCGAAGCGCAAGGCTGGCGGCACGGTCCGTGGGGACGCAGCGAGACCGTGCTGCAGTCCGCGCTGCAGCTTCCGATCACGGTGGAGAGCTGGGACGCTTTCGACGCGCTGTTCGCGTGGGAAGCGCGGCCGCTGCGGGCCAGCGGCGGCGCGCGCTGCGCGACGTATCTCGGCGCCGCGGTGCGCAGCTTCTTCGCCAACGGCGGACGGCGCGCGGTGATCGTGCGCGCAGGCGATCCCTGGCCGTACATCGAGACCGCGAAGCGACGCGCCGACCTGCGCCGCGACCGCATCCGCGCGATCGTGCCCGATTTCGCCGATGTCGCAGCGGCGCCTTTCGATCCGTTCACGCCGAACACCTGGCGCGGGCTCTATCACCTGTACGGCCTTCCCGACGCGACGATCGTCGTGCTGCCCGACCTCGCCGACGCGTGCGCGGCGATGCCGGTGCCGCCGCTGACGACCAAGGTGCCGCCGATTCCGCCCGAAGGTTTCGTCGAGTGCAGCGAAGACGAGCCCGCGCCCGAGCCGGACCTGGGACTCACGCGCGTCGCCGCGCCGCGCGCCGACAGCGTGGGCTATGCGGCATGGCGCCTCGCCGCGGCCGACGTGCGCCAGTTTCTCGTGCGCCATCGCCGCGACTGCTACTTCGTCGGCGCGCTGCCGCTGCCCGACCGCGACAACCGCCGGCCCGCCGACGACGGGCCGGTGTACGCCGAGAGCGACCTCGTGCCGTATCTCCGACGCGTCGGCGTGCTCGAGGACGAAGGCGTGCACGTCGCGCCGGTGTCCACCGCCGCCAGCGCGTTCATCCAGCTCGCGTGGCCGTGGATCGCGACACGGCGCTCGAGCGACCTGCCCGAACGCCTCGAGCCCGCCGACGGGCTGCTCGCCGGCGTCATCGCGCAGAGCGCGCTCGCGCGCGGCACGTTTCGCGCCGTCGCCGGCACGCCGCTCCAGGACGTGGTCGGCGCGACGCCGTTTCCGGACTGGGGGCTCGGCGCGGACAGCCCCACCGCGAAGCTGGCCGAGCGCGTGTGCCTCATCGCGCGCGAGCCCGACGGCTGGACGCTGGTCTCCGACGTGACGACGAGCCCCGACGCGGCGTGGCGTCCCGGCGGCGTCAGCCGCCTGGTCGCGAGCGTGCTGCGCGCCGCGCGGCGCCTCGGCGAGAGCCTCGTGTTCGAAGCGAACGGCCCGCTGCTGTGGACGCGCCTGGAGCGCGCGATGGAAGAGCTGCTCACCGATTACTGGCGCGAAGGCGGATTGCGCGGCGAGACCAGCAGCGACGCCTTCGAGGTGCGCTGCAACCGTTCGACGATGACGCAGAACGATATCGACGCGGGCCGGCTCGTCGCCGAAGTGACGCTCGCGCCCGCGGCGTCGATCGAGCGCATCGTGATCGTGCTGGCGGTCGAGGCGGGCAACGCGGCCTCGGTCCAGTTGAGAGCGGTGGCGTGATGAGCGAGAACGCGCTCGCCCCCCTGCACGTCTTCCGGTTCTCGGTGACCTTCCGCCGCGACGCGCTGTCGGGCAGCGCAAGCAACGACGCGGTCGCGCTGTGCAGCGGCGCGTTCGCCGAATGCACCGGGCTCGAGGCGACCATGGAGCCCAAGGTGATCAAGGCCGGCGGGCTCAACTACGGTCCCGCCCAGCGCGTGGGCCAGGTCTCGTTCGCGACGGTGATCCTCAAGCGCGGCATGACCACGACGCGCGACCTGTGGCAGTGGTTCCAGCTCGTCGCGGGCGGCGCGTATTCGTATCGGCTGTCCGCCGAGATCGCGATGCAGGACACCGCGGGCAACACCGCGCTGGTGTGGGGGCTCGCGCGCGCGCTGCCGGTCAAGTTCAAGGCGGCGGACCTCAACGCCAAAGGCACCGAGGTCGGCATCGAGGAGCTGCACCTCGCGCACGAAGGGCTCACGCTGGTGAGGGGCGCCAGGTGAGCGAGCCGACACCCAGGACGCCCAAGCTCGCGCTCGCGACGTTCGAATCGGTGAACGGTTCGCCTGCGATCAAGGTCGACGTGCACTTCAATCCGGCGTCGCTGCAATACACGATCCAGAACACGATGAAGGAGGAAGGCTCGGGCGCGAAGAAGAAACAGCACGTGAGCCAGAGCACCGCCAAGCTCACGATGGACCTCGTCTTCGACACCACCGACACCGGCGCGGACGTGCGCAAGACGACCGACAAGATGGCGCAGCTCATGAAGCCCGAGCCGCAGAGCAAGGCGCCGCGCACGGTCAAGTTCGGCTGGGGCCTCTACGTCTTCCAGGGTCTCATCGACCAGTACAAGGAGACGCTCGACTTCTTCTCGCCGAGCGGCGCGCCGCTGCGCTCGACCATCAACATCACGATGACGAGCCAGGACGTCACGTTCGAAAGCAAGCACAACAAGCCGGCGAGCGTCGACGGCGATCTCAAGGCGCAGGCGGTGACGGTGCCGCCGAACGACCAAGGTAATCCGCCGAGCGCCTCCAGCGTCGCGAACGATCTCGGCGCCCCCGGCGCGGCGCGCGCGATCGCCGCGCTCAACGGGGAAGACAGCCTGCGCTTCGGCGGCGCGGCCGGGCTTTCGATCGAAGCGGGCGCGTCGATCTCCGCCGGCGCTTCGTTCGGCGTGAGCGCCGAAGCCGGTCTCTCGGTCGGCGGCAGCGTGACGCTCGCGCCCGCCGCGGCGTTCTCCGCGGGCGGCGGCGCGGGTCTTTCGATCGGCGGTGGTATCGGGGTCGGCGGCGGTATCGGCATCGGCGGCGGCATCGGTATCGGCGCGGCGGCCGGCGGCGCGTTCGGCGGCTTGCGCGTGGAGGCCAGAACGATCTCGGTGCCCGACCCGCGGCCGCTCGTCGAAGCGCGCAGCGCGGTCTCGATCGGCCCCGGGGTGCAGTTCGGTCCCGGCGGCCGCGCATTGTCGCCGCCGGCGGGCGCGAGCCTCTCCGCCGACGTCGGCGCCGATGCCGATCTCGCCGCGAAGCTTTCGTTCTCCTGACGAGGATAAGCGATGCCCATCGTTTTCGAGACGGTCGAGACAGAGATCAGCGGCGAGCGCGGCAGCGGATCGCAGCGCGCGCAGGAACCGCAGGACACCGGCGGCGAGTCCTCGGAGGGCTTGCGCAAAGTGATGCGCGAGCTCGCGATCGCCGAAGAGCGCAAAGCGCGCATCCAGGCCGACTAACGGGATCCGTCGATGGCCGAAAGCTCAGTCAGCGCCGCCGCCGTCTACAGCGCGAGACCCACGTTACGGGTCAACGGCGCCGAGGACGATCGCGTCAAGGAGCTGCTGCTCGAGATGACGATGCACGAGGAAGAAGGCGGGCTCTCCTCGCTCGAGCTCAGGTTTTCCGACTGGGCCAGCATCGCGTCGGGCGGCGCGGAATACGCCTTCGGCGAAGGCGGCAAATTGAAGCTCGGCGCCGAGATCGGCGTCTATTCCGGCGACGAGACCGAGCCGCGCGAGATCTTCAAAGGCGTCATCAGCGCGCTCGAGGGCCGGTACTACACCGGCGCGGCGCCGCAGATCGTCGTGCTCGCCGAAGACAGGCTCCAGCGCGGGCGGCTCGCGCGCAAGAGCCGCGTGCACACCGACAGATCCCCCGCAGATGTAGCCCGCGCGATCGCCTCCGATCTCGGGCTCACGCCGGTGATCGACGGCCTCTCCTCGCCGACCGCGACGTGGGCGCAGCTCAACGAAAGCGACCTGTCGTTCCTGCGCCGGCTCGTCGGCCGCTTCGACGGCGACGTGCAGGTCGTCGAAGCCGAGTTGCACGTCTCGGGCCGCGGCGACGTGCGGCGCGGCTCGCTCGAGCTGGAGCTCTACGGACAGCTCGCGAGCGCGCGCATCACGTGCGACCTCGCCGACCAGGTCACCAAGGTCACCGCGGGCGGATGGAACGCAAGCGACGGCCGCGCGGTGTCGGGCAGCGCTTCGTCGCTCACGCATGGCGGCCCCGGCGCGGGCCGCACCGGCGCCTCGCTGCTCAAGGACGCGCTGGCCGAGCGCAGCGAGCACATCGGGCACCTCGCGGTCGGCACCGACGACGAAGCGCGCGCGGTCGCCGAAGCGGCGTTCGACCTGCGCGGGCGCAGGTTCGTGAGGCTCGAAGGCGTCGCCGAAGGCAACGCGCAACTGCGCGTCGGCGCGCACTGCCGCATCACCGGCGTGCAGAAGCGCTTCGAGAACACTTATTACGTGACGCGCACCTGCCATCGCTTCGATCTCGCCGAAGGCTATCGCACCGAGTTCGGCGCCGAGTGCGCGTACCTGGGGAACGACTGATGGACCGCGCCGCGATCTTCGAACGCATGCCCGGCTGGCTCGCCGCGGGACATCTCGCAAAAGTGGTCTCGCTCTCCGACCCGAGCAGCATGAACCGCGTGCAGGTGCGCCTGTACGCGTACGACGGCGCCGACGGGCAGGACATGCCGCTGTGGGCGCGCGTGGTCGCGCCGTTCGCGGGCGACGACCGCGGCACGTTCTTCATGCCCGACGTCGGCGACGAAGTGCTGGTGATCTTCGTCAACGGCGATCCGTCGTATCCGCTCGTGCTCGGCGGCCTGTGGAGCGGCGCCAACCAGGCGCCCGACTCGATCGGCTCGGGCAACGTCAAGAAGATCATCAAGTCGAAGAACGCGATCCAGATCACGCTCGACGACACCCAGGGCCAGGAGACGCTGCAGCTCGAGACGCCGGGCGGACAGAAGCTCACGCTCAAGGACGGCCCGGGCTCGGTGACGATCGAGGATTCCAACGGCAACTCGATCAAGCTCGAGCCGAGCGGCATCACCATCACCGCGAGCGCGAAAGTGACGGTGAACGCCTCGCAGATCTCGATGAGCGCCGGCATGGTGAACGTCGACGCCGGCATGGCCAAATTCTCGGGCGTGGTGAAGTGCGAGACGCTGCTCACCAACGCGGTGGTGTCGTCGAGCTACACGCCGGGCGCGGGGAACGTATGGTGAAACCGCATCCAGTGCTGTTGCGTGCGCCCCGCGAGCTGCAAGGCGGCGTGCGCGTCGTGCCGGGCCAGTCCGGCGCGCCCGCGATCCTCCAGCGCGGCGACGAGGATTTCATCGAAGCGACGCTGGAGAGCCTGCGCACGCAGAGCGCGCGCGCCGCGCTCGCCAAAGACATCGCGTCGGCGTCCGAGCGCGGCACGCTGAAGCTGTTCCAGCCGGTGCAGCGCCAGTTCCATCTCGCGATCGTCGAAGCGTACTGCGACACGCCGGGCGAGCCGCGCGTCGATCCGAAGCGCATCGAATCGGCGGGCATGGTGCTGCGCCGCGTCGGCGAGCGCGGCGGCTACGAAGGCTGGATGCGCGCGGGCGGCAAGCTCATGGGCTGGGAAACGATCGATGCCGCCGCCGAAGCCGACGCGCGTCACGATCCGGCGCCCGCGCGCCGGCTCGCGCTGAAAGCGATCGGCCCGGTTTCGCTCGCCCGCGAGCTCGTCGCGCACGCGTCGCAGCAGCGCGGCGCGCTGTCCGAAGAGCACGTCATTCCGCTGTTCGTCGCGCCGCCCGACGTCTGCGAGGCCGCGGGACGCACGCTCTATTACGGGATCGTGCCCACGTCGAGCAACGAGCGCGCCGAAGCGCCTTCCGAAGGCCCGCGCAACTTCGGACCGGACACCAAAGCCTTTCGCGATCACCTCGTCGGCATGCTGAACGGCGATGCGATGACCTTCGACCAGGCGGGCGAGACGGTGTCGCCGGCGATGCGCACCACCGCCGACATCCCCGCCGGGGCATCGGGACACGTCGCCAGCCTCACCATGCTGGTGCGCATGCTGCAACAGCTCGCGATCGAGTTCGACGCGTTCGGCACGTCGCCCGCGTCCACCGCGCTCTTCAACGAGCTGCAGCGCATCGAGCTGCCGCTCGTCGACCGAGGCGGGCGCCGGCGCAGCCCCGTCAAAGCCGGCACGTTCCTCAAGGCGTGCGTGGCGCCGCTGCTGGAGCGAGACGGGAAGGCAACCGCGCCCGAGATGCCGCGGTCGTGGCCGTCGCGCGGCTCGCGCGACGTCGGGCAGCTCGCACAAAAACTCTCGGCCGCGATGAACGAGCGCTACAAGTCGGTGCAGGCGAGCTCGGGCCGCTTCGACCGCGCGGGCGCGCGCTACGTGCTGCGCGCCTTCGTGCGCATCAAGCCCGAATGCGGCTGTCCCGAGCGCACCGAGTGGAGCGCGTACACCCGGCCTTTCACCATCGCGCCGTGGTACGAAGGCGCGGGCGCGCCCGCGGTCCAGGTGCCGCTGCCCGATCCGTCCGACCGCGCCCTGCTCAAGAGTCTCAAGCCCAACGTCGCGTTCGTCGTCCCGGCGTCGCTCAACAACCTCTTCTCGCAGGACGCGAAGAAGCTCGCGGGCGGCGAAGGCCAGGAACCGTCGGCGTCGCCTGCGCTGCAATGGATCTGCGGCTTCTCGATCCCGATCATCACCATCTGCGCCTTCATCGTGCTGATGATCTTCCTCATGCTGTTCGATCTGATTTTCCGCTGGCTGCTCTTCATCAAGATCTGCATCCCGTTCCCGAAGATCGGCGGAGGTGACAATCCATGAGCGCGACCGTCCCGCTGATCGGCTGGCCGCTGCTGCCGTTGCCCGACGCGCAGGGCCGCCTGTCGTATCCCGACCTCGAGCAGAGCGTGCGCGAGCTGATCCGCGTCATCCTCTCGACGCGTCCGCGCGAGCAGCTCATGCGCCCCGATTTCGGCGCCGGCCTCGACCTCCTGCTGCACGAGCCCAACACGCTCGCGACGCGGCGCGAGATCCGCGACCGCGTGCAGTCCGCGCTCGAGCGCTGGGAGAAGCGCATCCTCCTCGACCGCGTCGAAGTGTGGGACGTCGAGGGCGAGCCCACCCACGTGCGCGTCGAGATCGCGTATCGCCTCGCGAGGACCGGCGCGCCCGGCGTCGTCGCGCTGACCATGCAGCTGGAAAACTGAGCGGAGAAGTACAGTGATCTCTTTCCAGCCCCCCAGTCTTGCCGACCGGACCTTCGACGATCTCGTCGAGGACATGCTGCGGCGGATCCCCGCGCACACGCCGGAGTGGACCCACCCGCGGCTCGGCGATCCGGGCCGCACGCTGATCGAGCTCTTCGCGTGGCTCGGCGACGCCCTGCTGTATCGGGCGAACCTCGTGCCGGAGCGCCAGCGCCTGGTCTTTCTCAAGCTCCTCGGCCTGCCGCTGAAGAGCGCGCAGCCCGCGCGCACGATCGTGAGCCTCGCGTGGGCGCAGCCCACCGAGCTGTCGGCCGCAACGCTCGCGGCCGGCCGCCGCATCGCCGGCGCGCAGCTGTTCGAGACGCTGACCGAGACCACGGTGCTGCCGATCACCGCCGAGGCGTACGTGAAGCGCGCGCTCAACGACCGCGAGAGCGCGAAGCTCGCCGACGTCATCGACGGCCTCACGCGCGTGCATCGCATCCGCACCGCCGCGCGTCCGTACGAGACGACCCCGGTGTTCGACGGGGGACGCGCGGTGCCGGCCGGCGTCGACGTCTTCGGCGGCACCGCCGACCGCGCGCTGTGGCTCGCGCTGCTCGCACCCGCCGCACCCAAGGAACAGGACCAGCCCGCGGCCAACGAGGCCGCGCTGAAAGCGCTCGGCGGCGGCGACAGCGGCGCGGCGTCGCTGCTCTCGGTCGGCATCGTGCCCGCGGTGAAGACGCCCGCGCTCTTCGAAGAGATCGGAGCGCGCGCGCGCGTGCCGGTGGTGTGGGAGATCACGACGCGCGGCCGGACCGCGAACGCGACCGATTACCTCACGCTCGAGCCGCTCGCCGGCAACGACACCACCGCCGGTCTCGCGCGGCCCGGCACGCTGCGCCTGCCGCTGCCGGACGAATCGCTGATCTGGGCGCCGTCGAACGACGTGCAGGACAACCCCGCCGCGGGCGTCGGCGACGTGCCGCCGCGGCTCGACGACGCGCAGAAAGCGTCGCGCCTCGTCGCGTGGCTGCGCCTGCGTCCCGCGCCGGGCCAGCAGGTGAATCAACTGAAGCTCGCGTGGCTCGGCGTCAACGCGGTCGAGGTCGACCAGCGCGTGACGCTCGGCGGGCGCGTGCTCGGCGTCTCGAGCGGCGCAGCCGACCAGGCGTTCCAGCTTCCCGAGCGCTCGGTCGATCCGGACACGCTCGAGATCGAAGTCGAAGAGCCGGGACGCGGCTATCAACGCTGGTCGCGCGTCGAAGACCTCGCGGCCATCCATCCCGATCCGCAGGTCGCGCGCGACGCGGGCGCCTACGAGCTCGACGCCGCCGGCGGCGTCATCCGCTTCGGCGACGGCGTGCGCGGACGCGCGCCCGAGCGCGAGATGCGCATCCGTCTCGCCAGGGGCCGCTTCGGCGGCGGGCGCGCCGGTAACGTCCCCGCGGGAACGCTCGCCGAGCTGTCCGCGGTCGACATCACCGGCAAGCCCGTGGCCCCGATCAAGGTGTCGCAACCGCTGCCCGCCGAAGGCGGCGAAGACATCGAGACCCTCGCGGCGGCCGAGAAGCGCATCCCGTCCTATCTCGCGCACCGCGATCGCGCGGTCACCGCCGACGATTACAAGAGCCTCGCCTTCGAAGCGCCCGGCATCACCGTCGGCCGCGTCGACGTGCTGCCGCGCTTCAAGCCGCGCGACCGCCGCTTCGACGTGCCGGGCGTGGTCAGCGTGCTCGCGCTGCCGATGGCGCCGCTGTCGCGCGCGCCGAATCCGCGTCCCGATCGCCCGTTCATCGAGCGCTTGCACGCGCACCTCTCGGCGCGCACGCCGCTGTCGACCGAGCTCTACGTGATCGGCTGCGAGTACGTGCCGCTCGCAATCTCGGTCGGCGTCGCGATCCGCGACGGCCACGCGCGCGACCAGGTGCTCGACGACGTGAAGCAGGCGCTGATCCGTCTCTTGTGGCCGCTCGCGCCGGGCGGCATCGACGCCGAAGGCTGGCCGCTCGGGCGCGACGTGACCGCGGGCGAGCTCGTGGTCGACGTCTCGCGCGTCGCGGGCGTGCGCGAAGTGCGGGGACTGCGCCTCTTCCGCCGCGACGCCAACGCGGGCGACGACTGGCGCGAAGTGCCCGACCCGGCGGGTGTGGCGACCGCGAAGCTCGACATCGCCGCGTGGCAGCTGCCGGAGCTGCTCGGCGTCGTCGTCACCGACGATCCGTCGGGCGCGCCGTCGCGCATGACCGCCTCGCCCAACCCGTACGCCGATCCGCGCGCGGTCGCGGTGCCGGTGGTGCCCAGGGTCTGCTGATGGACGCCAACGGCCAGCGCTTCTGGATCCTCGCCGACGAGCGCCACTTCCCGGCGCGGCTGCGCACGGTGTGGGACGCGCAGTGCCGGGTATTGAGGCTGGCGAGCGAGCGCACCCTGCCGCCGCCCGCCAATCTTTCCGATGCGCAGACCGCCGCCGCCAACGCGCTCGAGCGCATCCCCGCGACGCGCGACGAATACGGCGCGGTCGCGCACTGGATCGAGAAGCCCGACGCCGACGACAACGTCGGCATGATCGTCGCGAAGAGTCCCCACCTGCCCTCCGAGGCCGAGCGCGTGCGGCTGCAGCAGCGGCCGAGCGACATCGCCCTCGGTTACGACGACGTGCTGTACATAGCGGTGCAGAACGGCGTCGTCCTGCACGACCTGCGCGGCCGCTGGACGAGCGTGCTCGCGCATTCTCCGAGCTTCAAACCCTGGCGCATCGCCGCCGCGCCGTCGGGCGGCGCATGGCTGCTCGAGCGCACCAGCGGCCGCATCGCGCGCGTGACCGGCATGCCGCTCGCCGACCGGCCGCACCTGGAATACGCGCACACCACGTTCAGGCCCTCGCCCGAGAACCCGCGGCCGCCTGCGATACGGTTGCTCGACGCGATCGAATGGCCCGACGGCGAGAAACCGGTCGCGATCGCGGCGCACGCCGACGGCGGCGTCGCGCTGCTGTCGTGGCGATCGGCGGGCGATGCCTACGTGCGCTTCCTCGACACCGCGCGCGAGAAGCTCGGCCCTGCGCTGTCGCTCGTGAACGCGCGCTACGCGTATGCGGTCGAGTGGCTGGACAAGGACCGCATCGTCGTGAGGGTCCCGCTGCGCACCGATGCGCCGAGCTTCGCGGTCGACGACGGTGAGAACGACGAGACGCGCGCGTGCCTCGGCGAGATCTATCCGCTCGCCGCCGACGCGGTCGAAGGACCGTTCGTGCACGGCGTGTCGACGCCGCCGCATTACGAGACCACGAGCGGCGGCTCGGAGCCGCTGCACGCGCTGTCGCTGTCGAACCTCGCACGCCACGGCGAAGCCGCGAGCTTCACGCCGACCGCCATGCACGTCATCGACAGCGGCAGCCAGCAGACGGTGTGGCACCGCCTGTACGCCGAAGCGTCGCTGCCGCCGGGCAGCGGCCTCATCGTGTATCTCGCGGCGAGCGCCGATCCCGAGCCGCCGCAGGCGCCCACCGCGTGGTGCGCGCATCGCTTCGGAAGCCACATCCCGCTCGACGGCGGACCTCACGAGCCGCACGCGGTGTGGGAGCCTTTCTCTTCCGAGCTGCCTTCGCATCCGGGGCTCGGCCCGTGGCCGATGGAAAAGGACGTCTGCGGGCTCTTCTCGGTGCTCATCCAGGACGCGAGGAAACGCGTGCGCAGCGTCGCCGGCCGTTATCTGTGGGTGAAGCTCGAGCTCTTCGGCGACGGCCGCGCCGGTCCCGAGATCGCGGCGCTGCGCGCCTGGGGCAGCCGCTTCTCCTATCGCGACCATTACCTGCCGCGCATCTATCGCGAGACGCTGTACGGACCGTCGGCGTCGATCCCCGGCGAGCGCGTCGAGACGTTCGCACCCGCGCTCGCCGCCAAGCTCGACACCGGCGGCGCGCCGCCGCCGACGGTGACCGCGCAGATGCAGAAAGCGGGCTTCGCCGTCGGCGCTGCGGCGCAGATCCGCGTCGAAGAGCCCGGCGCTGCGTGGCTGCTCGCCGACTCGGCGACCGGGCGCAGCTGGCGCATCCGGCGCGAGCCGCATGCGATCGCGTGCTACCGCCCCGCCGCCACGCCCGCGGACTTCCTCGAGCGCTATCTCGCGATGTTCGAAGGCGTGCTCACCACGCTCGAAGATCGCGTCGCGGCCGCCCACGTGCTCACCGATCCGGCGGGCGTGCCCGAAGGCAACCTCGACTGGCTCGCCGCGTGGATCGGCATCGCGTTCCATCCTGCCTTGCCTGTCGACCGTCGCCGCGAGTGGCTGCAGGCGGCGCCCAAGCTCGCGCAGTATCACGGCAGCAAGCGCGGGCTCGAGCTCGCGCTCGACGTCGCGACCGGCGGTGGCGTGCGCGGCGGCGAGATCATCGTGCTCGAAGACTTCAGGTTGCGGCGCCTGTTTGCGACGCTGCTCGGCGTCGATCTCGCCGACGAGACCGATCCGCTGCTGCCGGGACTCACGGTGAGCGGCAACTCGGTCGTCGGCGATACGCTCATCCTCGGCGAAGCCGCGAAGGTCGAGCTCCTCGCCCTCTTCCGCGCCGACGTCGCGACCTTGCAGGAGAACGCCGCGGTGCGCGCGTTCTACGAACGGCTCGCCCACCGCGCCACGGTGCTCGTCCACCAGAACGTCGAGCCGCAGGACCTCGGGTTGATCCGGCGCATCGTCGAGCTCGAAGCGCCCGCGCACGTCGAGACGCGCGTCCAGACCGCGACGTGGCCGTTCCTCGTCGGCGTAGCGAGCCTCGTCGGCGTCGACAGCTATCTCGGTCCGCGCACACCGCCCAGGCCGGTGCGCGTGCAGGTCTCGGGTATCGGTCTCGGCGATTTCGTGCTCGGGCTCGCTTCGCTCGACCCGCGCATGAGCGGCGCGTCCGCGCCGTCACCGCCGCCGCCGCGGCCGATCGCCGATGCAGGGACCGACAAGACCACGCCGTGGGGCAAGTCGTTCGACCTCGACGGCAGCGAATCGCGCGCAGGCCCGGGACGCGAGATCGCCACGTATCGCTGGCGGCGCGACTCGTAACAGCCACTTTCAGCAAGGAGCACGAGCATGGCCGAATTCATCATCAGCAAGGAGATCGAGACCGAGCAGCCGACCATCGAGGTCACGATCGATCCCAGGAATCCGCTGCCGGTCGGGCGCCACCGCTTCAGGCTCGTGGTCGTCGACGATTCGGGCAACACCTCCAAGCCCGACGAGATCGAAGTCATCGTCGCGGACCAGGAAGCGCCCACCGCGGTGCTGACCGGGCCGGAGATCGTCGGCATGAGCTCGAGCTTCGAGCTCTCGGGCGAGAAGTCGTTCGATACCGGCGGCGGCGTCATCAAGGTCTATCGCTGGACGTATCTCGGGCCGGTGATCACCCGCTGATCCATGAAGCTCGAACCCAACGTCCCCGTCGATACGGAGAAACCGACGCTCCTCGTCGAAGGGCTCGAGCCCGGCGTGCATCGCTTCCAGCTCGAGGTGCTCAACGACAAGGGCGCGAAGAGCGAGCCCGCGATCTTCGTGCTCGAGGTATCGAAAGACGAACGGGTGGACCGTTAACCGCAAAGGCCGACCATGAGCGCCATCGCCCGCAGACCCGAAGCCGATCCGCTGTACACGCGGCCCGCGCCGGAGCGCGCGTCGTACGCGACCGGCATGCTGCTCGACGCGCAGGACTTCACCGACGAGCAGACGTATCACCGCGGGCGCCTCGCGCGCGCGCTCGCGCTGTTCGGCGGCGGCGGCACGCTCGGCGGCCTCGAAGTGAAGCACCGCCCCGCGCAGGGCAAGAAACCCGAAGAGATCGAAGTCTCCGCGGGCGCGGCGATCGACCGGCTGGGACGGCTCGTCGAATTGCAGCGTCCCGCGTGCCTGCGTTTGCAGGTGTGGTTCGACGGCGAGAAGCAGCGCGACGGCGGCGACACGCTGCAGCGCGCGACGCTCACCGATCTCGGCCGCTTCGTGAGCGAGCGTGTCGAGAATGCCGGCGGCCTGCCGGCGCGCGCGGTGGTCGCCGACGTGTTCGTGCGCTTCATCGCGTGCGAGCGCGGTCTCACGCCGAGCTTCGCATCGGGGCCGTTCGACGCGCTCGACGCGGTCGCGGCGTCGCGCGTGCGCGACGCGTACGAGCTGCATCTCGTGCCGCGCGACGACGGCCTCGACGGCAATTTCTCGGGCCTGCCTTCGCAGGGACCCGACCTGGTGTCGATCGCGGACCTCGACGCGCGCCGCGCCGCACTGCAGGACGCCATGCTCGCCGCGTATCCCAAGATGACCGGCGACGGGAAGCTCGAGCCGCCGCCCGGGCATCCGCCCGAGCTCGATCCGACCGCGGTGTTCCTCGCGCGCGTGCTCATCCCGGTGAACACGTCCAAACCGCCGGGCCGCACCAAGGACGCACCGATCGTCGACAACTACTCGCGAAGATTCATACCGACCGCCGAGCTGCTGTCGCGGTTTGTCGGCGGCTAACGGAGACTCGTCATGACCATCGACTTCACCCAGGGCGGCGCTCGCACGCCGATCGCTTCGGCCGAAGTGGACGCGCTGCGCAAATCCGGCGCGCTGATCGAGGACGCGCGCCGCGAGCGGCCCCGCTATTTCGACGGGCGCTTCCTCGCCGCGCGCGACCTCATCCGCGACCAGCAGTACCTGCTCGCGCGCGAAGCGTTCCTCGCGCAGGCGACCGGCGGCGGTATCGCGGCAGGCCTGACCGTCGCGCACGGCAAGGCCGCCGACGAGCTCGTCATCGCCGCGGGACACGGCGTGACACCCGCGGGCGAGCTCACCATGCTGCCGCGCGCGCTGTCGGTGCACCTCGCCGACATCCCGCTCGCCGAGCAGCTCTCGGCGCGCTTCGGCATCTCGCGGCGGCCGCAACCGCCCAAGCGCAACCGCACCGGGCTGTTCGTCGTCGCGCTGCGGCCGGTCGAGTTCACCGCCAACCCCGTCGGCGCATACCCGAGCTCGATCACCGGCCAGCGCACGGTCGAGGACGGCGACGTCATCGAAGCGACCGCGGTCGTGCTCGTGCCGTGGACCGACGACAATGCGACCGATGCGCTGGACGCACGACGCGGCCGGGCCGCACGCGCGATATTCGTCGAGCAACGGCCGAGCGGCGTCTCGGCGAACGTGCTGCCGCTCGCGATGATCGCGTTGCAGAACAACACCATCGCGTGGATCGACGCGCCGATGGTCAGGCGCGATCTCGGCGCCGACCGCGCCGACCTGCCGAGCATCGGCCTCGGCGCACGCGCGTTGCGCCTCGCGCACCTGCTGCAGTACCAGGACCATCTCGACGACGCGGTCGACGCGAACCGCAACACCGGTTTCCCCGCCGCTTCGCGCTTCACCGCGCTGCCGCCCGCGGGCCCGATGCCGCCGGGGATGATCGACACCACCGACTTCACCCAGAGCTTCTTCCCCGCCGAGATCGACTGCGAGCTCGCGCCCATCCCGCAGGACGAGCTGCCCGCGCTGATCGACGAAGCGCTCGCGCTGCCGCCGATCGACCTCGCCATACCGGCGGAGCTCCTCGATTCGACGAGCGTGCTCATCCTCGCGCCGGTGCCGCGCGAGGACTGGCGCAAGACCGTGATGAAGCTCAGGCAGAACGGCATCGACAGCAACGTGCGTCGGCTCCTGCCCGCCGCGGCGAACCGCCTCGCGGTGCGCAAGCCGCTGCAGATCGTGCAGCGGCTCACGCCCGTGTTCGCCGCGATCGCGGTCGACCAGGCCGATCCGCGCGACCAGGAATGGGCGCGGCTCGCCAAGCTGCCCGAGCTGTGGTTCGTCCGCCGCCGCAACCTCGCGTATCGCGACGACCTGCCGGGCAAGGCCGCAGTGATCACCGGCAGCTCGCAGAGGATGCAGTTCCCGACGGGCGACACCACGCCGCCGGCGGGCACATCGCAGCCGACCGGCACGAGCACGCCGAGCAAGTCGGGCTCCGGCGAAAGCCCGCCGATCGTCGTCCAGCCGGACGTCATGTAAAGCGCGTCACCCACGGAGCGTTCGCACATGAGCATCACGCCTATCCGCAATCCGCTGCCGGGCGAGCACATCGTCGCGCTCTCGCCCGAGAATGCGGCCGAGGCCGCGATCGCGTGGCTCGCGCGGCCGAACCTCTTCCCCGGCCGCGCGCTGACTGGGCCGACGCTGCAGAAACGCCAGCGCTGGCAGGCCGGGCGCGTGGCGCTGCGCGGGCAATCGCTCACGCAAGGCGTCGACAACGGGCTCGAGGTCGGTCACGAGACCGTGAAGCCCGCCGACGGCTCGGCGCCTTACGTGAGGCTGGTCGTCGCCGCAGGGCTCGGCATCGCGGCGAGCGGCGAGGACGTGGCGCTCGCGCAGCCCGCGCACATCGATCTCCTGCACCTGCCGGTATACGCCGAGCCCTCGGTCGAAGGCTCGGGGTCGAGCGAAAAAGACGAGGCGGACGAAACCGGAACCGTCGAGGTCGACGACAAGGGCGAGGTCGTGCTGCCGCCGGCCGACGTGGAGGGCGGCAAGCACCTGCGCGCGCGCGCGATCCTCTCCCGCGATCTCGGCACGCTGTTCAACGACAAGCCGAACGCCATCGCGCGCGTCGGCGTGCTCGTGCTGCAACCGGTCGAAGCCGACCGGCTCGGCGAGTTCGATCCCACCGATCCGTGCGAGCTCGCGCCCTGCGGCGCGACCGGCGACGACGAGCTTGCGTTCGAGGACTGGCGCGTCGCCGACGGCGTGCGCGCGGTGTGGTACGCGTGGCCGTTCGAATGGCGGCCGCTGCCGGTGTCGGGCGCCGCGTTCCGCAACCGACTCGCGTGGACGATCTTCCGCGCCGAGAGCGAGCTTGCGCCCGGCGAGCTGCTGCCGTGGGAAGAGCTCGGAGTGCCGGTCGCGCTCATCGCGCTCGACGCGAATCTCGCGCCGCTCTTCATCGATCGCGCGAGCGTGGTGCGCGACGGCGGACGCTCGCGCGATCCGCGGCTCGCGTTCCGCGCGGGCGAGGTCGTCGCCGACACGCGGCGTGCCGCGCTCTATCAGGCGCGCATCGAGCAGCTCGCGGAAGAGCTCGCGTCCGTCGGCAACACCGCGCCGGAGGAGCTGCGCAAGCTGTTCGCGTTCATGCCGCCCGCCGGCCTGCTGCCGCTCGACGTGCTCGATTTCGGTCCGCTGCCGCTCAACGACGTGACCGAGGATCTCGAGAGCAAGTTCTTTTCCGACGATTTCGAGCTCGATGCGGTGCCGGTGCCGATGGAGAGCCTCGACCTCGCGATGCGCGAAGCCGCGCCGCTCGCGCCGCTCGACATGAGCGGTGCCGACCGCGTGCGCGTGCTGGTGCCGGTGCCGCAGGCGGTGTTCGAGCCGCGGCTCCTCATCGAAGAGGTGATCGACCCGGAGTTCAACGCGACGCTGCAGCGCTTCCTCCTCGCGCGCGCGCGTGCGCTCGCCGCGCGCGAAGGGCTGCGCAGGAAAGTCTCGGAGCTCGTGCGCCTCGCGACGGGCCGTGCGCTGCCGGTGCCGCCGGCGGAGGACGATCCGGGCGCGCTGGAAAAAGAATCGACCGCGCTGTGGGGGACGCCGCCGCAGATCGGTGGCCACGTGAGCGGCATCGGCCAGGGATTGCGGCAACACTCGTTCACCATCGCTTCGGGGGGCACGCTCCCGGTCCTGCCGGCCGACTCGCTGTACGCGTGGGTGTATCTCGATCCCGACAATCCGCCGCGCGTGCTCATGCTGCAGTGGAGTGTCGGCACCGGCCCGGCAGCGTTCGACCACCGGGCCTATTGGTGTGCCGCCGAAGACAAGTACCTCGTCGGCGGCTCGGATAGCGACAACACCCCGGCGCGCCGTTACATCGCTGCGCTGCCGACCGCGGGCGCCTGGACGCGCCTCTTCGTGCCCGCCGTGCAGGTCAATCTCAACGGCCAGACCGTGAACGGCATGGCGTTCACGCTGTACGACGGACGCGCAGCCTATGGCGCCACCGGCAGAGCCCCGGGCGGCGCCGACCAGGTGTGGTTCTCGAACGTGCTGCCGAACGGCGCCGTGGCGCCGCCCCCGAGCATCACCGAAGAGGAATGGACCGTTCTCACGCCGAACGATCTCAACATGCCCTTCGAGCCGAACTTCGGGCTCGACCTCATCGGCCAGAACAACCCGCCGTTCGGCCAGAGCGGCGATCTCGACGAGCTGATGAAAGACCCGCTGCTAGCGCAGATCGTGAACGGGGCCGGCGTGCTGACCTCGGCCGAGCGCGCGGAGCTCGGCAATCGCGGCCTCGAAGGCTTCGTCAAGTTCCTGCGCTCGCGCGCCGACCGCGCCGACGACATCGTCGACTACGGCTTCGTGAAGGTGCAGACCGACACCTACCGCATCCGCCAGCTCATGCTGGGCACGACCAACGCGACGCGGCTCGCGGTGTCGCCGGCCCTCGCGACGATCGCGCAGGCCGACACCGCCGCGGCCTCGCAGCAGCGCATCTCGACGTTCTTCGAAGAGCTCAAGCCCAAGGCGGTCAAGACGCCGCCGCCCGCGCCGCAACCGATCCCGCCCAGGACGCTCACCAAGCCGGTCACGACGATCGTGCGCGGCGGCACCTCCGGGCCTTACGTACCGATCTCGCGGCAGAAAGCGGTCAACCTCAACATCGGCACGCAGAAAGTGCTTTCCGGAATCGGGGTCGCGACCGCTTTCACGCCGAAGACCGTGGTCGCCGCCAATCCGCTCGTCGGCAAAGCGACCATACGCACGACGACGATCGCCGAGCGGCTGCAGGCGCCGAAAGCGGTCGAGGCCAAGAACTACGTGACCGCGACGCGCCACGACGCGGTGCAGGCGGTGCTGCGCCTCGCGCAGCAGCTCAAGCAGGAAGACGGCGGCAACGAGCTGCCGGGACTGTTCCTCGGCATCGACGTGTACGGTATCCAAGGCGACCTCTTCCTGCACACCATCGTCGGCAACGCCGTCGACGAGAAGCGGCGCACCGTGCCGTTCAAGGATTTCCTCGACAAGCCCGCGCTCATCGACGAGATGCTGAGCGTCCCCGACTGGGCCGACGACGAGGCCGCGCAGTTCTCGGACAGCGCCGACATCGCCGACGCCACGGTCGCGTTCCTGCGGCAGATGGAAGGCCGTATCGAGCTCTATCGCAACGCCGCCGCGGCGGCCGAGCGCGTGCTCGAAGCGATGCGCGAGGACACGAACGATGCGCGGCGCGCGCTGGCCGCGTGGGACGAGCACCTCGCCGAGGCGCGGCAGGACGTGTCGGTCGCGCGCGCGCTGATCGCCGAGGAGCTCGCACGCCTCGACGCCATCAACAGGCGCCGCGCCGATGTGCTGAAGAAGGAAGTGCGCTTCCTCGCCTACATCCGTCCGCGGGAAGTGCACAACCTCGCCGACGTGCCGCTGCGCACGCTCGATCCGGGACTCATCGACGCGCCGGTGCCGGCGTGCCTCGCCGAGCACGCCGACGTGCCCGACGAGCTGCACGACGTGCTCGGAGAGCTGCGCGAAGCGCCGGTCGCGTGGTTCCCGCACGCACCGAAACTGATCGAGAAGCTCGACCGCGTCGACCTCCTGGTGCGCGCGATGCAGGGAGCCCAGGCGCGCAGCGCCGCGTACGCGATGAAGCCGCCGCCTTTGGCGGTCACGCAGCAGGCGACCGCGGTGCGCAACGCGATCGCGCACGTGCAGACCCGCACCCGCCAGGCGGTGGGCGAAACGCGGCAGCTCGTCGCCAACGTCAATCTCGCGCAGCTCGCGTCGCTGTCGTGGCAGGGTGCGCGAGCGCAGGTCGAGCAGGTGGTCTCGCTCGGCGATCTCATCGACGGCGAGCACGGCCGCGGCGAGATCGCGAAGAAAGCGGCGGAGCTCTTCGATCGCCTGTCGCGCATCGCGGGCTGCCTGCACGCCGAGTTCTCCGCGGTGCTGCCGTCGATACGCCTGGACTGGGCCGAATCGCTGTCGCAGTTCGACGAAGCGCCCAGCCTGCGCGATCTCTCGGTGCTCGCGCGCTGGAGCGAGATCGAGTTCATCGACCGTAAGCAGATGCAGGCGTACGCCGATTTCCTGTTCGACCAGATCGACGCGCGCGTCAAAGGCGCCGAATCGCTGATGAACGACGTGGTGCGCATGTGCCTGCTGCTCGCCGCCGACGCGCCGATCGGCCGCATCCTCGCCGGCAGGCTGCCGCGGCCGGCGATCGCGCGGCCCGGCGCGCGCATCCCGCTCACCGCGTTCGACGCCGGCAAGCTGCGCGTCGGCATGCACGCCCTGGTGTATCGCGGCGACGAGGTCGTGGCGCGCGCGGTCGTGGAGGACATCGGCTCCGAGATCTCGGCGCGCGTGGTGTACACGCAGAAAGCCGAGGAAAGCCTCGACGTGCTCTCGCGCGTGCAGTTCGCCGATGCGGCGCAGGTGAGCGTCAAGCGCGCGCCGGCCGCGCGCGCGGTGAAGGTGAAGTAGCGGGCGCGGCGGCATGGGCGCGACGACTCTCGCCGAGCGGCGCGTCGAGCGGCTGCGGCTGCGCGCGCCCGACGAGACGCTCGGAGGTCGCGCGCTGCGCCTCATCGAAGACGCGTTCCGCACCGCCACGCTGCCCGACGGCCGTGCGCGCGTGACCGTGGTGCGGCGGCTCGCGCTGCCGCGCTTCGACGCGGACAGCTCGCCGCAGGCGCTGTCGCTCGCGATCGAGCGGCAGGTCGCAGCGCTCTCTTCTTACGTCATGCACGCGGACGAGGCCGGTGCGGCCGCGGCGCCCGCGGTGTGGTTCCGCGACGCGCTCGAAGCGCACACCCTGCTCGCGCTGCGGCTCCTCGACCGCAAGGCCGCGGACGAATGGTTCTGGCCGCTCGCGGTGCCTCGCGCGTTCGAAGCGTACGGTGGCGAGCGCTTGCGCGCGGTGGTGCTCTCGCTGTGCGACCTGCCCGAAGCGCGCGCGGCGCTGCCGGCGTTCGTGCGTGCGCTCGGCGAGTCCGGGAGGATCGAGCGGCTCGCCCACTCGCTGCGCGAAGCGGACGCGCCGATGCTCGCGACGGTCGCGGGGGTCACGCGCGAGCGCATGCAGCGTCTCGTCGAAGACGCGCCGTTCGCGGCTACGGTACTTCAGCGCTCGGCGCCGCGCGCATCGCCTGCGCCGTTCGCGTTCACGCGCGAAGCCCTCGTCGACGCGCGCGTGCTCGCGCTCGCCGCGATCGCGCTCGAGGCCGAAGCGTCGATGCCTTCGATCGCCGTGCGGCAGACGCGTGAAGCACGCGATGCGCAGGCGGCGCCGATCGCTCGTAACGCGCGCACCGAGATGCGGACCGAGGCGCGCTCGCGCGCGCCGGATTCGAGTGAACCGTCCGACGCCCCGATCGCCCGGCGCGACGAGCGCTCTGCGCCGCCGCCCGCGCCGGTTGAACAGTCGGACACCGCGATACCCGATAGCGCGAGCACGGTAGAGTGGAGCGACAGCACCGCACCCGCGGCAACACGCGGCCCTGCGTCGCGCACGCGTCAGGTCGCGGCAGCCGAAGACTCGCCCGCGCACGTAACAGAGCCCGAACCCGCAACGCGCTCGGCATGGCCGAGCGGCGAGCCCACGCTCGCGGGCGGCCTCCTCTTTCTCGTGCCGGTGCTCGATCGCCTCGGCTTCGGCGCATGGCTCGACCAGTCACCGGCGTATCGCGGCCTCGGGATCGAGCGGCGGCTCTTCGCGCGCGTGTGCGAGCGGCTCGCGATCCCGCCCGGCGATCCTGCGTGGCTGCTCGCACGCTACGACGACGCGCAATCCGGTCTTCCACCGGGCCTCGTCGACGCGATCGCGAAATCGTGGCTCACCGCGTGCCGCCGCTGCCTGCGCCGCGGCGCGCGCATCGGCATCGCCACACTCGTCGCGCGTCCCGCCCGTCTCACGCTCACGCCCACGCACGCGGACGTCGCTTTCGCGCTCGGGCACGCGAGCATGGCGGTGAGGCGCGCCGGGCTCGACCTCGATCCGGGCTGGGTGCCGTGGCTCGGCCGCGTGGTCGCGTTTCACTACCTCGCGGATTTCGAGCGATGGACGTGAACCCGCACGTCGAGCTCGCTCTGCCGCTGCACGCGATCGCGCTCGCGACCTGCGCGCCGGCCGGCGACGACGCGAGCTCGCCCGAAGCCGAATGGCTGTGCGCGCAGCGCGAAGCCTTGCAGGCGATCGCGCCCGACCTCGCGACGCACGTGCAGCGCTGGCGCGCGTCGCCGCCGCCGCACGACGCGCGGCTGTGCGCGTTCGCCGATGCGTGGCAGCTGTCGATCGCGGAGATCATCGCGGTGTCGCTGGCGTGCGCTGCCGAGACCGATTCGATGGTGGGACGCGTGCTCGCATGGCTGCAGGCGCCGATCGGCGGCGCGCGGCCGACCGCGGGGCTGGTGGCGCTGCTCGCTTCGCACCTCGGCGACGCCGCGGCGCTGGCGACACTCGCCGGCGGCCGCGCGCACGCCAGCGGTCTGCTGCACATCGCAGGCGACGCGCGCACCCTGCCCGAAGCGAGCGTGACCGTGCCGCTGCCGATCGTGTTCGCGCTCGGCGAGAGCGCGCACGAGATCGCGCCGCCCGGCATCACGATCGGCCTTGCCGACGCGCCGCCCCTGCCCGCGAGCATCAAAGACGCCGCGCAGCGCCGCGCCGCTGCGCTCGCGGCCGACGGCGCGCTGGTCGTGCGCAGCGGCCATCCGCGCGAAGCGCGCGCGGTCGCCGCCGCGATCGCTGCGGCGCTTCAGGCGCGCGCGGCGTTCTTCGAAAGCGACCCGCCGCCCGGCTTCGCGCCGTGGCTCGCGCTGTCGCAGTGCGTCCCGGTGTATTGCGCGGAGCTCGCGCCGGGCGAACGGCGGCAGCTCCCGGAGCTTCCGGGTTGGCGCGGGCGATGGCTGGTGGCCTCCGGCCCCGACGGCGGTTTCGAGCGCGCGCGCGAAGCGCTGTCGTCGTGGCGCGTGCCGGTGCCCGCGGCGACCGAGCGCATCGCGCTGTGGCACGCTTCGACCGGCGTCGCCGACCTCGCGCAGACGCTCGGCACGTGGCATCGCCATCCCGCCGGGCGCATCGCGGAGCTCGCGCGCGCCGGCGAGTTCCAGCGGCGGCTCTCGGGTGCCGGGACCCTCACCACGAACGACATCGCGATCGCCGCGCGCAGCGGCGCGAGCGGCGATCTCGGCACGCTCGCCGAGCTCATGCCCGAAGCGATCGCCGACGACGCGCTCGTTCTCCCTGCGACGACCCGGCGCGAGCTCGAAGCGCTGGCGCGGCGCTGCGTGACGCGCGACGCGCTCGCCGACGCGCTCGGCCCCGCGACGCGCGCGCGCTATCGCACCGGCGTGCGGGCGCTGCTGGTCGGTCCGTCGGGCACCGGCAAGACGCTCGCCGCGGGATGGCTCGCGACGCGGCTCGGGCTGCCGCTCTATCGCGTCGACCTCGCGAGCATCACCAGCAAGTACATCGGCGAGACCGAGAAGAATCTCGCGCAGCTCTTCGCGCGCGCCGAGCACGCCGAAGTGCTGCTGCTCTTCGACGAAGCCGATTCGCTGTTCGGCAAGCGCACCGACGTGAAGGAAGCGAACGACCGCTTCGCCAACGCGCAGACCAACTATCTGCTCTCGCGCATCGAGACCTACGAAGGCCTCGCCATCCTCACGAGCAACAGCCGCGCGCGCTTCGATTCGGCATTCACGCGCAGGCTCGACGCGATCATCGAGTTCGCCGCGCCCGGCCCGTCCGAGCGGCGCGCGCTGTGGCTCGCGCACCTGGGGCAAGCGCACGCGCTCACCCCCGGCGAGCTCAACCGGCTCGCGGCGACGTGCGAGCTCGCCGGCGGCCACGTGCGCAACATCGTGCTCGCGGCGGCCGTGGCGCCGCGTGCCGAAGGCCGGCCGATCGGCGCCGACGATCTCGCGGTCGCCGCGGTCGCCGAATACCGCAAGCTCGGCAAGCCCGCACCCGCCGCCCTGCAACCGGGGACAGGCTCGTGAGCCTCGCGCCGCTCGCGTCGCAAGCGAAGACGAAGAGCGCCGAGCCGCTCGTCCAGCGCAAGCGCGACTGCTGCGCCGACGAAACGAGCGAAACCGGCCTGCCGCGCTTTCTCGGCGGCGCCCAGGCGAAGCTCGCGGTCGGCGCGCGCGACGATCCGTTCGAGCGCGAAGCCGACGCGATCTCGCAGGCGGTGACGCGCGGCGAATCGCTGAGCCCGCGCTACATGAGCGCCGGCGCGCCTGCGGTGCAACGACTCTGCGCCGAATGCGCCGAAGAGCAGGGCGAGGAAGAAACCGATGTCGTGCAGCGCGACGCCGCGCAAGCCGAAGGCGTGAGCGCATCGAACCACGCGCAGGCAAGCCCGGGCAACGGCGCGCCGCTCGCGCCGCCCGTGCGGGAACGGCTCGAAAGCTCGATGGGCCTCGATCTCTCCAGCGTGCGCGTGCACAGCGATCCCGGATCGCGCAGCCTCGCGCGCAGCCTCAACGCGAAAGCGTTCACGCACGGCAACGACATCTGGATCGGCCCGCAGCAAAGCGCCGACGACGTCTCGCTGATGGCGCACGAGGTCGCGCACGTGGTGCAGCAGACGAGCGGCCGCGCCACACCCGACCGCGTGCAGCGCGCGCCCGCCGACTATCGCCATCCCGAAGACGGTGGCGGCGTCGCGGCGCGCATGCAGGCGAAGATCTCCAAGGAAGTCGACGACAGCGATAGCGACGATGGCGGCGGCGGCGACGGGAAGGATGCGACCGACGGCGCGACCCGGCAGCACGAGGCGCGCAGCGCGACTTCGAAGATCGACCGCGGCGAGCTTGCGACCAAGCGCGCCGAAGTCGAGCCCGGCGCGCGCCCCGACGTCGATCGCCCCGCCGCCGAAGCGCCGAAAGTGCAGGAAGCCAAAGCGGAGGTCCAGGCCGAAGCGAGCACGCCGGGCGAGCCGATCGCCGAAGGCAAAGGCAAAGGCGGCGGCGGTCCCGCGGCCGGCGGCGAAGCCGCGGCCGCAGCCGGCGCGGCCGCGGGACTTGCCGAGGCCGCGGCGGGCGGTGGCGGTTTCGCGGGCGGCGGCGGCGTGACCATGGTGGTTCCGCCCGCGCCGGTCGTGCCGGCCGACAAAGGCGGCCAGCCGCTGCCGGCAAGCCCGGACGTCGACGCGCAGGTCGCCTCGCTCGCGCAGGCCGCGCAATCGATGCGCAGCGAAGGCTCGCGCGTGCGCTCGCTCGCCGCCGAGGAGCGCGCGAACGCGGGCGCGCTCTCCGCCAACATCGGACTCGTGCAGAGCGGCGTCGCGCAGGCCACGGCCGGGGTCGCGAAGTCGAACGCGCACCTCGCGTTCAGGCGCGATCTCGCGGGCAAGGCGCGCGAAGGGCTGGCGATCTCCGAAGAGAAAGCGGCGACGGTCGCGGCGGAAGCGCCGAACTATTCGTCGAAGGCCGACGAAGGCAAAGCCGAGTCGGGGCCGATGGCGTCCGAAGCGGGCTCGCTGTCGGCGGAGAACGCCGCGAACACGCCCGACGATCCCGAAGCCGCCGCCAAGGCCGCCGAGCAGGGCGGCCAGATGAACCAGGCCGGCGCGGACATCGGTACCACCGACAGCGCGATCTCGCAGACCCAGACCAAGGCCGGCGATCTCGCCGCCGAAGCGGCGCAGGCGCAACAGACCAACACCGCCACGCGCGGCAAGCTCGACGGCATGGACGCGACGCTCGCCTCGACCGGCGACAAGCTCGCGCAGATGTCCGCGCAGAACGCCGACGCGCAGGCCCAGGCGCAGGCGCTCGCGTCCGCGCCCCAGCAGCAGACGCAGGCTGCCGGCGCGATCGACGAGCGCGGCGCATCGATCATGTCGACTTCGGACGACATGGAGCAGCGCCTGCACGCGGTCCAGCAGAATTACGCCGCCGCGATGGCCGCGGTGCCCGCGGAGGAAGAGCCGCCGCCGATGCCGGCGGAGGACGAAGCGCCCGCGCCGGAGCAAGCCGCGCCGACCGTCGTGCAACGCACGCCCGAAGCGGCGAACGACGACTCGATCGACGGCGTCGTGCAGCTTGCGCCGGACAGCGGCGTGCAGCCGCCCGAGAACCCGCGGCCGCAGCCCGAGCCGCCGGCGGAAGAGCCGGATGCCGGCGGCGCCGACGCCGGTGCGGCCGAAGAGGAGCCGCCTGCCGAAGAGCCGCCGCCCGAGGAACCCGCCGTCGAGGAAGCGCCGCCCGAAGTCGAAGCCGAAGCCGCACCGCCCGAAGAGCCCGAAGCGTTCGGCCCGCCCACCGCCGAAGAAGCCGCCGCCGCGGCCGAAGGCGAGGGAGGCGGCGAAGGCGAAGGCGAGGAAGCGCTGCCCGCCGAAGAAGCACCGCAGGAAGAAGCGGGGCCGGCGCCGGGCGAGCGCAAGAAGATCGATCTCGCGGGCGACGTCGCGAAAGCGCTGCCGTCGTGGCTCACCGGCGTCGAGACGCCGAACGAGAAACAGCGCGCCGAAGCGGTCGAAGCCGCGAACGCGAAGCGCGCGGCGGAGATCGAGGAGATCGAGAAGTCGAAGGCCGGCGGCTTCGACGCGCTGTCGGCGACCGACAAGATGGGCATCGCGCTGCGACTCACCGGCCGCAATCTCTTCGGCTCGGTCGGCAACATCAAGTGGCCGGGCATCGGCCATCTCGCGATCGGCATCATCGATCCGCGCGGTCCGCTCATGGGTGTGGTCAGCGGCCTGGGCATGATGGTGTCGGGCGCGGCGAACCTCTTCTCTGCCGAGCAATGGTCGAAAGATCCGCTCGGCAACCTGCTCAAGTCCGCGGCCGATATCGCCACCGGGCTCACGATCATCCTCGGCTCCATCACCGCGCTGGCCGGCGTGATCATCGCGATCATGACCGCGATCACCATCCTGTCGCTCGGCACCGCGGCGCCGATCACCGGTCCGGTCATCGCGTTCTGCACCACGGTGCTGACGACCGTCGGCGGCTGGACGATCGCGGTCGGCAAGGTCGCGCTCGTGCTGCAGGCGCTCGTCTTCATCAAGAACCTCATCGATGCCGCGTGCGCGAGCACCGCCGCGGAGCTGCAGGGCCAGGCGGACAAGATGACCGAGAACGCGGGCGACGCCGCCAACGTGCTCATGCAGATGGGCATGGCCAAAGCGAGCCAGATGGGCGCCAAGGCGGCGACCGCGGAGATCCAGGCCGCGGGCGGCGGTGTGAAGTACGCGGCGCAGATGGGCGCGAAGGCGGGCGTGGGATTGCGCAGCGGAGTCGGCGCGGTCGGTCGCGGCGCGAAAGCCGTCGGCAAGACGATCATGGGCGGACCGAAAGCGATCGCGGGCGCGGTCGGGCGCGGCGTCGCCGCGGGTGGCAAGGCGGTCGGCAAAGGCATCGTCGCCGGCGCGAAGGCGACCGGCAAAGGCATCGTCGCCGGCGCCAAGGCGGTGGGCAAAGGCCTTGCCGCCGGCGGCAAGGCGGTCGCGAGCGGCGCGAAAGCGGTCGTCGCCGGCGCGAAAGCGCTGCCGGGCAAGATCGTGTCGGGCGCCAAGGCCGTCGCGGGCGGTGTGAAAGCGCTGCCCGGGAAAGTGGTCTCGGGCGCCAAGGCGCTCGCGAGCGGCGCGAAAGCGCTGCCGGGCAAGATCGCCTCCGGCGTGAAAGCCATTCCCGGCAAGCTCGGCAAGGCGAAAGACGCGCTGAAAGCGCGCGCCGCCGAGTCCAGGAAGTTCCTCGTCGGCGAAGGCGTCGAAGGCTTCAAAGGCGCGCGCGCAGCGGCCAAGGAAGCGCGCAAGGAGATCTGGGACAAGGCGCGGGCGCCGGGCGGACCGCTGGCGGGTACGACCAAAGCCGTCGGCGAAGCCGCGGAAGGCGCGGAAGCGAAAGCGGTCGGTGTCGCCGACGATACGCAAGCCGCCGCGGCGGCCGACGATGCGAAAGCTGCGGGCGCAGCCGACGAAGCGAAGGCGGGCAAGACGGCCGCTGCCGACGACGCGGCGAAGGCCGAGAACGGCAAAGTGCCCAACGAAGAGCTCACGCCGCAGCAGGCGGGCAAGGAAGTCGACGACCTCGCGAACCATCCCGAGCAGTTCGAAGGCACGCCGCCGAACCGCCAGCGCAAGATGGGCGACCACGAATGGCGCGAGCAGCCCGACGGCAGCTTCTGCCGCTTCTCGCCGACGCGCTACTGCGTCGACTCGCCGAAGCTGCGCAACGAGTACATCGGCGAGACGCGCAAAACGGTCGACGAAGCGCGCGAAGCGGTGCAGGCCGCGGAAAAGCGCGCGCAGGAAGCGAAGCAGGCTGCCGCCGACGCCGCGGAGGCGCGCAAGCTCGAGGATCCGGCGGACATCAAGTTCATGCGCGATTCGGCGCGCGAAGCCGACAAGAAAGCCGCACAGGCAGGCAAGGAGTTCGAGCGCGAAACCAAGGCCGCGAAGAAGCTCGAAAAGCAGGGCAAGACGGCGGAGGCGAAAGCCGCGCGCGAGCGCGCGGACGCGGCGGGCAAGCAGCGCGAGCAGTTCGAGAACGAAGCCCAGGGTTGGCGCAACGAAAGCCGCAAGCCGCAGCGCGCGAAGGCGGAGTGGAAGAAAGCGAAAGCGCAGGAAGCGCGAGCCGCGAAGGACCTCGAGGAGCTCGAAGCGTCGCTCAAGCGCCAGGAAAGTTACGCGAAAGAGCTCGACGACATCGCCAAGCGCGAGCAGGAGATCATCCACGGCCCGAAAGCCAAGGTGCGGCACCAGGAGCCGCCGATGGCGAGCGCGGAAGGCAAGGAGCTCATGGATCTCCGCGCGAAAGCGGAGAAGCTCAAGAGACAGCTCTCCGACGAGATCGAGTCGGCGAAAGGCTTCCAGCCCGGCGCGCGGGAAGCGCTGCGCGGCGGCACGCCGTTCAAGGGCGCGGGCGGCACCGAGCGCAGGATTGCGTTCCAGAAAGCGGTGCGCGAGCGCTACGCCGCCGAAGGCAGGAACCCCGCCGCCGGCCACGGCATCGATTACGTCACCGGCGAGGAGCTGCCTTATGATCTGCTCTCGCCGGATCACATCACGCCGGTCGCGGAGATCATGGACATGCCCGGCTTCGGCCGATTGCCGCGCGCGGATCAGCTCGAGATACTCGACATGCCGGAGAACATGGCGTGGCTCAGGCGCTCGCTCAACTCGTCGAAGCAGGACGCGAGGCTCGCGGAATGGGCGAAGAGCAGGCCCGACCTGCGCGGGACCGTCGACGTTTCGAAGCTGCGGCAGATCGAAGCCGACGCGCGCGCCGCGGTCAAAGCCGAGATCGCGGCGCGCCTCAAGAGATTGCAGGGGCCATGACCGCCACAGTCACCCTCGACGGCCGCACGGTGGTCGCCGTCTGCCCCGACGAGCTCGACGTCGCGGCGCGAAGCCTGCTCGCGAAGCTCGCCGAGCTGCACGCCAGGGGACCGAAGCTGCACCCGGGCAGCCTCGTCGATTTCGGCTGGGCGCCGCTGCGTATCGACGAGCAGGACGGCGAGTGGATCGTCTGCGAGCCCGATTTCTCGCGCGACGACGTCGCGTTCACGCGCGGCGTCGCGGTCACGCTGCGCGTGCTGCGGGACCAGACGCGCATCGTCGAGCTCGGCCGCGCGAAACCCGAGGCGACGCGTCACGACGACGGCGTGCTGGTCGCTTCCGACTTGTGGGATGCGCCGAAGTCGATCGCGATCCGCGGCAAGCCTGCGAAGAAACACGATTCGGGCTGGTCGTTCGTTCCCGACGAGGACGGCGCGGTGGCGACCGAATGGATGAGAGCGGGCAGGCTCGCGATCGCACGTCCCGGCCTGAGCTCGGTGCTCATGCTGCCGCAGGACTGGTCGGCGAGCTTCGAAGGCGACCGCGTGCTCGCGATCTACGATCCGGACATGAACAAGATCGTGGCGGAGGCTTCGTGACTTTCCGCGACCGCCGCGTGCCGCCGCTGCCGCCGCGCGATCCGACGCGGCATACGCCTCGCATCCGCATCGATTTGAGGCGCGGTCTGCCGGTCGCCGCGCGCTACGCGGTCGCGATCGTCATCGTCGTCACGGTTTCGCTCGCCGCGTGGTACGTCGGGCGCGACGAGCCCACGCCGCGCTGGATCGGCGAAGGCCTGGTGCCCGCGCTCGGCTGGATCTATCTCGCGCTGCTCGCGATCGCCGCCGTGCACTGGATACGGCAGCTCAGGGCGAAGCGCGCCCGCCGGAAGGAGCCCACGACATGACCTATCGATCGTCGTCTCGTCCACGCAGCTCGCAACGCGCGCGCTCGAGCGCGCAGTCGCCGTCGCGTCCCGCGGCGGGATTGCCGCGCTATCTCGGCGGCGCGAGCACAGCGGGCAACGCGCAGAGAGGCGTGCCCGCGTTCCTGCGGCGCGCGCCGGCGCATGCGGCGCAGGTGCAGGCCAAGCTCGAAGTGAGCACGCCCGGCGACACGCACGAGCGCGAAGCCGATCGGGCCGCGGAGCGAGCGATGTCGTCGGCCCCGGCGCGGTCGGCCGAACCGCGCAGCGAGGCGAGAGCGGCCGATGCGCCTTCGTCGCGGACGGCGCGAGCGCTCGGCTCGCACGGCCAGCCGCTCGACGGCGCCACGCGCGAGCACATGCAGTCGCGCTTCGGCACCGACTTCGGCCACGTGCGCATACATACCGGCGCGGCCTCCGCGGCGCTCAACCGCGATCTCGGATCGCGCGCGTTCACGCACGGGCGCGACATCTTCTTCGGCGCTGCGTACGCGCCGGGGGTGAACGAGGTCACCGCGCACGAGCTCGCGCACGTCGTGCAGCAGACGGGCGGCGGACGCGCCGACGGTGCGCTCACACCGCTGTCGCTGCACGGCGAGCTGCCGATACAGCGCACCCTGGGCCCCGCCAGCTTCGGCGTCACCAACGGCGGTTTCGAGATCGACATGCAGACGCGCGAAGGCGCGATCGCCACGCCGCCGACCGGTGCGAGCGGGCTCGACGGCTACATCCGCTTCGTGCCCGGCGTCGGCGCGCCGAACTCGAACTCGATCGTGATGATCCAGATGGTGAAGCTTACCGACCTCGGCGGCGCCGACGTGAATTCCGGAACCATCGGAGCGCCGCAGTCGCCGCGCGGCGCGCTCGGCACGCCCGGGGCGCGCACCGCGGACGATGCGACGCGCGGCATCGAAGGCGGCTACATCACCGACGTCACGCACCAGACCGGCGCGACGCCGACGCCGGGCGGGAGCGCGCTCTCGCCGAACTACGAATGGTCGGCCGCGGCGCCGGGCACCACCGGCATCGTCGGACAGACGCAGCAGCCGGCCATACGCGGCGGCGGCATCGGCGGCAATCACATCGTCGTTCCGGGCTTCAAGCGCTCGGACGATCCCGCCGACATGAAGACCGTGTCGCTGTACGACACGCCCGGCGCGGGCGGCACGACGTGGAACCTCGATTTCAGCTTCGAAAGCGCGGCGGTGGGCGAAGACACCCGCTTCACCTACGGCCTGGTCAAGTGGGGTTTCGGGCTGCGCGCGGGACACGTCGTGAACGAGCGCGTGGCGGTGCAGGACACCGCGACGGCCACGTTCGCCGAAGCGCTCGAGCGCCATCGCGATTTCTACGTGCACGAGCCGGTCATCATCTATTTCGACTTCGACGTGCCCGACCCGGCCGCAGGGGAAACCGCCAAGATCACCGACCTCGTGCCTTATCTCACGCGCAATCCCGACGTGCACATGTCGCTGCAGGGCTTTGCCGACATCCGCGGCACGAACGCGTACAACCTGCGTCTCGCGCGCCGCCGCAACGCGGCGGTCATCCGCGAGCTGACGGGGGCGGGCATCGCGCGCGCGCGCATCGATTCGGCGGTGGCGGTCGGCGAATCGACCGCCGCGACGACGGACGCGGGCACCGGCGACCTGGGCGGGAGTCCGGCGGTCGGGGCCGACCAGGATCGCGAAGCGAACCGCTGGGCGAACCGCAGGGTCGTCATCACCTTCGTGCACGTGCCGGCCGCGGCGCCCGCCCCCGCCCCTGCGCCGGGTCCCGCACCCGCGCCGGGACCGTAGCGTCATGGCCGACACGCCGGAAGAGCTCGCCGCGCGACTCGGGTCGCCGGACGACGTCCAGGATTTCCTGCACCAGCCGTATACGGCGGCGCTCCACGCGCTCGTCGCGATGGGCCCTCGCGCGCTGCCCGCGCTCGCACCGCTCCTCAAGGCGCCGGATGCGCTCACGCGCGAACGCGCGATCGTCGCGATTCGCGACATCGCCTCGCGGATCACCGACGGCGACGCGCTGTGGCGCACGCTTCAAGGCTACGATCCGAGCGCGCCGCAGGACGAGCGCGACCGCGCCGCGGATCGCTGGAGCGAATGGATCGCGAAGCAATAGAATCGGGATCCGATCGTACGAAATTCCTGGAGGAGTGATGGCGGCAACGACGAAGCGCGGCGCGCGCATGGCGAAGCTCGATCCGGCGCAGATGACCGAAGACCAGAAAGCCGCGGCGGCCGAGCTCGCGGCGGGACCACGCGGTGAAGTGCGCGGACCTTTCAACGTGATGCTGCGCAGCCCCGGGCTCATGAGCCCGCTGCAGAAGGTCGGCGAATACCTGCGCTTCAAGTGCGAGGTCGACCGGCGCATCGCCGAGATGGCGACGCTGATCGCCGCGCGCCAGCTCACGCAGAACTACGAATGGAGCGCGCACTATCCCCTCGCGCTCAAGGCGGGGCTGAAGGCGGACGTCGCCGACGCCATCGCCGAAGGCCGTCGCCCGCGCGGCATGGCCGAGGACGAAGAGATCGCTTACGACCTCCTCACCGAGCTCTTCACCAACCGATGCGTGTCCGATGCCACCTACGACCGCGCGGTCGCGAAGTTCGGCGAGCGCAACGTGGTCGACATCGTCGCGATCGGCGGGTACTACCAGCTCCTCGGGATGCTCATGAACACCGCGCGCACGCAGTTGCCGGAAGGCAAGGAGCCCGGCATGCCGCATTTCCCGAACTGACCGCCATCGTCGTCCCGGACGCGTCGAACGACGCGATCCGGGACCCATTTTGACCTTGAACGAAATTCAAAATGAATCCTGGCCTGCGCCAGGACGACGCTACGCGTCGAATGGATTCCCGCTCCCGACTAAAGCACTCGAGGGCAAGCTCTTCGCGGGAATGACGATGAAGAAATGAAAAACACCGTCGAAATCCCCGCCCGCCGCGGCGCCGCGGTGACATTGAAGGCCGGCCAGACGATCACCGTCGTCAACACCCACGGCGGCCAGGTCGTCGATTTCTGGGCGTTTCGCGTCGACGGCTCGGGCGAGCATCTGTCGATGCCGCATTCGGCCGTCACGATCGGGCGCGTCAAACCGGCGGTCGGCGACGTGCTCGTGTCCGACCTGCGCCGGCACGATGGTGCGGCTGACCCGCGACGCGTCGCCCGGCGTGCACTGCATGCTGTTCGCGGCGTGCGATCCCGCGCGCTATCGCCTCCTCGGCTGCACCGGGCCTCACGACAACTGCGCCGATAACCTGCGCGAGGCGATCGCATCGACGGGCGTAGCGCTCGCTTACGTGCCGACCCCGCTCAACCTCTTCATGAACACGAAGCTCGACGACGACCGCGTGATGCGCGTCGAAGCGCCGGAAGCGAAAGCCGGCGACAGCGTCACTTTCGAAGCGCTGGTCGACTGCGTCGTGGCGATGTCGGCGTGTCCGCAGGACCTGGTGCCGGTGAATGGCGTGGATTGCACGCCGAAGGGCGTGGAGTTTTTTGTGGGTGAAGGGTGAGGGGTTGGACCCGTTTCTCGCCCTTCCCCCTTCACGCATTCACCCTTCACTCTTTATGCCCGCGCTCCGGATCACCCGGGCCCATTTCGCGTACTCCGCGGCATACAACGCAGCGGCCTCCTGCGGCGTGGAGGTCATGACTTCCACGCCTTCGCCGTCGAGACGCCGCCTCGAGTCTTCGGCCGCGAAGCGCTGCGCCATCTCGTGGCTGAGGCGCGCGACGACATCGGCCGGGATTCCCGCGGGCGCGACGAGCGAATAGAACTGCTGGAGCTCGAATCCGGGAAGACCGGTCTCGGCGATCGTCGGCAGATCGGGCGCGAGGCGCGTTCGGGCGAGGCTGGTGACGCCGAGCGCCCGCACGCGGGACTGGCGCGCGGCAGGCAGCGCGGTGAGGAAGTTCGCGATCATCACGAAGTTCTCCCCCTGGAAGAGGGACAGCATCGCCGGCGCGCCGCCTTTGTAAGGCACGTGCACGAAGCGCGCTTTCGACATCGCCTGGAGCAGCTCCATGCCCAGGTGCGCGGGACTGCCCTGCCCGCTCGATGCGTACGTGATGCGCCGCGGTTGCGCGCGCGCGAGCGCGACGAGCTCGCGCACGTTCCCGGCGGGCAGCGAAGGATGGACGACGAGCATGTACGCGGTCTTGCCCGCCATCGAGATGTACGCGAAATCCTTCGTCGGGTCGTATTTGCGGTCGCCGTCGAGCACGGGCCCGGTGATCAGCGTCGCGGCGCTGCCGAGGAGCAGGGTGTAGCCGTCCCTGGGCGCCCGCGCGACACCTTCGGCCGCGATGCGCCCGCCTGCCCCGCCGCGATTGTCGACGACGACCTGCTGGCCGAGCGCCGGGGAGAGCTTGTCGGCGATCACCCGGGCGACCGTATCGGTACCGCCGCCGGGCGCGTTGGGCACGATGAGACGTATCGGTTTGGAGGGATACGTCTGGGCGTGAGCGAGCGATGCGGCGCATGAGGCCGCTGCCGCGAGCAAAAGCTTCATCGTCATTAGAAACCACCCCCATCCCGGCCCTCCCCCTGAGGGGGAGGGAGAGTTTTTTTTCAATACTCCCTCGCGATATCCACCACGTTGCGCAGCTCGTCGCCCGCGAGATATCGCCGGATGTTGTCGAAGAAGATATCGAGCGTGCGCGGGATGTAGTGCCGGATGTCGTCCGACAGCACGTGCGGGGTGATGATGAGGTTCGGTGCGTCCCAGAGCGTCGCGTCCGCCGGCAGCGGTTCGGGGTAGCTCACGTCGATCATCGCGCCGCCCAGATGGCCGCTGCGCAGCGCGGCCTCGAGCGCCTCGGGATCGACCAGGCCGCCGCGCGACATGTTGATGAAGCCCGCGCCCGGTTTCATCAGGTCGAACTCCTCACGCCCCATCAGGAACCTGGTCTCCGACGTGAGCGCGGTGTTGAGGAGCACGATGTCGGCGCGCGGCAGCAACTCGTGCAGCGCTTCGGGCCCGTGCATCTCGTCGCATGCGGGATGAGACTGACGGCTCCGGCGGATGCCGAGCACGCGCATGCCGGCCGACTTCGCTTTCTCGGCCGCGCCGCCGCCGATGTGGCCGACGCCGACGACGAGCAGCGTCTTCCCTTCCACGGTGCTCGTGAAGAGGCGGTTCCACTCGTGCGCGCGCTGGCTGGTGACGAGGGTCGGGATGCGCGCGTTCACCATGAGGATCGCCATCAGCGCCGACTGCGAAGCCTTCGGCACGTGCGCGCCGAAGTTGGTGGTGAGCATGAGGTCCTGCGGCACCCAATCCAGCGGCAGCATGTAGTCCACACCCGCCCCGAGCACCTGGATCCACTTCAGGTGCGGCGCGCGGCTGCGCAGGTTGTCGCGCGGGAAGCGATAGCTGATCATCGCGTCGGCTTCGCGCACCGCCTCGTCGTAGCTCTTCGCGTCCTCGCCCCACGTGGTGCGTATCACTTTCGCGACGTCGGGGTGGCGCGCGAGCGCGGCTTCGTATTCGTAGTCGTGCACGATGAACACGGGCATGAGCGTGCTCGAGTTCTCGATGTGCACGACGAACGGACGCGACTCGCTGAAGGCGCGGCGGTCGCGGCGCGGTTGTTCCGGCATGACTCCTCCCTTTGTTACGCGACCTGCACCGCGCGCAGCGGGCTCGAAGGTCCGATGACGCGATCGAGCACGTAGTTGGCGATCTTGTGGACGACGAACTCTTCGACCGAATAGCGTCCCGGCTCGAACGCGCGCGAGCGCATCCCGCGCTGGACGTTGGGCGAGATGCGCAGGTCCTCGCGGATGATCTCCGAATACTTGTGGTAGTAGGCGTCGCCCACGGTGTCCTGGAAATCGGGCCGCGCGACCGTCGTGCGCGGGAAGGTCCAGTTCTCGATGAGCCGCAGCTTCTCGGGCCCTTCGGGCAGGTACTGGCGGTACTTCATCGACGACGACGTGATGATGATCTGGACGCTCGGCTTGACCCAGATGTGATACAGGCCGTTCGCCTGACGCTCGTTCAGGCCTTCGAGCGGCGGCAGACCCTGATAGGCCACGATGCTGCGCTTGCTGTACATCGCTTCCCAGCGGCCGTCGGTCTGCTCGAACTCCCAGTTCTGCGGCTGGGTCGGGTCGATGTGCTTGCGATGGATCGTCGGCACGTGATAGTTCTCGAACGCGTTCTCGAGCCAGACCTTCCAGTTGCACTCGACTTCGTAGATGTCGCGATGCGTGAACTGCATCTCCTCGAGCCGATAGTTCGCGAGGAACGCCGGCAATGTCCCCAGCGATTCCGCCAGCGGTTTCGGATCCGGGTTGAACGTGACGAAGATGAAGCCCGCCCAGAAATCGGTGGTGATGCGCGTCAGGTGGTAATGCGATTTGTCGAAGCCTACGCTCGCGTCCATCGGCGGCGGCAGCCCCGGTGTGTTGACGAGCGCGCCGTCGAGCGCATACGTCCAGTTGTGATAGGGGCACATGAACTGGCGGCAGCGGCCTTCGCCTTCGGTGATGACCGCGCCGCGATGGCGGCAGATCGCCGAGAGCACGTTGACCTTGCCGCTCTGGTCGCGGGAAATGATCAGCGGCTGGCCGAGCAGCGGGATCGTGTAGAAGTCGCCGGGATTCGGCACCTGGTCGACGCGGCCGACGCACAGCCACTCGCTGTCGGGGCCGCGGAAGATCGCCTCGATCTCGCGCTGATACCACTCCGGCGAGACGTAGCACCACCACGGCAGCGGCGACGCCTGGTCCAGGGGCCTGCGGTTCGCGGCGTAGGTCGCGGGGGAGAAGATGTCGGGAGTCATTGAGGCTCTTTGAAAGTCAAAATGGATCCCCGCCTGCGCGGGGATGACGGATGAGGCGCCATTCCCGGCCCGCGGCAGCGGAAGCTATCGGGAATCCATTTTCAAACAAATCACTCGATCTTGGTGCCCGAATCGCGGATGGCCTTCGACCACTTCGCGTCTTCGCGCTTGATGTAGGCGGCGGCATCCTTCTCGCTGCCGCCGAGGACGTTGACCCCGATCTTGGCGAGGCTCGCGCGCACGTCCTGCGCCTTGAGCATCTTCTCGATCTGGGCCGAGAGCTTGTGCACGATCGCCCCCGGCGTTTTCGACGGCGCGAAGATGCCGTACCAGCCCGAGATCTCGAAGCCCGGCAGTCCCGATTCGCTCACCGTCGGCAGGTCGGGCAGCAGCGGATCGCGCTTGGCCGCGGCGAGCCCGAGCGCCTTCAGCTTGCCGCTGCCGAGCTGGCCGACGACCGCCGGCAGGTCGACCGAGAGGAACTGCACCTGTCCGCCCATCACGCCGATCAGCGCGGGACCGCTGCCGGTGTAAGGCACGTGCGTCATGTTCACGCCGGCCATGCCTTTGAAGATCTCGCCGGCGAGATGGTGCGGCGATCCGGTGCCGACCGAGCCGTAGTTGAGACCCTGCTTCTGCGACTTCGCGTACGCGATGAAGTCCTTCACGGTGCTCGCCGGCACGCCGACGCTCACCACGAGCACGTGCGGCACGTAGCCGACGACGCTCACCGGCACGAAGTCGCGGTGCGGGCTGTAGTTGAGCTTCGAATTCAGCGCCGGATTGATCGAGATCGTGCTCGTCGACCCGACGAGCAGCGTGTAGCCGTCGGGCGCGGCGTGCGCCGCGAGCTCGGAGCCGACCGCGCCCGCGGCGCCGCCGCGGTTGTCGATGACCACGGGACGGCCGAAGTCGTCGGAGAGCTTCTGCCCGACGATGCGCCCGATCGCGTCGACCGCACCGCCCGGCGGGAACGGCACGACCATGCGGATGGGTTTGCTGGGATACGCGCCCGTCTGCGCGAGCGCGGACGAGGCGCAAAGGGCGAGCAACAACGGAGCTGACAGACGCACGCGCGCGGTGACTGGCCGCATCTTGTGACTCCCCGGTGGTGTATGCCTGGCGTGCACAGTTAAGCGCAGCCTTCTCGGGAGCGTCAAGCGAGGCCGCGTGCGGGCTGACCGAGCTCGTCATCCCGGACGCGTCGGAACCGACGCGATCCGGGATCCATCTTGACTTTCAAAGGCTCAAAAATGGATTCCCGCCTTCGCGGGAATGACGGCTGAAGTTCATCGCGGTCCCTATCGTCGAAAGCTCATCAAACGTTGCGGCGGTGCAGCAGGCAAGGCTTGGCCTGACGCGATTCACCGCAACGAGACGTCCGATGGTATGTCAGGCGGGTGATAGCATCGCGTGATCGCCGGGGAGGACAACCACGCATGGCGCTCGATCTCATCATCCGTAACGCGAAGCTCGCGGGCGGCGCGACGGTCGACATCGGCATCAGCGACGGACGCATCGCCGCGCTCGAGCCGAAGCTGAAAGCCGAAGGTCCCGAGCACGATGCGACAGGCAAGCTCGTCTCGCCGGGTCTCGTCGAAAGCCATTTCCATCTCGACAAGGCGATGAGCGTCGATCGCGTCCCGTACGAAGGCGACCGGATGAAGCGCAACCACATGGAGCGCACCTCCTCGATCAAGCACACCTTCACGGTCGAGGACACCTATGCCCGCGCGTCCGCGACGATCGAGCAGTGCCTGCTGCACGGCGTCACCCACATGCGCACCCAGGTCGAAGTCGATCCGAACGTCGGGCTGATCGGCTACGAGGTGGTCGAGCAGCTTCGCAAGGACTACGCGTGGGGGATGGACATCCAGCCGTGCGTGTTCCTCCAGGAAGGCTGGACCGGCGTCGCGGGCGCGGACGACAACCTGGTGTCGTGCGTCAAACGCGGCGCGCCGGTGATCGGCGGCGGCATCCGCTACGACAAGGACGGCCCCGGCCAGATCCGGCGGGTGTTCGAGCTCGCGCGACAGTACGATATCGACGTCGACTTCCACCTCGACGGCGGGTACGAAATCGAGGACCTGGATTATCCGCAGGTCTGCGAGATCACCGACCGCATCGGCTGGCAGGGGCGCGTCGCGTTCGGGCACGGCTCGAAGTATTCGTGCCTGCCGGTCGCGCAGCAGAAAGCCGTCGGCAAGCGCCTCGCGCAGTCGGGCGTGTCGCTGGCGGTACTGCCGGCGACCGACCTCTTCAACGCGGGACGCCACATGGAGCACACGGTGATGCGAGGCGTCACCGACGCCAACACCCTGATCGAGAGCGGCGCGAACTGCACGATCGCGACCAACAACGTGCTCAACGCGTTCACGCCGTACGGCGACTGTTCCCTCACCCGCATCGCCAACCTCTACGCCAACGTGGTGCAGCGCTACGGCGACCGCGACCTCGCGGTGTGCTTCGAGATGATCACCGGCCGCGCGGCGAAGCTCATGCGCGTTCCCGATTACGGCATCGAGGTCGGCAACGCCGCGGACCTCGTCGTCTGGGGCGAGGAGCGCGCGTCCGACGTCATCGCGAAATGCGCGCTGCCTCTGACAGCATTCAAGCGCGGGCGCCGGCTCTTCAGGCGCGAGCTGCCGACCCTCGACAGGCCGCGCTGACATGGCACGCCATCTCCGCATCGCCGCGGCGCAGCTCGGGCCGCTGCATCTGTCCGACACCCGCGCTTCGGCGACGAAGCGGCTCGTCGCGCTGCTGCGCGAAGCGCACGCGATGGGCGCGCGGTTCGTCGTCTTCCCGGAGCTCGCGTTCACGACCTTCTTCCCGCGCTGGTGGTACGACGACCCGGCCGAGGTCGACCGGCGCTTCTTCGAGTCGCGGATGCCTTCGGCCGAGACGCAGCCGCTGTTCGACGAAGCGAAGCGGCTCGGCATCGGCTTCTACATCGGCTACGCGGAGCTCACCGGGCAGGAAGGCCGCGTCCACCGCTTCAACACCGCGATCCTCGTCGCTCCCGACGGAACGCTGATCGGCAAGTACCGCAAGATCCACCTGCCCGGCCACGCCGACCACAAGCGTGAGGCGCCTTTCCAGCACCTCGAGAAGAAGTACTTCGAGGTCGGCGATCTCGGGTTTCGCGTGTGGCGCTATCTGGACACGATCGCGGGCATGCTGATCTGCAACGACCGGCGCTGGCCCGAGGCGTTCCGCACGCTCGCGCTGCAGGGCGCGGAGATCGTCGCGCTCGGGTTCAACACTCCGACCGAGAACCTCGCCTACGACGAGCCGCCGAGCCTGCGCGTGCACCATCACCTCATCACCGCGCAGGCGATGGCTTACCAGAACGCGATCTGGCTGGTCGAGACCGCGAAGTGCGGCGCAGAGGACGGTTACCGCATGTTCGGGCATTCGGTGATCGTGTCGCCGCACGGTGAGATCGTCGCGAAGACCGCGAGCGAGGAGGACGAAGTGATCTGCGTCAACGCCGACCTCGATCTCGCGGCGGACCTGAAGCGCACGACCTTCGACTTCGCCGCGCACCGGCGGCCGGAGCATTACCAGCTCATCGTCGAGCGCGTCGGCGCCGAGATCACGCCCGCCGACCATCCCTGAACGTCGAAGTGAAAGGACGCGCAGATGCCTCCAGGCAAGTATGTCCGGCCCACGAAATCGATACCGCCGGCGATCCCGCCGGTGCTGCAGCCGCAGCCGCCCATCGCGCCGCTGATCCCGCCGGTGCACGTCGTCGACCTGATGACCGACGCAGGGTCGGCGGCATTCGGCGCGGTGTGGCGCGCGAAGGAAGCGAAGCTTGCCGAGTGTCCCGCGCTCAGCGACTCGCGGCCCGAGTTCAAGACGACTTACGACGTCGAGCCCCATGCCGAGCTGGTCGGCTTCGACGACTCGGACTGGGAACGCGTGCCGCCGACCGATCTCGGCGGCAAGCGCGGCGGCGGCATGGTGTCGTTCTTCTGGTTTCGCACGACCTTGACGATCCCGCAGAACGCCGCGGGCTTCGACACCGCCGGTGCGAAGACGGTGCTGCACGTGACCGTCGACGACTACGCCGAAATCTGGGTGAACGGCGTGATGCCGCGCGCCTCGGGCCGGCCGAGCCCGGCCGCGATCCAGGGCTTCAACATGCCCAATCGCATCGTGCTCGGCGACAGCGTCGTGTCGCCCGGCGACACGTTCGAGATCGCGGTGTTTGCGATCAACGGGCCGATCTCGGCGGCGCCGGCGAACTTCCTGTGGTTCCGCGAGGCGAGGGTCGAGTTCTTCCGTTGAACGGCGCGGTGCGTTACCACGCACCCTACGTTGCATTCGTCTCGTTTCGTAGGGTGCGCGCAGGCGCACCGCGCCGTTTTAACCCCGCGCTGACAAGAGTTTCAACAACTCTGTCGCATTTCGCACGTCTTCTAGCGATGCGACACACTCGACGAGCGCCTTGCACTGCGCGGCGCCCAGCACCGGCTCCACCTGCGACACCACTTTCCGCGCGAGCTCGTCGTCGCTCAACGGATTCTCCGGCGCGCCTTTGGCGTACTTCACATGGCGCTCGATCGTCCGCCCGTCTTTCAGGCGCACTTCGAGCGGCGGGTACGTCGCCGGCGGCTGCTCGCGGTCGGCGGCGACTTCGACGATGCGCATGAGTTTCTGTACTTCCGGCTCGACGTTGCGCGGCGGCACGAACTGGTCGAGCGTCGCGCGCCCGCTGTTCGCGCCGACAGCGAGCACGTACTGGAAGCTGAACTGCGCATCGAGCAGGGTTCCGATCTCGGGGCGGTCGAACTGGGTCTTGTTCTGCGCGTTGCCGTGCACGACCATGCGCTCGATGTCCTCCGCGCGCGCCCCCGTCTCGTTCATGATCTCGAACAGCGCGTCGATCGTCGCGTGCAGGCCGCGGCAGCACGAATAAGGCTTCATGCCCGAGCGCGCGATGCGGAACTCTTCGCCCAGACCTTTCAGCGTCGCCTCCGGCGTCGCGATCTCGCGCGCGTAGGTCGAGTAGAAACCGCCCCACTTCGCTTCGAGCACCTGCCGCGGGCCGGTTATGCCTTCTCTCGCGAGCAGCGCCGCCGACAAACCGGTCTCGGCGGCCTTGCCCGGATGGAAGCGCTTGGTCATCGCGCCGTCGGCGAGGAACGCCCAGATGCCGCCGGTGTACGTGCCTGCGACGCCGAGCGCGTCGGCGTAACGCTCGCTGTCGAGCTTCAATAGCTTCGCCGCGCCCGCCGCGGCGCCGAAGGTGCCGCACGTGCCGCTCGAATGCCAGCCCAGGTCGTTGTGATAGCGATAGCCGCCCGCGCCTTCGGTCACGCGCGCCGCGACGTCGTACCCCGCGACGATCGCGGTCAGCACGTCCTTGCCGCTGACGCCTACGCGCCCGGCGATCGCGAGCACCGCGGGAATCACGACCGCGCCCGAATGCCCGCAACCGCCGAAATCGTCGAGCTCCAGCGCGTGCGACGCGGTGCCGTTGACGAGCGCGGCCTCGCGCGCCGGCAGCGTGTCACGGCGTCCCCACAGCACGCCCGACCCGGACGCATTCTCCAGAGTCCCGCGCACCGTACGATCGACGATCTGCGCCACATCGGTCTGCGCGCCGGCGATCCCCGCCGCGAGCGTGTCGATGAGAAAGCGCTTCGCGAGCCGAATGGTCTCGGCCGGCAGCGCCTCATAGCGCGCGTCAGACCAATACGCAGCAAGCTGTTCAACCAGTGTTTTCATATACGCACGTCCGCATGATCCGGCCCCCTTTACGCCCTTGCCTTTCACCTTGGTCTGCTTTTGCTTTTTTGAATAAAGCGTTTTTACTTTGCGCCCTTGGTTCTTTCCTTTGCGTCCTTTTTCTTACCTGCTTTCAAGAAAAGCCAGGGTCAGACCCCGATGAAGCCGGGGTCAGACCCTATTCCACGGTGAGGCCGACGGTTTTGATGAGCTTGGAATAGCGCGCGAACTCCGACTTGATATGCGCCGCAAGCTGCTGCGGCGTCCCGGTCGCGGCGTCGATGCTCTGTTTCCTCAACCGCTCGATGACGTCCGGCTGCGCGAAGCCCGCGACGATGTCGGCGTTGAGCCGCTTGACGGTCGCCGCCGGCGTCCCTTTGGGCGCGACGATGCAGTTCCATCCGCTGACCTGATATCCCGGCATGCCGCTTTCGGCGAACGTCGGCACGTCGGGCGCATTGGCCGAGCGTTTGCCGGCCGCGACCGCGAGCAGCCTGACCCTCTTGGTCGTCGCGTGCGGCAGCAGCGACGAGATGCTGCCGAGCATCAGCGCGATCTGTCCGCCCGCGAGGTCGGTGATGGCCGGACCGTTGCCTTTGTACGGCACGTGGATGATGTCGATGCCGGCCGCGTTCCTGAACATCTCGCCCGCGAGGTGGTTCGCGCTGCCGGTACCCGCGGAGCCGTACGAGAGCTTGCCGGGATTCTGCTTGGCGTAGGCGACGAGCTGCGACACCGATTGCGCGGTGCTCGCCGGCCCGACCGCGAGCACGTACGGCTGCGTGGTGAGCAGCGAGATCGGCGCGAAATCGCGCTCGGGGTGGTACGGCAGCTTGCTCTTGAGCGCGGGCGTGACCGCGAACGTCGTCTCCGACGAGACGAGCAGCGTGTAACCGTCCGCCGGCGAGTGCGCCGCCATCTCCGCGCCGATCGCGGTCGCGGCGCCGCCCCGGTTGTCGACCACGACGTTCTGTCCGAGGCGCTTGGTCAGCACTTCGGCGGTGAGCCTGCCCATGATGTCGGTCGGGCCGCCCGGCGGATAGGGCACGATGAGCCGGACGGGCCGCGCCGGATAGTCCTGCGCGAGCGCGGCGTAAGAAACGAGAAGCAGTCCCACACACAACACATCGAATGTTTTCATGCTGAGCTCTCTTTATTGTGAAGACCGTTTGCGTTGCATTGCGCGCGCTGCGCGCCGTGCGTCACGGGATTGCTTCGTCGCTGCCGCTCCTCGCAATGACGTCATCGCGAGGAGCGCGAAGCGCGACGTGGCGATCCCGTGGCGCACGATCTAGGTCCGCGTCTCGAGTATCGCGAGCGTCCGCGCCATCTCGTTGGTCTGGATCATCAGCGCCTCGTCCGCGCCGAGGCCCGGCTTGGACAGCATGAAATTCGGGCGGCACGCGAGGCCCATGTGGCACGAGATGCGCGTCGAATGGTCGGTCTCGTTCGCGGTGCCGCCGAGGCACGCGCCCATGCCGTTCTCCTTGCAGTAGAGCACCGCCTCGATCGTGTTGTGGATGCTGCCGAGGTCGGGCGTCTTGATCTGCACGAAGTCCGAAGCCGCGGCCTTCGCGAACAGCCGGATGTCGGGCAGGGTATTGCACCATTCGTCGGCGATGATGCCGACGTCGGTGCCCTGCTGCGCGAGCAGCTTGCGCAAGGCCGCGAACTTCTCGATCTGCTCGTCCTGCGTGCTGGCGATCATCGGCGACTCGACGAGGAGCTTGTACGAGCCCGACTCTTTTCTGAGACGTCCGATGTATTCGGCGATGCGCTCGACGTTCATCTCGAACAGCTCGCCGAGCGTGCCGTAGAGGTCGACGTGGATGCGCGGGTTGTAATCGGGGTCGCCGATCTCCTTGCAGCGCGATGCGACGCGCTTCACGAACGCCGCGAGCTTCTCGCCCTGCAAGCCGACGTGCTCGGAGACGATCTGGAAAGAGGCGTGCGGCAGCAATTCAACGCGCTTGAGGATCACGCGGTCGAGCTGGCCCGGATCGTCCTTGTGGCACGACGCGAGGATCGGAATCCGCTCCTTCGAGATCGTGCTACCGTATTCCCGGGCGATCACTTCCGCCATCGTGACTTTGTTCGACAGCGCCGCCGCGTGCAGCAGCGCCTGCGACACGCCGTAGCGAATCGCGGTGTGCAGGCGCTTGCCGGCGTGCTCGAACTTGTCCATCTCTTCGGCATTGCGCCTGAAGCTCGAGATGTCGCGCCCGCGCAGCGCGGCGGCGACCCCGGTCTTCACGTAGTCGATGTGGCCTTTGGCATTGAACGCGGGATCGCGCCCCGCGACGCCGGCGAGGATCACGTCGGCGCAATCGCCGAACGCGATCTGCCCGTCTTCGAGCACCAGCATGATCGAGATGATCGTCGCGGGCTCGATGATGCGCGTGAAGCCCGGCGACATCGGCTCGCCTTCGTAGAGACTGCCGTTGGGCTTCGCCTTGCCCGCCTTGATCGCGAGCAGGTCGCGGTGCATGTAGCCGGAGCGACCCGCCGCACAGATGACGTCCTTGACCTTCATTCCAGCTCCTCCTCTTATCGAACTACCGAATCCATCAGCGCCGCGACGCTCTCGGCGCGCTCGAGCCCCGAGACGATCTCCACCGTCCGTGCCGCTTTCGATGCGGGCACCCCGCCCCATTCCGCGCACTCGTTGAACTTGTCGACGAGCTCGTCGCGAGTCAACGGGTTGTCGGTCGCGCCTTTCGCCGGGTAATACGCTTCCGACAACGTGCGGCCGTTCTTAAGAACGACCTTGATGTTCACGCGCGCGTGCGACACCGTGATCGACGGATCGGGATAGACCTTCACCTTTCCGATCAGCGCCTGCACGTCGGGCCGCGACACCACTTCGTCGGTGATCTCGCGCAAGCCCAGGCGCCCGCGCAGCAGCGTGATCGCCGGCCAGTATTCGGCGCTGAACTTGGCCTGCAAGCCCGTTTTCGGCTCGTGATACATGAGGATGTTGAGCGAGTGCGGGCGTACGCCGCATTCGATCGTCTCGACGTCCCCGGCGGTGAAGCCGTGCTGAGCCGCGAGCGACTGCATGCCCTCGACCGCGCCGAGCGCGGACGCGCACACCGGGTGCGCCTTGAGATTCATGCCGCGGCCGAAGGTCTCTTCGAGGATGCCCCACGGTTCGCCGAAGCGGTCGACCTTGGAGAGGTCGTACTTGTCCGCGACGAGCTTGAGCCATCCCACCTTGCCTTCGAACGCGCTGCGCGCGCTGGTGAAGCCGCCTTTCGCGAGCAGCGCGACACGCACGCCGACTTCGTTGGCACGCCCGGCGTGAAACGGCTTGCAATGCGTGCCGAACTGTTCCTGGAAGCCGCCGGTTTCCGAGGCTGCGATGCCGAACGCATGGGCCGCTTGGCTTGCGCTCAAGCCGAGCAGCTTCGCGGCGGAGGCGGTCGCGCCGAAGGCGCCGATGCTGCCGGTCGAATGCCAGCCTTTCGCGTAGTGATCGCCGCAGTCGACCAGCGCCTCGCCGAGCTTCCACTGCACTTCGGTGCCAAGCAGGTACGCAGTGAGCACGTCCTTGCCGCTCGATCCCAGCTTCTCGGCGAGCGCGAGGATCGCCGGCACGATCACCACCGAGCCGTGGCCGATGAAGATCTGGTTGGTGTCGTCGTAATCGAGCACGTGCCCGAACACGCCGTTGGCGAGCGCGGCGTTGGTCACCGAGGTCCTGCCGCCGATGCCCATCAGCGTCGCGTCGCTCGCGCCGCCCACCGCCTGCACGTACTGCATCACCGGCTCGCGGATCGGCTCGGCCGAGCCCGCGATCGTGACACCGATACAGTCGAGGATGCACTCCTTCGCCTTGGCGATACCGGGTTCCGGGATGTCGCCGTAGCTCGTTTCGGTGACGAGCTTCGCGAATTTCTCGGTGAGATACACGCGTTCCTCCTCCTTATTCGAACAGCGGGAGCGGCGGTCGGAACACGCCGCGTCCGAGCAACCCTCGCGTGCCGCTCGCTTCGACCATGCCGAGCGTGACGATCGGCACGGTCTTCATGCGGCGTATCGTCTCCACATCGACGCCGACGCTTTTCGATGCGAACGCCGGATGCGGCGCTTGCAGGAGCGTGCGCGCCACCTCGGCCGGATCGCCGGTCAGGTAAGGCCGCAGCGCGTCGCGGGGCTCGGGCGCGTATTCCAGCGCCTGGCCGCCGAATCCCAGCGCATCGATAACGGCGCTGTCGCCGATCGCGCCGACGGCTTTCGCATTCTTGTCTGCATTCGGCAGACAGGGGCCGCGCGGCGCTTCGGCGCTGACCGTAATCCATCGGTCGGGCGCACCGGCGAGTGCGACGCCGAAGGCTACGCCGTTGCCGCCCATGCGCGTGATCAGCGTCCCCGGCGCTTTACCTTCGGCGGCGGATAGCATCAGCTTCGCCGCGGCCATCCAGAAAGTGAGGAACCACAGCGGCGTCGCCTTGACCGCTTCGATCAGCGAATCGGAGCGCGGCAGGCGCGCCTCGATGCGCGCGACCAACGCCGCGGTGGCTGCGGTGGTGCGGTTGTGCAGATCGTCGCCCTGTTCGAGCGCTGCGCGCGCGATCGGCAGGAGCTCGATCGGCTCGGCGAGCGCGCGGCCGAGCGTGGCGGCTTGCGCGCTGTCGCGCAGCGCGAGGCGATCGAGGATGCCGCGCTCTCGAGTACCGAAGCGCAGGTCGGGTCCTCCGGTCGTTCCCAGCGGCGCATACGCCGGCGGTGCCTGCCCGGCCGCGTCTTCGACCACGATCATCGTCGTCGAAGGCGACACGATCGCCGCGAGGGGGGTGACGCAGCGCCGCGATTGCGCGGGCTCGAGTCGCACGTCGCCGCTTGCGATCAGGCGCTCCGCTTCGTCTTCGCTCTTCGCCCAGCCTTCGTAGATGCACGCCAGCACCGCCGACGAGAGCACCGGCGCGCACGGCTTGCGCGGATCGACGAACGGCGGTCCGGCGTGCAGCAGCGTGCGCCCCTGCAACGCGAGCACTTCACCGGCGCGCGCAACGCGCGTCCACACCGGCCGCGCCGCAACCAGGGCCTGAAGGCCGTCACTCATTCTTGCCGCCGAACATGCGCTGGATGCGGCCGCGCGCGACCTGCATCATGAGGTCGGCCGCGTCGAGCTGAGCCGGCGCGGTCCGCGTTGCGCCGTCCGCGGTTTGCGAGAGCGTCGTGCGCAGGTTGTCGGCGAACTGCCGGGTGAGATTCGCGGCGATCTCCTTGACGATGCCCGGCCGCCCGAACTGCGCGAGCGCGCCGGTCAGCGCGTAATCGACCGCGAGACGCACGTGCGTGCCGTTCACCGTTTCGTGCAGCGAGAACTTCGCCGCGCCTTTGACGCGCGAGTTGGTGTTGCGATCGGCGCCGCCGCCCGAGAAGCAGCAGCCGTACTCTTCACCGTATTCCACGCCCCCGATGCCGGTGAAGTTGACGCTGATCGGGCCGAGCTTCACCGCGAAGACGATCTGCACCGGATCGGCCTGCGGGTCGCTCGTGAGCCGCGCGCCCGGAAGGCAGGACACGAGGACCGACAGGTCGCGGAACGCCGCCCACGCGCGCTCGCGCGCGACCGGCAGGTCGAAGGACTCTTCAAGATCCATGCGAGGCCCCCCTTCTCGATTCGAGCACGCGCGCGATGGCGCGCACGATGCCGACGTAACCCGTGCAGCGGCACAGGTTGCCCGCAAGCTCCTTGCGGATGCGCGCCTCGTCGGCGTCGGGCAGGCGCAGCACGATGTCGCGCGCGGTGACGAGCATCCCCGGCGTGCAGTAACCGCACTGGAGCGCGTGCTCGGCGCTGAACGCTTCCTTGAGATCGGCCATCACCGCATCGTCGTCGAAGCCTTCGATCGTGCGCACGCGCGCGCCGTCGCACGCGGCGGCGTAGGCGATGCACGAGCGCGCGGGCGCGCCGTCGACCTCGAGGGTGCACGCGCCGCACACGCCGTGCTCGCAGCCGAAGTGCGTGCCGGTGAGCCGCAGCTCTTCACGCACGAAATCGGCGAGCTGCGTTCGCGGCTCCACATGCGCGACGACCGCGCGGCCGTTGACGGTGAGCGAGATGGTCTTCTTCATGCCGAGAGCTGTGCAATCGCGCGCTTCAGCGCGGCGCAGTGGAGCTGCCGTTCGTACGGATCGTCGCCGACGCCGGCGGCTTCGACAGCCTCGTTCACCGAACGATCGTCCGCGATCGCGCGCGCATCGGCGATGACGTGCGGCTTGCCGTGGGTCGCGCCGATCACCGCGCGGCACAGGTCGCGGCCGGGATCGACGAGGATCGCGGCGAGCGCCTCGGCGAATTCGCCGGGCTTGCGGCAGAACTTGTAGTAACCCCAGCGCGCGCCGTCCGAAAGCCGGGGTATGCGTATCGCGGTCAGGACCTCGTCGTCGGCGAGCGCGGTGGTGAAAGCGCTGACGATGAAATCCGCGGCTTCGATCTCGCGGGCGCCGTGTGCGCCATCGACGATGACCGTCGCCGAGAGCAGCATCATCGCCGACACCCAGTCGGCCGCCGGATCGGCGTGACACAGGCTGCCGCCGATCGTTCCGCGATTCCTCACCGCGCGATACGCGATGTCGGATGCGACTCTCCGCATCAAACCGCGGGTCACGTCGGGCACGAGACCGTCCTCGATGGCCGCGTGCGTGGTGCATGCGCCGAGGAGCAGCGCGTCGTCGGTGAGCTTGATGTCGCGCAGGCGCTCGAGCGCGCGCACGTCGACGAGCAGCGCCGGCTGCGCGAGACGCAGGTTGAGCATCGGCCCGAGCGACTGACCGCCGGCGATCACCTTGCCCGTGCCTTCGCTCGCGGCAAGAAGGTGCACCGCCAGCGCGATGTCGGTGGGCCTCTCGTAATCGAACGCGGCGGGTTTCATGCGCGTCCGTCATTCCCGCGAAGGCGACGCGAAGCGTCGTCCCCGCGAAGGCGGGGACCCATCTTGATTTGGTGCAAAGATGGATTCCCGATCGTTTCCGCTGCCGCGGGTCGGGAATGACGAGCGCTCTCGATGGCCGCCAGCAACCTTCGCGGGCTCACCGGCGTCTCGGTGATCTCGACGCCGAGATCCTTCAACGCATCGTTGATCGCGTTGACGATCGCCGCCGGCGGCGCGATCGCGCCGCCCTCGCCGATGCCTTTCTGCCCGAACTCGGTGTACGGCGAAGGCGTCTCCATGTGCACGATGCGAACGTTCGGCACCTCGGTCGCGCCCGGCAGCAGGTAATCGGCGAGGGTGGACGCGAGCGGCTGGCCTTCGCTGTCGTACGGCATCTCTTCGTAGAGCGCGGTGCCGATGCCCTGCGCGGTGCCGCCGTAGATCTGGCCGTCGACCACCATCGGGTTCACCAGCGTGCCGCCGTCTTCGACGACGACGTAATCGAGCAGCTCGACCTGACCGAGCTCGGTGTCGACCGCGACCGCGACCGCGTGACAGGCATAGCTGAAGGTGCCGGTGTCGACTTTCGGCTTGTAGCCGGCGACCACTTCGAGGCCGCCGGGGTCGACGTCGGCGGGGAGGCGATGCGGCAGGCGATACCAGGTGAAAGCGACCTCGCCGAGCGCCATCGTCCTGCCGCCCGCGCGCACCTCACCGTCGCGCAGGCTGAGCTCGTCCGGCGGCGCCTGCATGAGGTGAGCGGCGATGTTCTTCACGCGCGCCGCGAGCTGTTTGCACGCGCTCGCCACCGCGCCGCCCGACATCACCATGCAGCGCGAGCCCCACGTGCCCGTCGAGTACGGCGTGACGCCCGTATCGCCGTGCACGACGCGCACGCGCTCGGGATCGACACCGAGGATCTCGTTCGCGACCTGCGCCAGCGTCGTTTCCAGGCCCTGGCCGTGCGAGTGCGCGCCGATGCGGATCTCGAGGCTGCCGTCGGGTGTGAGCCGCGCATGGCACTGCTCGTGTCCCGGCACCATCGGGATGCCCCAGCCGTGATACACGCTGGTGCCGTGCGCGGCTTGCTCGCAATAGATCGAGACGCCTACGCCGATGCGGCGTCCGTCCGTGGCGAGGTTCTTCTGGCGCTCGCGCCATTTCCCGATGTCCAGCGCCTCCACCGCGCGCCGCACCGCCTCCGGGTAATCGCCGGAGTCGAAATGTTTCTTGGTGATGTTGTCGTACGGCATCTCGTGCGGCTGAACGAGGTTCTTCAGGCGCACTTCGTAAGGCTCCTTGCCCGCGGCGCGCGCGACCGCGTCGAGCGCGACTTCGAGCGCGAAGCACACGCCGGTGCGCGCGACGCCGCGATACGGCAGGATGCCGGGCTTGTTGGTCGCCGCCGACCACGTGCGGCAGCGATAACGCTCCATCTTGTAAGGCCCCGGCAGGATCGAGCCGACCTGCGCGGCTTCGAGGCACGCCGAGAACGGATAGAGCGAGTACGCGCCCGAATCGACGGTCGCTGCGCAGTCGATCGCGAGGAGCGTGCCTTCGCGGTCGGCATACAGCGTGAGGTCGTAATCGTGCTCGCGGCAGTTGGCGTTGGCGGTGAGCTGCTCGCGGCGGTCTTCGAGCCAGCGCACGGGCCGCATGAGCCTGCGCGCGAGCCAGCCCAGACACACTTCCTCAGGAAGCAGGATGCCTTTGTAGCCGAAGCCGCCGCCGACGTCGGGCGCGATGATGCGGATCGCGTTCTGGTCGAGCCCCAGCGTCTCCGAAAGGCCCGCCCGATTGACGTGCGGCATCTGCGCGGCGGTGTGCACTTCGAGCTGGCCGAGGCGGTCGTTCCATTCGCACACCACGCCGCGGCCTTCGAGCGGCGCCATCGACTGGCGCGCGGTGCGCAAGTGGCGCGTGATCTTGATCGGCGCGCTGCGACGGACGTCTTCGAGATCGTCGTCGACCAGCGTCTCGAGGAAGACGTTGTCGCCCCATTCGTCGTGCACCAGCGCCGGCGGCGCGGTGCGCGCTTTCACCATGTCGACGACCGCGGGCAGGTCTTCGTAGTCGACGAACACCTGAGCGGCGACGTCTTCGGCTTCGGCGCGCGTCGCGCCGACGCACATCGCCACCGCCTCGCCGACGTGGCGCACCTTGTCTTTGGCGAGCGGCCAGAGGTCCGAAGGCTTGAAGCCTTGCAGCGCCGACACCGCGCGGATCGGTTTGACATCCGTGAGATCGGCCATCGTGAAGACGCGGTCTTCGAGGCCGGCGGGTTTCTCGATGCTCCGGATGCGCGCATGCGCGACCGGCGAGCGCACGAAAGCGACATCGAGCATGCCGGCGCGATGGATGTCGCCCACGAACTGCCCGCGGCCGTTCAGGAAGCGCGCGTCCTCCTTGCGCCGCAGCGGCGCGCCGACGCCGCGCTCGGAGCGGGCGACGGTCACGCGGCGAGCACTTTCGGCAGGATCGAGGCGTCGGCTATGTGCCGCTCGCCGCGCGAGAGGCAGTACGCGGGCGTCAGCATGCGATCGCCGACGAGCTGCGTGCCTTCGTTGTCCGTCAGCACATAGCGGCCGCGATCGTCGTTCAGCACCGAGATGTCCGCCTCGCGTCCGACTTGCAGGGTGCCGATCGTGTCGTCCATCCCCGCCATCTTCGCGCTGTTGATCGTCGCCATCGCGACGACGTGCTCGAGCGGAAGGCCCAGCGCCAGCATCGCGGTCATGCCGGAGACGAGCGAGAAGCGCGTGGTGCCGGCGAACATGTGGTCCTTGTCGGGGTGCTCGTCGGGCGTGCCGGCGGGTTTCGGCACCGTGGTGTTGTAGCCGTGCATGTCCGCGCCCAGCGTGTCGGGCACGATGCCGGCGTCGAGCGCGATACGCGCCATCCTGAAGCTGAAGTGCGAGCCGTAGCCGACGTCGACTTTCGCGCCGTTGTCGATCGCGGCGCGGGCGAGCGCGTTCACCTTGCCGTTTCGGTCGACGAAGCTGCCGGGATGTCGCGAGAACGGATGCGCGAGGACGTCGCCGGGCTTGAGCAGCTTGGCCACTTCGCCGAAAACGCTGTCGGGATCGAGGCGCGGCGAGCCTTCGGGCAGCGGCCAGAGCTGGCCGAAATGGATGTAGAGCGGCAGGTTCGCCTTGCGGCCGATCTCGGCCGAGAGCTTCATCACCTCCACGCCCCAGCGCTCGAAGCCGCCGATCTCGGCATGGCACTTGAAGCCTTTGACGATGTCGCGGTTCACCGAAGCCGCTTTGACCGTCGCCTCGACGTTCACGCAATCGGGCTTGTAGAGCTCGGGGTAGTAATGGCCTTCCATGCCGCCGACGAGATAGGCGGAGAGGAAGGTGACGACGCGGCTCTTCTTCGCGTTCACCACGAACTCGCGAAACGCGGGCAGCGTCATGCACGAAGGGCCGCCCTGGTCGATCAGCGTGGTCACGCCCGAATGGACGCCGCACATGTCGGCTTCGAGACCGAAGCGTCCGGTGACGTACTGGAAGACGTGGGCGTGAGTGTCGATGAGACCGGGGAGGACGAGCTTGCCGGTGGCGTCGAGCGTTTCTTTGGCCGCGGACGGCGCGATGGTCTGCTCGATCGCGGCGATGCGTCCGTCCTGCACCGCCACGTCACGGCGGCCGTTGATGTTCCGGGCGGGATCGATCACCGTCCCGCCGCGGATCAGGATGTCATACGACATGGCGCTGTGCCTCCTCGGTCTCGGCCGGCTCCGCCGCGAGCGCTAGTTTGTGCAGGGTGATGTGGCGGATCTCGGCCTTGCTCGAATCGATGTGGGCGTGCAGGAGCGCGATCGCGTCGCTCTCCTTGCGCGCGAGTATGGCGCGCAGCAGCTTGGCGTGCTCTTCGTACGTCGTCGCAAGCCGCGGCGGCGTCAGGAAGTCGAGGCGGCGGATGATGCGGATGCGCTCGGTGATGTCGCCGTGGATGCGCGCCATCTCGGCGTTGCCCGAGGCGGCGACGATCGCCGCGTGGAAGTCCTCGTCGAGCTTCGCGATCCTGTCGCCGTCGGTGAGGCGCTCGACGGGCGGCACGAGCCAGGCGCGGCGCAGGTGTTCCAGGTCGGGAAACGGATCGGCGCGGCAGATCTTCTGGATCGCCATCGCTTCCAGCCCGACGCGCACGTCGTAGAGATCCTCGAAGTGCTTGAAGTCGAGCGGCCGCACCATCCAGCCGCCGTGGCCTTCGAGCTTCACGACATAGCCTTCGCGCACCAGCATGTAGAGCGCGACCCGCAGCGGCGTGCGCGAGACGCCGAGGCGGTTCACCAGCTCGCTCTCTGCGTAACGCTCACCCGGCCGCATACGGAACTGGGTCAGATCGTCCTTCAGCCGCTCGTAGACGGTCTGGACGAGATTCGATTTGGTCTGCATCCGCCGCATCCTAACCCGAATCCCAAATTGGATTCAATTAAGGATTCAGAGAAGGCGGGGCTAGCGGCCGAAGGTTTCTCTGCGTCCTCTGTGTCCTCTGCGGATAAAAACGCCTTTAAAAGACCCCGCCGGCGCCGAGGACGGCCACCGCCACGTTCACCAGACCCAGGATGAGGTTGACCGCGATGAGCATGCGGATCTGGTTGAGCGCGGCGCCGCCGGTCTTCCAGTCCTCCGCCGCGACCGCGCGCTTGAGCCGGCCGAACGGCGCGAAGTAGACGTGCATGAAGATCGCGCTCATGGCGACTCCGATGGTCGCCATCACCATGATGTGGCCGGGCATCGCGCCCATCTGGCCCATCATGTAGAAGCCGCTGCCGAGGATGAGCGCCACCGCGACCCACACCCATTTGAAGAAGCGCGTGAAGATCGCGGTCCACAGCTTGAGGCGCAGCGGCGGCTCGGTCAGCACTTCGCCCGCCGCGGGACGCACCGCCATGTAGGCGACGAACATGCCGCCGACCCAGACGACGGCGGAGAGGATATGAAGGAAGAGCGCGTATGCCATGGTGTTTTTCTCGATGGTCGACGCGCTGAACTATACTGCGTCGGCCTCGAATAAGGACAATCATGAACGAGCGCAGTCAATTCTCGCTGCTCGGGGAACGCCGCTTCGGACCTTTCTTCTGCGTGCAGTTCCTCGGCGCGTTCAACGACAACGTATTCAAGCAGGCGCTCGTCATCATGCTCGCGTACCAGACCGCGAGCTTCACCGCGATGTCGTCCGACGCCCTGCAGAATTTGGCGCAGGCGCTGTTCATCCTGCCGTTCCTGCTGTTCTCGGCCACAGCCGGCCAGATCGCCGACAAATACGAGAAGTCCACGCTGATCTCGATCACCATCGCGCTCGAGCTCGGCATCATGGCGCTCGGCGCGGCGGGGCTGATGCTGAAGAACCTGACGATCCTGCTCGTCGCGCTGTTCCTCGGAGGCGTGCAGTCGACGCTGTTCGGTCCGGTCAAATACGCGATCCTGCCGCAGCACCTGAAAGAGACCGAGCTCATCGGCGGCAACGCGCTCGTCGAGGGCGGCACTTCGATCGCGGTCCTGCTCGGCATGATCTACGGCGGCTCGCTGATCGCGTTCGGCGCATGGGGCCTGGTCGCGGTCGCGGCGAGCACCTGCGCGGTGTCGGCGACGGCGCTCGTCGTCTCGCGCTTCATCCCGCGCGCGCCGGCCGCCGATCCGGCCTTGCGCATCAACTGGAACCCGATCACCGAGACCTGGCGCAACCTCGCGCACCTCACCGAGCGCCGCGTCGTCTTTCTGTCGATCCTCGGCGTATCGTGGTTCTGGTTCTACGGCGCGATCGTCGTCACGCAGTTCCCCAACCTCGCGCGCAACGTGCTGCACGGCGACGAGTACGTCGTCACGTTGCTGCTGGTGGTGTTCTCGCTCGGGGTCGCGGGCGGCTCGCTGCTCTGCGAGCGCCTCTCCGGACACAAGGTCGAGCTCGGCCTCGTGCCGTTCGGCTCCATCGGCCTGACGCTCTTCGGCATCGATCTGTGGTGGGCGCTCTCGCATGTCGCCGACACCGGTCAGACCTGGACCGCGCTGGGTTTCCTGGGCGAGCACGCGCATTGGCGCCTGCTCGCCGACATCGCGTTGATCGGGATCTTCAGCGGCTTCTACATCGTGCCGCTGTATGCGCTCATCCAGACGCGCAGCGACGCCGCGACGCGCTCGCGCGTCATCGCCGGCAACAACATCCTCAATGCGCTCTTCATCGTCGCCGCCTCCGCGCTGGCGATCGGCCTCTTCCAGCTCGGCTTCACCATTCCGCAGGTGTTCCTCGCGACCGCGCTGGTCAACGCCGCGGTCGCGGTCTACATCTACACGCTGGTCCCCGAGTTCCTCATGCGCTTCATGGCGTGGATGCTGATCCATTCGGTCTATCGCCTCGAGAAGCGCGGGCTCGACCACATCCCCGACGAAGGCGCGGCGCTGGTGGTGTGCAACCACGTGTCGTACGTCGACGCGCTGGTGATCTCGGCGGCGTGCCGGCGGCCGATCCGCTGGGTGATGGACCACAACATCTTCCGCGTGCCGCTGCTGTCGTTCTTCTTCAGGACCGCGCGCGCGATACCGATCGCGCCGGCGCGCGAGAACGAGGAGACGCTGAGGCGCGCCTACGAAGAGATCGCGCGCGCGCTGGAAAACGGGGAGTTGGTGGGGATCTTTCCGGAAGGGAGGCTGACCAGGGACGGCGAGATCGGCGAGTTCCGCGGCGGGGTGTCGCGCATCCTCGACCGCACACCGGTGCCGGTGATCCCGATGGCGCTGTCAGGGCTGTGGCAGAGCCTCTTCGCGCGCAACAGGGAAGCGATCAAGCGGGCGCACACACGGCTCTTCCCGCGCGTGCGGCTGGTGGTCGGCGGCGCGCTTCAGCCGGAGGTCGTGACGCCGCTTGGATTACGCGAGGTCGTCAGCGACCTGCGCGGAAACTGGCAATAAAAAACAATTTGAACCGCCAAGGACGCAAAGGACGCAAAGGTTTGCAGCGGTCGATACGCACTCGAGCACGATGCTTTGCGGCATCGCTCCCGCCACATTTATTTTGGTTTTCCTTTGCGTCCTTTGCGTCCTTTGCGGTCAATAACGCTTTTTACTCAGCCTTAATGCCGGCTTCCTTAACCACCTTACCCCACTTGACCATCTCGGTCTTGATGAAGCGCCCGAACTCGTCGGGGCTCATCTTCACCGTCTCGGCGCCCTGGCCTTCGAACTTTTTCTGGAGCTCGGGCTGCGCGAGGATCTTCGCGGTCTCGGCGCGCAGGCGGTCGACGACCGGCTTGGGCGTCTTCGCCGGCGCGAGCAGTCCCCACCAGTTGCTCGCGTCGTAACCGGGCAGGCCGCTCTCCGCGATCGTCGGCACGTTCGGGTACACCTTCGCGCGGTTCTTGCCGCCGATGCCGAGAAGCTTGAGACGCTTGTTGTCCACGTGCGGGATCATCTGGATCAGCGAGCCCAGGCAGATCTCGGTGTTGCCCGCGATCACGTCCGCCATCGCGGGGCCGCCGCCCTTGAACGGCACGTGCACGACGTTGATGCCCGCCATGATGCGGAAGAGCTCGCTGCCCAGGTGCTGGAAGCTGCCCACGCCCGACGAGGCGTAGTTGAGCTTGCCCGGCTGCGCTTTCGCCAGCGCGATCAGGTCTTTCGCGGTGCTGACCGGCAGCTTCGGATTCACGGTGAGCGCGTTGGGTCCGCTGCCGAGGATCGAGATCGGCACGAACGCGGTCTCGGGATTGAAGCGCAGCTTGTACATCGCGGGGTTGAACGCGTACGCCACCGAGATGATGAGCAGCGTGTGGCCGTCGGGATCGGCGCTCGCCGCGAGCTCGGTGCCGAGCACGCCGCCCGCGCCGCCGCGGTTGTCGACCACGACCTGCTTGCCGAGCTTCTCGGTCAGCTCCGCCGCCATCAGGCGGCCGACGATGTCGTTGCTGCCGCCGGGCGGGAACGGGACGATCAGCCGGACGGGTTTGGCGGGATAGGTTTGCGCCGGGGCAGTTGCGGCGAATGCCTGAAGCGCGAGCGCGACGCTCGCGCACAGCAGCGCGCGGGTCTTGAACATCGAAATCTCCTCGTTATGCCGCGAGTGCACACAACGAGGCACGCCGCGAAAGCGGCGCATTATATCAATGGCGCCTGGATCGTGCGCGCTGCGCGCACACGTCCAGGACGACGGCACTCTAACGAGTCCCGTCGCCTATCCGCGGCGGAAGTTGCCGCAGAAGTCCGACGGTCCGTTCCAGGTCTGCTCCGCCACGCGCCCGCCCGAGAAGATCAGCGTGCGCTCGCATCGCACGAGCTCGCCGCCGCCGCCCGAGCCCATCGTCACGCCGGTGCCGAAGCCCACGCCGCCGCCGCTGCCGCCGAAGATCCCCAGCGACGGGAAGAACGCCGCGCGCGGCTGGACCGTCTCGGACACCCACGTATAGACGTCGCGGCCGTCGGTCATCCTGGTGCTGCGCGCAGGCGCCCCCCAGCTGCGCACGACGTCGTCGTAGCTCGCGCCCTGCCACGAGTCGCGCGCCGTAGTGGTGTCGCCGGACGGGTTCGACGCGCACCCCGCGAGCAGCGCGAGCCCAGCCGCCATAGCCGTGAACCGCATAAGTGCCTCACTTTGCCGGTAGATAGGCCCTGATGCAGCCAAAGCCGTGCCGTACGTCGCGCAGGCGCCCTCGCCTGCATGCAAAGCCGTTAACGGCAGCAGGCGAGGCGCCTGCGCTACATTAAAATCACCGCGCCCCTCGGCACATCTCGTTTCGCGTCAGGAAATCCCATGAAGTCGATCCTCCGTGTTCTCGCAGTTTCTTGTTTCTGTGTCTCGTCGGCTTTCGCGGCCGACGCCTATCCGACGAAGCCGGTGCGCTTCGTCATCACTTTCCCCGCCGGCGGCCCCACCGACACCGTCGTGCGCCTCGTCGGCGAGCGCCTCACCCAGGACTGGGGACAGCCGATGATCATCGACAACCGCGGCGGCGCGGGCGGCATCGTCGGCACCGAGATCGTCGCGCACGCCGCGCCCGACGGTTACACCTTTCTCGTCGGCACCGCGGGCGGCATGACGATCAATCCCGCGCTGCGCGCCCACCTTCCGTACGATCCTTTCCGCGACTTTGTGCCCGTGGGCATGCTGGTGCAGAACCCGCAGATCCTGGTCGCGCATCCGTCGCTCGCGGCGAAGAACGTGAAAGAGCTCGTCGCGTATGCCAGGGCGAATCCCGGCAAGCTCAACTTCGCATCGGCGGGAACCGGCACCGCGACGCACCTCGGCCTCGAGCTCTTCAAGCTCACGACCGGCATCGACGTGACGCACGTGCCGTACAAAGGCGGCGCGCCCGCGACGACCGACCTCATCGCCGGCCAGGTGCAGCTGCTGTGGGTGAGCATCCCGTCGGTGCTGCCGCACGTCAAAAGCGGGCGCCTGCGCGCGCTCGCGGTGAGCACCTCGAAGCGCTCGGCCTCCGCGCCCGACGTTCCGACCGTCGCCGAATCCGGTTATCCCGGCTTCGACTACTCGAACTGGAACGCGCTCTTCGCGCCGGCGAAGACTCCCGCGACGATCGTGAAGAAGGTGAACGCGTCGGTGGTCGGCGCGCTGCGCCAAGCCGACATCGCGCAGAAGCTCTCGAGCCAGGGCGCCGAGCCTGCCCCCGGAACACCGGAAGAGCTCGGGCGGTACATGCGGTCCGATGCGGAGAAGTGGCGGAAGGTTATTAAAGCGGCCGGCATCAAGCCGGATTGAAAAGTGACGGATAGTGCAGTGACGGATAAAGCGGTGACGAAAAACGTCGCGCTGCTCTAACTCGTCACTGTTTCATCCGTCACCGCTTTATCCGTCACTTCTGCAGCACGAACAACAGCAGCGACCTCCCCTCCACCCCATACTCCTGCCCCGCCTCGAACACCGGCTCGTCGGGGCGCTCGGGAATGTTGGTGTCGACGAGGCAGCGCCAGTGCTTGCCGCCGGGCACTTCGGGCAGCGTGAACGGCACCACGCCGTGGTAGGCGTTGAGGATCAGCAATAGCGTCGCGTCGGAGCCGGGGCGCACGATGCCGGTGGGCTGGGCGCGGCCGTCGAGCACCATGCCGAAGCAGCGCTCGCCGGGATCGTTCCAGCTTTCCTGGGTCTTCTCGACGCCGCGCGGATCGACCCACGTCACGTCCTTGACGTCGAGCTCCTTGTTGTGGATGCCGACGAAGAAGCGGCTGCGGCGCAGTATCGGATAGGCGTTGCGCAGCGCTATGCAGCGCTTGGTGAACTCGAGCAGCTTGCGATCGTCGTCGCTGCAGCCTTCCCAGTCGATCCAGGTGATCTCGGCGTTGTCCTGGCAATAGGCGTTGTTGTTGCCGTACTGGGTGTTGCCGATCTCGTCGCCCGCGAGCAGCATCGGCGTGCCCTGCGAGAAGAACAGCGTGGCGATGAAGTTGCGCTTCTGGCGCTCGCGCAAGCCGCAGATCTGCGGATCGTCGGTCTCGCCTTCCGCGCCGCAGTTCCACGAGCGGTTGTTCGAGCTGCCGTCGCGGTTGTCTTCCCGGTTGGCCTCGTTGTGCTTGTCGTTGTACGAGACCAGATCGTTCAGGGTGTAGCCGTCGTGCGCGGTGATGAAGTTGACGCTCGCCCACGGCTTGCGCCCGCGATGGTTGAACAGGTCGCCCGACGCGGTGAGCCGCGTCGCAAGCTCGGGCACCTTGCCCTCGTCGCCTTTCCAGTACTCGCGCACGGTGTCGCGATACCTGTCGTTCCACTCCGCCCAGCCCGGCGGAAACGCGCCGACCTGGTAGCCGCCGGGACCGATGTCCCACGGCTCGGCGATCAGCTTCACTTTGGAGAGGATGGGGTCCTGGCGGCAGCTGTCGAGAAAGCCGCCGCCCTGGTCGAAGCCGTGAGGCTCGCGCGCGAGTATCGTCGCGAGATCGAAGCGGAAACCGTCGACGTGCATCTCGGTCACCCAGTAGCGCAGCGAATCGGTGACCATCTGCAGCACGCGCGGATGCGAGAGATTGGTGGTGTTTCCCGTGCCGGTATCGTTGATGTAGTAGCGCTTCTGGTCCGGCAAGAGGCGGTAGTACGACGCGTTGTCGATGCCTTTGAAGCACAGCGTCGCGCCTTTCTCGTTGCCTTCGGGGGTGTGGTTGTAGACCACGTCGAGGATCACCTCGATGCCGGCGTCGTGCAGGTGCGCGACCATCTCCTTGAACTCGGCGATCGAGCCGGTCGCGGAGTAGCGCGGGTTCGGCGCGAAGAAGCCGATGGTGTCGTAACCCCAGTAATTGGTGACGCCCTTGTCGACGAGATGGCGGTCGGTGATCGACGCCTGCACCGGCAGCAGCTCGATCGACGTGATGCCGAGGCTCCTCAGGTACTCGCACGATTCGCGCGCGGCGAGTCCCGCGAACTTGCCCTGGAGTTCGCGCTGGATCCCCGGATGATGCGCGGTGAAGCCGCGCACGTGCGCTTCGTACACGATCGTGCGGTCCCACGGCACATTCGGCTTGCGCTCGCGTCCCCAGGTGAAGGCCGGATCGACGACGCGGCACTTCAGCATGAAAGGTGCGCTGTCGCGCTCGTCGAAGCTGAGATCGTCCTCGCCGAGCTTGTAGCCGAAGAGCGCATCGTCCCACCTGAGCTCGCCGACCAGCGCCTTGGCGTACGGATCGAGCAGCAGCTTGTTGGCGTTGAAGCGATGGCCCTGCTCGGGCTCGTACGGCCCGTGCACGCGGTAGCCGTACACCGTGCCCGGACGCGCGTCGGGCAGGTAGCCGTGCCACACCTCGTCGGTGTACTCGGGGAGCACGATGCGCTCGATCTCGCGCTCGCCGCGCGCGTCGAAGAGGCACAGCTCGACCCGGGTGGCGTTCGCCGAGAACAGCGCGAAGTTCACGCCGAGCCCGTCCCACGTGGCGCCCAGCGGGTCGGGCAATCCCTCGGTCACGCGTGAACGGCGGACGGTGCGTCTCTTTCTCGGCGGTCGGTGTGATTCGCTCATGGCTTTTACGGTAGGCGTGGGCCGCTTGCTTCAGCAAACGGTGAGCCTGCACTGCAGCATCCCCTGCCTAGCGGCACTGAAATTGCACGAGGCGCACCGCTCGCATCGAACGCACATGATCCGCCGCTTCCTGCTCATCCTGTTGGTGCTGGTGCTTTTCGTCGGCGCCGTCTTCGCCATATTTTCTTGGCGCGCCGGCATCGCGCCGATCGAGCCGCCTGCGCGCGCCTCGTTCGAAGCCGCGACGATCGAGCGCGGCGCCTATCTCGCCGCGCTCGGCGACTGCGTCGCGTGCCACACCGCGCCGGGCGGCCGCGCGTATGCGGGCGGTTTTCCGCTGCGCACCCAGTTCGGCACGATTTACGGCACCAACATCACCCCCGACCCAGAGACCGGCATCGGCCGCTGGTCGCTCGAGGCGTTTACGCGCGCCGTTCGCGAAGGCGTCGCGCGCGACGGCCGCCAGCTCTATCCGGTTTTTCCCTACGACCACTTCACGCTGCTCGGCGACGACGACATCCGGGCGCTCTACGCGTTCATCATGACGCGCGAGCCGGTGCGCGCGGAGACGCCGGCCAACGAAGTCTATTTCCCGATCAACTTCCGGTCGCTGATCGCGGGCTGGAAGATCCTGTTCTTCCGGCCGGCTGCATTTCGCAGCGACACCGCGCAGAGCGACGAGTGGAACCGCGGTGCGTACCTCGTGCAGGGGCTCGCGCACTGCGGCGCGTGTCATACCCCGCGCAACCTGCTCGGCGCGGAAAAGCGCAAGATGCCGCTCGCCGGCGGCGAGGCCGAAGGCTGGCACGCCCCGGCGATCGACGCGCAGTCGCGCGCGCCGGTGCCGTGGACCGAGGAAAGCCTTTACCGCTATCTCAGGTCCGGCGCCGATGCGCGGCACGAGACCGCGGCGGGGCCGATGACGCCCGTCGTCCACAACCTTGGAAGCGTTCCCGAAAGCGAAGTGCGCGCGATCGCGGTTTACATCGCGAGCGTGATGGGCGCGCCCGATCTCGAACGGCAGCGCCGCGCGCAGGCCGCGATGGCGCGCGCCGCCGAAGCGGAGGGCGCGCCCGAGCCCCACGCGCCGGGCGACGGCGCGCTACGAACGGGCGCCGCGTTATATGCAGGCTCGTGCGCACAGTGTCACGGCAGCGCATCGCGCAATCCGGGCGCGCCTTCGTCGGAAGCGCTGCACCTCGCGCTGAGCTCGTCGGCCTCCCTGCCGGCGCCTTCGAACCTGATCCGCATCGTGCTGCAGGGCCTCGCACCCGCCGACGGCGATGCGGGCGCCTTCATGCCGGGATTCTCCGGCGCATACACCGACGCGCAGGTCGCCGCGATCGCGGCTTACGTGCGCGCGACTTGCACCGACCGGCCCGAGTGGAGAAACCTGGAGCGCGAGGTGCGGAAGGTGCGGGCGCAGCTCGCGAAAGAGGCTCGATGATCAGACTCCATGTGAACGGCAAGAACGTCGACATCGATGCCGACCCGACCACGCCGCTGCTCTACGTGCTGCGCGATCACCTGCAGCTCAACGGCGCGAAGTTCGGCTGCGGCCTCGGACAGTGCGGCGCGTGCACGGTGATGGTCGACGGCAAGCCGGTGTTCTCGTGCGTCACGCCGATCGCGGCGCTCGCCGGCCGCCGCGTGAAGACGGTCGAAGGCCTCGGCACGCTCGACAACCCCGGCCCGGTACAGCGCGCGTTCATCGAGGAGCAGGCCGCGCAGTGCGGCTACTGCATCCCCGGGATGATGATGCGCGCGCAGGCGCTGCTCGAAAGCGATCCCAATCCGACGCCGGCGGAGATCCGCCGGCACATGAACCCGAACCTCTGCCGCTGCGGCACGCACATGCGCATCCTGCGTGCGGTCGAGCGCGCCGCGGGATTGATGAAGCAGGCGAAAGGCGGCGGCGCGAAATGAACGATTTCGTGACGCAACCGCTGACCCGCCGCGAGTTCCTCGCGCGCGGCGGCGCGCTCGTGGTGAGCTTCGCGATCGCGCCCGCGCTGGCGCTCGCGGGCGAAGGCCCGCCCAAAGCACCCGGGCTCCCCGGCAGTCTCAAGACGACGCCTTTGCTCGATGCTTGGATACGCATCGACGCCGACAACGGGATCACCGTGTTCACCGGCAAGGCCGAGCTCGGGCAAGGCATCAAGACCGCGCTGCTCCAGGTCGCCGCCGAAGAGCTCGTCGTCGAGCCGCGCTCGATCACGCTCGTCACCGCAGACACCGCGCGCACCGCGAACGAAGGCTATACCGCGGGCAGCCAGTCGATGGAGCAGAGCGCGACCGCGATCATGCATGCGGCGTCCCAGGTGCGCGCGATCCTGGTGAAGCTCGCGTCGGAACGCCTCAACGTCCCGCCCGCCGACCTCACGGTGCATCTCGGCGCGATCCGCGCCAGGGACGGACGCAGCGTCACCTACGGCCAGCTCGTCACGAACGAGACGCTGCACGTCGAAGCGGGCCCGCACTCGCCGCTGCGCGATGCGAGGACCACGCGCGGCGTGATCGGCAAGTCGATGCAGCGCGTCGACATCCCCGCGAAGGTCACCGGCGGGCTCGCGTACGTGCAGGACCTGAGGCTGCCGAACATGGTCCACGCGCGCGTCGTGCGGCCGCCGAGCTACAGGGCGAGGCTCGTGTCGATCGCCAACTCCGGCGTCGAGAAGATGCCCGGGGTGGTGAAGGTCGTGCGCAACGGCAACTATCTCGCGGTGATCGCCGAGCGCGAATACCAGGCGGTGCAGGCGATGCGCGCGCTGGCGAAGGCGGCGAAGTGGGAGGAGCAGGCGACGCTGCTGCCGCCGAACGATGCCTACGGAGCGTTCCAGAAGCTGCCGGCCGAAGACTACGTCGACCTCGGCGGCCCCGCTGAAACCGCGATCGGCACCGGCACGATCAGCGCGACCTATCGCAGGCCTTACCAGATGCACGGGTCGATCGGCCCGTCGTGCGCGGTCGCGCAGGTCGAGAACGGCATGCTGACGGTCTGGTCGCACACGCAGGGCGCCTATCCGCTGCGTGCCGCCATCGCCGAGATGCTGCGCATGCCGCCCGAGCGCATCCGCGTGATCCACGTCGAAGGCTCCGGGTGCTACGGTCACAACGCGGCGGACGACGCGGGCGCGGACGCGGCGCTGCTCGCCTCGGCCCTTCCCGGCCGCCCGGTGCGCCTCCAGTACATGCGCGAGGACGAGCACTCGTGGGAGCCGTACGGCTCGATGATGATCTCGAACGCGCGCGCGAAGCTCGACAACGGCAAGGTCGCGGAGTGGCACTACGAGGTGTGGAGCCACGGCCACAACCAGCGGCCCGCGCCCGCGGGCAACCTCGCGCCGGCGTGGCTCATCGAGAACCCGTTCGCGCAGCCCGTCCCCAAGCCGATCCCGCTGCCCAACGGCGGCGGCGACCGCAACGCGATTCCGGGCTACACCTTTCCGAACGCGCGCGTCATCCACCACTTCATCCCCGCCATGCCGCTGCGCGTGTCGGCGCTGCGCGCGCTCGGCGCGTATCACAACGTGTTCGCGCTCGAGAGCTTCATGGACGAGCTCGCGCTCGCCGCAAGCGTCGATCCGGTCGATTTCCGCTTGCGGCACATGGACGACCCGCGCGCGCGCGACGTGATCGCCGCCGCCGCGGAGCGTTTCGGCTGGGGCAGGTTCCAGAAGCAGCGCGGCCGCGGGCGCGGCTTCGGTTATGCGCGGTACAAGAACCATGCGTCGTACTGCGCGATCGCGATGGAAGTCGAAGCCGATCGCGAGAGCGGCCACATCCGACCGATCCGGGTCGTCGCGGCGATCGACAGCGGCGAAGCGGTGAATCCCGACGGCATCCGCAACCAGACCGAAGGCGGCATCATCCAGTCGCTGTCGTGGTCGCTGTGCGAGTCGGTGGCGTTCGACGCCACGCGCATCCGGAGCCGCGACTGGAGCACCTATCCCATCCTGCGCTTCTCGAACGTCCCCGAAGCGATCGACGTGCACGTCATCACGCGGCCCGGCTCGCCGTTTCTCGGCGCGGGCGAAGCGGCGCAGGGCCCGGTTGCGGCCGCGCTCGCGAACGCCGTTGCCGATGCGCTCGGCGTGAGATTGCGCGAGCTGCCGTTCACTCGCGCAAGAGTCAAAGCCACCGTCGGAATCTGACTACAAGTCGATCACAAAGGGCGCGACGAGAAGGGCGGCGCCGACGACACAGAGCCAAAGCAGGCTGTCGATGAAATACGGATAGACGCACAGCAGCAGACCCGCAATCATCGGGACGAGCCTGGTCTGCCGCTTCCCGTAAACGAAGTAGGCCATTCCAAAGACGCCTGCGAAAAGACCGACGACAAGACTGTTCACATCGAAACTTTCAGAAGCTTCACCTGACCCGTCGCGGACGCGATCAGGCGGGCGCCGTCCCGCGCAGACACGTCCGCTGCAGGACGCGCGGAAAGCGCGTCGCATCGAAATTGGTGTTCGCGCAGTGGAGCAGACAGCGGTTGTCCCACATGAGCGGGTCGCCCGCGCTCCACTGGTGGCGGTAGACTAAGCGTTCGTCTTCGAGAGTGACGGACATGGCGCGTTCTCCGATGGGATGCGCGTTGCGGGAATTCTATACTCGATCATGATCGACGATGCGCTCATCGTGAGCGCCCGGTAAGCGATGGCAGATTCCAAACGCATAGGCCTGCTCGTACCCTCCAGCAACGTCGTGATGGAAGTGGAGTTCTATCGCTCGCTGCCGAACGGCGTCACCGTGCACACGAGCCACATTCCCCGATCGAATCAGGCCATCGATTCCGACGCCATGCGACAAACCAGAGACAACGCGATCGGCGCGGCCGCATCGCTGCAGCAGGCCGAGCTGGACCTGGTGGTGCACGGGCACACGGCATCGAGCTACGTCGGCGGCATCGAGGGCGACATCGCGATCGCGCGCCTGATCGGAGAAGCGGCGGGCGCGCCCGGCATGACCGCCGCCGAGGCTGCGGTGCGCTGCCTGCGCTCGGTCGGCGCGCGGCGGCTCTGGCTTGCAGCACCGTATCCGCCCGCGACGACGCAAACGGCGGCCGATTTCATGATCGCGCACGGCTTCGAAGTCCTCTCCGTCGAATGCCTGGGCGTCGACCAGGCCACGCAACTCAAGAAAGTCCCGGCGGAGGCGATGTGCGAGCTCGGTGCGCGCGCTGCCGCTCGAGGGGACGCCGACGCATTGTTCGTGAGCGGCACCGGCGTGCATACGATGCAAGTCATCGGAGCGCTCGAGCGTGCGATCGGAAAGCCGGTGATCACCGCCAACCTTGCCGCGCTCTGGGGCGCGCTGCACCGCATCGGCCGCGCTGACGCGTTCAGCTTCGGCGAGAGCCGCCTGAGCGAGTGGCAGAGGGAGCTTGCCGGAAATGGATTCCCGCGCAGACGGGAATGACGGGCTCTACGGCTCCAGCGCGTCGCCTTCCTTCTTCAGCGCCGCCGCGTGCGAAAGCTCGCCGCGCGCGAACAGGTAGCCGTAGACCGCGATCGCGCCGGCGACGAGCGCGACGACGTTCACGCCGAACGATGCGAGCTTCTGACCCTCGGTGCCGTCGAAGCCGTAGATGACGCCCAGCCCTAGCCACGCGGGAATGAGCGCGAGCTGCGAGGCGGCGGCGAGCCCGACGAGCTCGCGGCGGCCGACGTCGTCGGCGGTCGCGAGCGACGAAGCGATGCCGATCGCGAACGAGAACGCGAACCCGGTCACCATCGGCGGGAAGTCGTCGAAGAGGATCGGCCCTTGCGCGAACGCCGCGACGACCAGGCCGCCCGCAAAGATGAGCGCGATCGCGGCAACGAGCGCGACGAGCGCGTGGCCGACGAGCGCCCACTGCCGCGTCAGCGCGCCGAAACCGCACGCCAGGATGAGCGGCGTGAACGGCAGGAACAGCAGACCGCCGATCATCAGCAGCAGGTTCTCGCCGACCATGCCGTACGACAGCAGCAGCGAGGCGATCAGCACGCGCAGCACGAAGCTGTAGGTGACGTGCGTGAACTGGTAGAGCTCCTCGTCGATGTCGGTGAGCGGCGCAGGCACCGGCCTGGTGATGTCGCGCGTCGGCGTTCCCTTGAGGATCGATCGCGGCTCGCGGATCTCGATCGCATACTCGCGGCGATCGAAGAAGGGCGCCGACAGCACCGCGTCGATGAACGCCTTGCCCTGCGGCGTCGACACCTTGGCGTCGACGGTCTCGCGAGGCTCGGGCGGCTGCCCTGCTTTCTGCTGCTCGACCTGCTGGATGGTGACGTCCGAGATGCCCTGCTCGAACGCAAGACGTGCGATGTCCGCCGCTTTACCCCGCGGCGCGCTGACCTTGACCAGACGCATACGACTCTCCTCGCTTTGCGTTCGCGCGGTGCAATGCACATGCCCCCGATTCCGCGAGCCACGCGCTGGCACGGGCGCGGCCTTCGTCCCGCAGCGCGCTGACGAAGCTCGCGTCGGTCTTCAGGCGCGTGGCGGGATCGAGCCCATCGGCGTGGACGAGGTGCAGCTTGACCGTGCGCAGCCTGCGGTCGACGCGGCCCACGCAAAAGCGCGCGCGCCCGGCCTCGGCCTTCGCCAGCGCGATCGAGTGCAGCTCGTTCGACAGCGCGGAGCTGAAGCTCACGGTGCCGAGGCGCTCGCGTATGGCCTCGGCGGTCGCCGGGACCTCGTCGCTCGCGCCGTTCAACACCACCACGACGACCTCGCGCGCCTTGCAGCCGTAGACGAGCGCGCTGACCGGCGGGTTGGCCGTGAGGCCGCCGTCCCAGTACGCCTCGCCGTCGACGTCGACGCTGTGGTGCATGCTCGGGATCGACGCCGAAGCGAGCAGCGAATCGAGCGTGAGGTCGTCGTTGGTGAAGATCCGCAGCGCGCCGTCGCGCACCCGCGTCGCGGAGACGAAGAGCCGGATGCGGCCGCGCTTGCGCAGCCGCTCGAAATCCACCTGCTCGGCGAGGATGTCGCGCAGCGGGTTCAGGTTGAACGGGTTCAGCTGGTACGGCGAGAAGTAGCGCGTCATCGAGACGTAGGTCCGCGTCGCGTCGGGCCACAGCGGCGCCGACGCGGCGATTCCGGTTCCCGCCATGCGCTCGCTCACCGCGGTCCAGAACGCCTCGAGCGCTTCGCGCGCGCCGGCGCGTCCGCCTTCCGTGTAACCTTGGGCGAGCACCACCGCGTTCATGGCGCCGGCGCTCGCGCCGCTCAGCGCTTCGATCTCGATGTCAGGCTCTTCGAGAAGCCGGTCCAGGACGCCCCACGTGTAGGCGCCGTGAGAGCCGCCGCCCTGCAGCGCGAGCGCGATGAGGCTTTGTCGCATGCTTTCTCTCCTCGCCCGGTACGTGGGCGTGCGGCCGGATGGAGCACATCGCGTGCCGCAGTGCAGCAAGAGATTGGGCATGCAGGTTGCTGAACAGATCTTTCGCTTTTATTACAGCGATGACACCAATGGCCACCAGCGTCGTCGACTTCCCGGGTCCGGAGCGGCGAGCGAGCGAGAGCGCGACGCTCGCCGAATTGCAGGTGTGTGTGCGCGACCTGATGCGGCTCCTCGCCCTGCCGGCGATCTGGAACGGCCGCGAGCCGCAATCGATCCTCTGCGTGCTGTGCGAGACGCTCGAATCGGCGCTGTCGCTGGACGCGTGCTACGTCTGCGCGCGCCTCGCGCCCGGCGAGAGCCTGTCGTGCGTGCTGCGCATTCGCGGCGCGTTCGTCGAAGACTCGCACCCCGCGTGGCGGTGCTTCGTCGACGCGGCGGGCAGGCCGCACAGCGGGCCGCCGACGCTGCTCGACGCGACACCGGTGGGCGCACTGCGCATGCTGTCGTACGACATGGGTTTCTTCGGCGAAGGCTCGGTCTGCGTCGCATCGAGCGACCCCGACTTTCCGAGCCCCACGCAATCGCTGGTGCTGCAGGCCGCGGTGACGCTCGCCGCGAGCGGCCTCAACTCGGCGCGGCTGGCGCACGAGCGCGAGCAGGCGCGCAAGGGCCGCGACGAGTTTCTCGCGACGCTAGCCCACGAGCTCAGGAACCCGCTGGCGCCCATCGTCACCGCGCTCAATCTCACCAGGCTGCGCTCGGGCGGGGAGCTGCCGCGCGAATACGAGATCATCCAGCGCCAGGTCGAGCGGCTGACGCGCATCGCCAACGATCTTTCGGACGTGTCGTATCTCGCGCGCGGCAAGGTCGAGCTCGCGCGCGAGCCGGTGGAAGTCGCGGCGATCGTCGCGAAAGCGGTCGAGATCGCGGGCCCGCTGCTCGAGCAGCGGCGGCATTACCTCAGGATCGAGGTGCCGGCGTCGGGACTGACGGTCGACGGCGATCCCGCGCGGCTCACGCAGGTCGTCGCGAACCTGCTCGCCAACGCCGCGAAATTCACCGAGCCCGGGGGCCACGTCGGCGTACGCGCCTGGCGCGAGGAAGACGAGATCGCGATCGCCGTCACCGACAACGGCTGCGGCATGGACGCCGAGACGCTGCCGCGCGTCTTCGACCTCTTTTTACAGGAACGCTCCGGCGCCGACGCGAGGCCCGGCGGGCTGGGAATGGGTCTCGCGCTCGTGAAGGCGATCGTGCAGTTGCACGGCGGCGCGATCAAGGTGTCGAGCCCCGGCCCCGGACACGGCAGCGAGTTCATCGTCACGCTGCCGGCGCTCGCCCGCGCCGAGCACGCGAGGACGGCTCCTGACTCGCGCATGCCGGCCGCGCAGAAGAGCGAGAAGATCGTCGTGGTCGACGACAACCGCGACGCGGCCGAGCTCGTCGCGGAAGTGCTGTCGACCGTCGGTCACGAAGTGACGATCGCCAACGACGCGCTGCAGGCGATCTCGCTCATCGCAAAGCTGAAACCGGGCGTCGTGGTGCTCGACATCGGCATGCCCGTCATGGACGGCCACGAGCTCGCGAGCCGCATACGCGACGAATTCGGGGAGAACGGCCCGCGGCTGGTCGCGGTCACCGGCTTCGGCCTGGACCAGGACCGCGCCAAGAGCCGCGCGTCGGGCATCGAGGCGCACCTGGTGAAGCCGGTGGATGTTGAGAAGCTGATTGCCGCCGTCGCGGGCGCGACGGCTGAGAAGAGGTGACGGATGGGCGGTGACGGATGAAGCGGTGACGGGTGGTTACGAGCGAACGCTTTTCGTCACCGCTTTATCCGTCACTGCATTATCCGTCACCGCACTACCCGTCACTTTTTTCGACCGTTACTCGATCTTGATCCCCGCCTCTTTCACCAGCTTCGTCCACTTGTCGTAGTCGCCGCGGATGCGCTTGCCGAAGTTGGCGGGCGGCCCGCCGCTCGCGATCATGCCGTCGCGCTCGAGCGACTTCGCGATGTCCGGATCCTTCAGGGCCTTGTTGATCGCCCCGTTGAGCGCGTCGATGATGGGCTGCGGCGTGCCGCGCGGCGCCATCGTGCCGAACCACAGCACCACTTCGTAGCCGGGCAGCGTCTCGCCGACGGTCGGCAGGTCGGGCAGCGTGTGCCAGCGCTTCGCCGTGGTCACCGCGAGGCCGCGCAGACGGCCGGTCTTGAGGTGGGGCGTGACGGGCAGCAGGCTGCCGACGATCACCGGCACCTGGCCGGACAGCAGGTCGGCCATCGCCGCGCCGGTGCTCTTGTACTGGATCGGCACCATCTTGATCTTCGCCATGCTGCAGAGGAGCTCGGTGGCGAGGTGGGTCGCGCCGCCCGTGCCGGTGCCGGCGTAGGAAAGACCGCCTTTGGTCGTGCGCGACAGCGAGATCAGCTCTTTCACGGTCTTGGACGGCAGCGACGGGTGCACCGTCAGCACGAACGGCGTGTAGCCGAACTCCGCCACGGGGATGATCGAATTGATCGGGTCGAAAGCGGGCTGGCGCATCGCGGAGGTCGCGGAGAAGCTGCCCGACATCATCATGATCGTGTAGCCGTCGGGCGGCGCCTTCGCGGTCATCTCCATGCCGATCAGGCCGCCGGCGCCGCCGCGGTTGTCGACTATGAACTGTTGTCCAAGGTATTCGGACAGCTTGGTCGAAAAAGCGCGTGCGGTGATGTCGCTGCCGCCGCCCGGGGCAAAGGGCACGACGACGCGCACCACCTTGCTCGGATAGTGCTGGCTGAAGGCCGGTGCCGCTCCGAGACCGCAACACACGGCCGCGACGGCGAGCGCGCAGGCGCGCTTCGTTCTGCTCTGCATGACTTACCTCCTCGTTGATGTTCTCGCCGGGCGGTTCAGTCCGGCGCCGCGGCAGCATAGCACGCCGTGACATAACGGTTGCCGGTGCGTTTCGGTGGACCGGCCCTGGGGTGCTATCCTCTGCTGCACTGCCGAAACACGTCCCTGAAGGAGAGAATCATCGCCGCCTCGGCCCCCAATCCCCTCAAACAGATGCTGCTCGCCGGCAAGGTCGCGTTGGGCATGAACGTGCGCCTCGCCCGCTCGGGCGACATCGCGCGCATCGCCAAGACCACCGGCCACGACTTCATCTTCATCGACTGCCAGCATTCGCTGTTCACGGTCGAGACCGTCGGCCACATCGCTCAGGCGGCCCTCGGCGTCGGCATCGCGCCGCTGGTGCGCGTGCGCAGCTGCGACGATCCCGACACCCAGGTGCTGCTCGACAACGGCGTCACCGGCATCGTCTTCCCCGACGTCAACAACGCGGCCGAGGCGCAGCGCGCGGTCGGCCGCGCGAAGTTCCCGCCGCTGGGCAAACGCTCGGTCGGCGGCGGCTACCCGATCTTCGATTTCAGGCCGCTCAACACCGCCGAAGCGGTGCCCGCGCTGCAGGAGAACACGCTGGTGGTGTGCATGATCGAGACGCAGGAAGGGCTGGACAAACGTCGAGGCGATCGCCGCGGTCGACGGCGTCGACGTGATTCACGTCGGCTCCAACGATCTCCTCACCGCGCTCGGGCTGTCGGGGAAGTTCGGCTGTCCCGAGCACATTGCCGCGCTCGACAAGGTCATCGCCGCGTGCAGGAAGCACGGCAAGATCCCCGGCGTCGGCGGCGACCGCAACCTCGAGCGTCAGGTCGATTTCATCCGCAAGGGCTGCCGCTTCATCACGACCAACAGCGAGATCGCTTTCATACTCGCCGAAGGGACGAGAGTGACGGGGGAATTGCGAAAGGCGCTGGGATAAGAAGTGACGGATAAGGCGGTGACGGGTGAACTGGTGAGGAGTCCCACCGAAACCGGAACGACGTCGACGTGTCCGCCGAGGAGCGCGGTCATCGCCGCGCCGCCCGAGTTGAAGATGACCGTCCTGGCTTTGCGCGGATCGATGCCGCTCGCCTTCATCGCCGAAGCGACCGCCTGGTGGTTGGCGTTGCCGAGCGCGGTCGCCACCGCGACGCTGTGCGCGGCCGGGTCCTTCTTCAGGCGATCGAGCAGATCGCGTCCCGACCGGATCGGCGAATCGGCCTTGACCGCGACGCCGATGTACTCGTCCATGAGGTGCGCGAGCGGGGTGAGGTCGGTGTACTGGAAAGGCAGCCGGCCCATGAGGTCGCTCACGACCAGCGCCTTGCCGGAGAGCAGCACGTAGTGTCCGTTGCCCTCGAACTTGTTGACGTAGAGACCCGAGAGCGCGCTGCCGGCGCCCGCGCGGTTCACCACCGTGATCGGGGCGTCGAAGTACTTCAGCTTCTGCAGGACGCTCTGCATGAAGCGCGCATTGCGGTCCGGTCCGCTGCCGGGCGCGCTGCCGACGACCAGCTCGACCGCCTGCTCGGGTTTCCACTGTGTGGTCGCCGCTTGCGCGGACAGTGCGCAAACTGCAAAAGCAAAAGCTTGAACCGCAAAGGACGCAAAGGAAAAGCGTTTGCTCCGGTCGGTCGATCCACGTTCGTCACGCGATGCAGGCAACGTGAACTGCACGTTCATTCGACACCCTCCTCGTACGAATTGGTTTTGGCTTTCCCTTGCGTCCTTTGCGTCCTTGGCGGTCAATAACGCCGTCAAGCTTTTCCGTCGTGGGAAGCCACCGCAAGGACAGCAGGCGAAGACGTCCGGTTGCTCCACGCGTGGTTCTGGCCACGTACGACGATGAAGTCGCCTTTCGAAAGCCGGACTTCCTCGGTGTCGAGCACCAGGACGACTTCGCCTTCCTGCACGATCACGAAGTCGGCGGTGCGCGATTTCTGCGTGTACGGATGCTTGCCGCTCGCGGAATACGTCGAGATTTCCGACGCGCCGACCGACGTGTACCACGCGCGCACGTCGTTCGCATCGACCTTGCCTTTCCAGCTCTCATCGGGCGGGAGGTTGATGACGTTCATCACCGAGCCGGCCGGCGGCGGCACCAGCACGTTCGGAAGGTGCAGCGACTCGGCGACGATCCGGCACGGCGTGCCTTCGGTCACCCACATGCGCTGCACCGCGTAGCCGGGGCGCGCGGGATCGAGGCGGATGTCGGGGCACGGACCGTCGCTGATCACGCACGACTTCCACGGCTCGCGGTCGGCGATGACGATGCGGCGCACCGGCGTAACACCCGCGGGCAGCTTGCGATCCGCCGGCGGCTGCAGCGGCTTGTCGTCGCCCTGGATCAATCCCACGGGGCCGTCGGGAAAGCGCGCGGCGATCATGTCGAACGCGACGCGGCCGCCGGCGTCCTCGCTCTCCGACAGCCACTGGTGCCACGCGCCGACGTCGATCACGATGTCGCCGGGCTGCCACGTCACCTTGCCGCTGTCGAGCACGAGGGTGCGCTGGCCGTCGAGGATGATCGCGTAATCGACGGTCTCGGTCTTGTGCATGCCGCCCGAGTGCGACGTGCTGCCGCCGCGGTCCCAGCGCGGCCCGACGCCGTGACGCTTCGCTTCGTGCGGCGGCACGTAGAGCGGATCCTTCGAGCGGTCGTAGCCGCGCGGCACCGGCGGCCCCTGCACCACGCGCCAGTGGCCGCCGTCGACCGGCCCCGGGAAGTCGTAGCCGAGATTGCCGTCGTCGGTCGCGCCGTTGAGCGCGATCAACGGATCGTTCCACACCCAGAAGTCGATGTGCCCGCGGCCCGCGCCGGTGTGACTGTCGTCGTGCACGCTGGGCGCCGGGCCGTCCCACGCCACTTTCGATTTGCCGCTCGCGTCGTTGCCGGTGACCACTCGCCTGATCGGTGTGACCGCCATGTCCGCTCTCTCCTATCCGAAACTGCGCTTTTGACTTTAAGGAAGGGGGCCTACGGGGGAAACCATGGGTTTCTCCCGTTCGTTTACCGCCACCCCGTCGGGGAAAGCCGGAATCTCATTCCGGCTTTATCCCTACTTGTTTGATGATCTTCGCCCACTTGTCGGTTTCGCTCTTCAGATACGCGGTGAGCTCCTGCGGCGTCGTCCCTGCGGGTTCGAGGCCGGCGATCGCGAAGCGGTCTTTCACGTCGTGCATCGCGAGTATCTTCAGAGTCTCCGAGTTGAGCCGCGTGACGATGATCGCCGGCGTCTTCGCCGGCGCGAAGAAGCCGTGCCACGAATTCACCTCGAATCCCGGGAAGCCCGATTCGGCGATCGTCGGCGTATCGGGAAAGGCGGCGCTGCGCTTCAAGGTCGTGACCGCGAGGCCGCGCAGCTTGCCGGCCTTGATCTGCGGCAGCGCGCTGATGGGATTCATCATCATCATCTGCACCTGGCCCGCGACGAGATCGATGATCGCCTGCCCGGTGCCCTTGTAGGGCACGTTCACGATGTCGACACCGGCGTGGATCTTGAAGAGCTCCGAAGCGAGGCGGTTACCGGTGCCGGCGGAAGCGAAGTTGATCTGGCCGGGTTTCGACCTGGCGAGCGCGACGAGTTCCTGCACCGACTTCGCCTGCACCGACGGGTGCACGCACAGGAGGTTCGGTCCCGATTCGATGCGCGTGATCGGCGAAAGATCGCGCATCGCGTCGTACGGAAGCTTCTTGTAGAGGCTGGGATTCTGGGTGAGGCCGCTGCCGCCGCCCAGCAGCAGCGTGTAACCGTCCGGCACCGCTCTGGAGGCGATCTCGAAGCCGACGATGCCGCCGGGGCTGCCGCGGTTGTCGACGACGACGGCCTGACCGAGCGTATCGGTGAGCTTCTGCGCGAGGAGCCGCGCCAGCGTATCGCTCGGCCCGCCCGGCGCGAACGGCACGACGAGGCGGACGGGCCGCGCCGGGTAGTGTTCGGCGCCGATCGCGGGGCCGACTGCGGCACAAACGAACAGGACGACACCCACACGTCTTACGTGCTGCATGCTTCCTCCTCCGTGGTCGGGGTCAGACCCCGGCTTCTTTGGGGTCTGACCCCGGTTTTTGTATGCGTTACTGCACGACCAGACCGATCTGCTTCACGAGCTTTGCGTTCTCCCGCGATTCCTCGCGCATCAGCGCGGTCACGTGCTCGGGCGTCGAGCCGACCGGGGTCATGCCCTGCCCGGTGAAGCGCTCTTTGACGTCGGGCATCTGCACGATCTTCACGAGCTCGCCGTTGAGGCGCGTGACGAGCTCCTTCGGCGTGCGCGCGGGAACCAGGATGCTGTGCCACGTGATGTTCTTGAAGCCCGGCAGCCCGGACTCGGAGACCGTCGGCACGTCGGGCAGCGCGGGATTGCGATCCAGCGAAGTGACGCCGAGCGCGCGCAGCTTGCCGGCTTTCACGTTCGACACCGCGACCAGCGGGTTCATGAAGAAGAACTGCACCTGGCCCGCGACGAGATCGATAACGGCCTGTCCCGTTCCCTTGTAGGGGATCGCGACCATGTCGATCTCCGCCCTCGACTTGAACGCCGCGATGCCGAGCACGTTGCCGGTCCCCGTCGTTGCGTAGTTGATCTGCCCCGGCTTCGCCTTCGCGAGCGCGATGAACTCCTTGAGCGACGTCGCGGCGACCGACGGGTGGACCACGACGACGTTGCCGGTCGAGGTGAGCTGCGTGACCGGCTGGAGATCGCGCTCGGGGTTGTAGCCGAGCTTCTTGTAGACGTGGGGGTTGATCGTCAGCAGGCTGTTCGCGGCCATCAGCAGCGTGTAGCCGTCGGGCGGCGCGCTCGCGCCGAGCTCAGCGCCGACGATGCCGCCGACGGCGCCGCGATTGTCGATCACCACCGGGGTGCCGCCGAAGCTCTCGCCGAGCTTCTGTCCGACCAGGCGCGAGAGGATATCGCTCGGCCCGCCCGGCGCGAAAGGAACCACGAACCGGATCGGCCGCGACGGATAGGTGTCCGCCTTCTCCGCCTTCTTCGCCGCCGCCCCGGCCGCGGCGCACACCGCCAAACCCATCGCCATGCCCGCCACTTTCCAAATCGCTTTCATCGCATCCCTCCTCGGTCGTTACCTCCCTGTCGGCAACACCCAAGGCGACGCTTCGATTCAGGTCATGTTGTTCGTCGCGGTCGTCGGACTACAAGAGTGACGGATGAAACGGTGACGGGTGAAACGGTGACGGATGAGGCGGTGACGGGGTGCGCCCGCGCGAACGCCTTTCGTCACCGCTTTATCCGTCACTGCACTATCCGTCACTGGTTTATCCGTCACTTCTTTCTTATCACCTACTCGCCACTCACCGATGCCGGCACCCATCCGCGCTTCGCCTGGATCGCCGCATCGCTGACGATGTCGACGACCGCGGGCTTGCCGCAGGCGAGCGCCTTGTCGAGCGCGCCGCGGATGTCCGCGGGCTTTTCGACGCGGAAGCCCGCGCAGCCGAGGCTGTCGGCGACCCTGGCGAAGTTCACCGATTTCTCGTACGCGACTTTCTCGAGCACGCCGCCGGAGTAGTTGGTGTTGACGATCATCACGAGATTGATGCCGTAACGCGCGGCGGTCTCGAGCTCGCCGATGTGATAGTAGAAACCGGCGTCGCCCGCGAAGCCGACGACCGGCTTGTCAGGCAGCGCGGCTTTGGCGCCGATCGCCGCGGGGAAACCCCAGCCGAGCGAGCCGCCGCAGCGCAGGTAGTGCTGACCCTGCTTCATGCGGATCATCTGCGCGGTCCACATCGCCGCGTGGAACGTATCGACGACGACCGTCGTGTTCGACGGCAGCCATTCCTCGATCTCCTTGCAGATGCGCTCGGGACGCATCGGCACCGCGTCGCTCGCTTTCAGCGGATCGCTCTCGGCCCAGAAATCGGCGACGTAGCTCTTCACCTGCTCGAGCCATTCGGCGCGGCGCGACGGCTGGTTCTCGACGACCGAGATCATCTGCTGGAGCACGACCTTCGCGTCGCCGCACAGCGAGACCGCGTTGGGGTAGTTGCGGCCGAGCTCTTCCGGGTTGATGTCGAGCTGTATCGATTTCGTGCCCGGCTTCGGGATCTGCCAGCCGTTGGTCACCTGCCCGCCCGAGTGGCTGCCGATGAAGAACACGAGGTCCGCCGCCTGCACCGCCTTGTTGGCGCACCAGCGCGAATAGCTGCCGGGCACGCCGACGTTGAGCGGATGGTCGTCGGGCACCATCGCTTTCGCATGCAGGCTGGTCGCGATCGGGATCGACAGCAGCTCGGCCAGCTTGACGAGCTCGGGACCCGCGCCCGACGACGCGACGCCGCCGCCGGCGACGATGATCGGCTTGCCCGCTTCGGACAATGCGGCGACCGCCGCTTTCACCGCCGACATCTCGGCGGCCGGGCGGAATGCGGGGAACTGCCTGAAGCGCTCTTCGACCGTGGTATCGAGGTCGGCTTCCTTGTCGAGCATCTGGCCGGCGTTGCCGCGCAGCTCCAGATGCACCGGGCCGGGCGTGCCGGACGTCGCGACGCGAAACGCCTGGCGCAGCAGATCGGGAAAGCGCTCGACCGTGTCGACCGAGAAGTTCGCCTTGGTCACCGCGCTCCACGCGTGGAAGTCTTCGGCGTTCTGGTAGGCATGGCGATAGCGCGGCTGGTCGTTCTGGCCGCCGGTGATCGCGATGACGGGAGAGCTCGCCATGCGCGGGTCGCGCAGGCCTGCGAGCAGGTTGGTCGAGCCGATGTCCTGGGAGAGGCAGATGCCGGGACGCTTCGATGCGCGGGCGTACGCGTCGGCCATGTACGCCGCGGCTTTTTCGCCGTGGGTGATCACGCGCTTGACGCCGATCTTCTCGATCTCCCGCATCGCCCCGCCGATGACGGAGTTCACATAGAACAGGTGCGTGACGCCGTAGCCGCGCATGGCTTCGGCGAAATAACGGTTACCGGTCATTCGAGCCATGCGAATCTCCTCCCAGCGGAAGTTTTTCGGTTTGAATCGATGCTAGCACACGGGTCAGACCCCGGCTTCATCGGGGTCCGACCCTGGTTTATCGACGTCGACTCACCACTTACCGGCATCCGGGTCCGGCCCCGTCGGCTCGAAGTACGCCGACTGCGCCACGCGCCGCGCGCGCCACGGCACCTCGACGGCTTTGTCGTAAGGCTCGCGCAGCACCGACGCGGTGCCGACGATGACGTCGCCTTTGACCTTGCCGCGGAACTGGTGGCGCGCGGTGCGCTTCTCGTCTAGCGAGAGCAGGAGCGAGAACGTGAGGTCGTCGCCGACGAGCTTCACGTCATTCAATTGCGCGCGGCGGTTGCCGGAACGCGCGAAGCCTTCGACCGTCTGGTAGCGCTGGTCGAGGATCGCCGAATAACCGACCGGCTTGTCGCCGAACGAAAGGTCCCAGTCCCACGCGCCGGCGACTTTCGCGGGCACGATCCATTTGAACAGCGCGATGCCGTCGTTCGCCTTCTCGTCGGGCGGCCAGGTGCCGAGATCCCACATGCGCGTGACGACGCGCGTGCCGGGCGCGGCTTCGGCGAGGATCTTCGGACGCAGCATCAGCATCACTTCCGGCCACAGCCACATCGTGATCACGGTCGCTGCGAGAGATCGGCGTCGAACGCGTTCTGATGGAGGATCTGCACGCGATCGGCAAGACCCGCCGACTTCGCCTTCGCGTTCGATTCGGCGACGAGCCTGGGATCCATCTCGATGCCGCGGCCGCGCGCCTCCTTGTTCATGCGCGCGGCCTCGAGCACGATGCGCCCGTCGCCCGAGCCCAGGTCCATGACGACGTCGCCGGCGCCGACGCGCGCGAGGTTGAGCATGCGCGTCACGTCGCTCTCCTCGGTCGGGACGAACGGCGAATAGCGTTCCTGCGCGGCGGCGGGGGCGCAGAGAGCGGCGATCAAACAGAGGACGCTGCGGCGAAGCATCGAGTCTCCCGGTCTAAAAAGTGACGGATGAAGCCGTGACGGATAGTGCAGTGACGGATAAGGCGGTGACGAAAAGCGTTCGCGCGACGTTACTCGTCACCGATTATCCGTCACCGTTTCACCCGTCACCGGTTTAGCCGTCACTTCTTTCGAAATCATGATATAGAAACGACATCGTCAGCAAAGGTCATCGCTTGTCCCGCTTCAAGGCAACCCTCGCCCCGCTGAAACACCGCGACTTCCGCCGTCTCTGGACCGGCACCTTCTTCGCGACCGCGGGCCAGTGGATACAACAGGCCACGCTCGGCTGGGTCGTATACGACGTGACAGGGTCGGCGAGCGTGCTCGGCGCGGTGCTCGGCACGCGCGCGATCCCGATGCTGCTGCTCGCGCCGGTGAGCGGCGTCGTCGCCGACCGCATGGACCGGCGCTACGCGCTCGCCGCGAGCCAGCTGCTCATGGTGGTGGTGTCGATCGCGCTCTCGGCGCTGCTCGCGTTCGAGCGCGTCGAGACGTGGCACCTCTTCGCGTTCTCGATCTTCTCCGGCGTGAGCGCGGTCTTCGACCGCACGCTGCGCAGCACGCTCATCTTCCACAGCGTGCCGCGCAACGACGCCGCGAACGCGGTGGCGCTCAACAGCGTCGCGTTCAGCGTGAGCCGCGCGGTCGGGCCTTCGGTCGCGGGCTTTCTCATCGGCGCGATGGGCGCGGCGTGGAACTTCGGCATACAGGCGCTGCTCCTCATGGGGGTCGTCATGGCGGCGCTCTCGGTGCAGGCGGGGCGTCTTCCCGCCGCCAGCCGCAGGCAGACCTCCGCCTGGGAAGAGATGAAGGAAGGGTTTCGCTTCGTCGCCTCCGACCCGGTCGCGCGCATGATGGTCGTGCTCGGTCTCGTGCCGCCGCTGCTGCTCATTCCGAGCTTCAGCGCGCTCATGCCGGTGTTCGCCGCGGACGTGTTCAAGGCAGGCCCCGAGGGCTTGGGCCTCATGCTCTCGGCGGTGGGCGTCGGCGGCATCCTCGGCGGCCTCGTCGCGGCATGGACCTCGCGCTACGACCAGACCGGGCTCGTGCAGATGCTGGCGCTCGCGGTGTTCGCGTTCTCGCTCGTCGCGTTCGCCGTGAGCCCCAACGTCGCGGTCGCGGTGGTGTTCCTCGCGATCGCCGGCATCGCGGAGATGGTGCACCACACCGTGCACGTCACCACGCTCCAGATGTGCGCGCCCGAGCACCTGCGCGGGCGCATCGCCAGCCTGCTCCCCATATTCCCCGCGTTCATCTCCATCGGCGCGCTCCTCGCCGGCGTAGTCGCCGACCTGCTGGGCCCGGAGATGGTGGTGCTCCTGCTCTCGGGACTCGCCATCGCCGTGATCGTCGCATCGTGGTCGAAGTCTTCGGCGGTCCGGGAGCTGCGGATGTCGAGGTTGATTGCGGATGCCGGCGATCGCTGAAGGAAGTGACCGATGTGGCGGTGACGGGTGAAACGGTGACGGGTGGAGCGGTGACGGGTTCCACCCGCGCGAACGCCTTTCGTCACCGCTTTATCCGTCACTGCACTATCCGTCACCGCCTCACCCGTCACTTTTTCTGTTGCCAGGCATGAACGATATGAACGACCCAGCACCGGACGTCTTCACCGCCGCGCGCACGCGGCGCTCGATCCGCGCGTATAAACCCGACCCGGTGCCGCGCGAGGTGCTGCGCGAGATCGTGGCGGTCGCGCGGCATGCGCCCAGCGGCTCGAACATCCAGCCGTGGTGCGTGCACGTGCTGACCGGCGCGACGCTGAAACGCGTGGGCGAGGCGATCAAGCAGGCGTTTCTCGCGGGTGAGAAGGAACACCGCGACTACGAGTACTACACCGACCCCGTTTACGAGCCCTATCTCGCACGCCGGCGCCAGTGCGGCTGGGGGCTCTACGGCACGCTGGACATCGGGCGCGGCGACCGTGAGAAGTCGAGAGCGTATCGCGCGCGCAATTACGAGTTCTTCGGCGCGCCCGCGGGCCTCGTCTTCACCATCGACCGCGGCCTCGAGAAGGGAAGCTGGCTCGACTACGGCATGTTCCTCCAGACGATCATGCTCGCCGCACGTGCGCGCGGGCTGCACACCTGCGCCGAGGCGTCGATCGCGAGCTACCCGGACGTCGTGCGGCGCGAGCTCGCCCTCGCGAACGACCGGATCGTGATCTGCGGCATGGCCGTCGGTTACGCCGATCCCGACGACGTCATCAACACCTTCCAGCCGCCGCGCATCGAACTCGACGACTACGCGACGTTCCTCGACTGATTCACCGCCGGCGCGCGGCGGCCAGCAGCTCGCGCGCGGCGCGCGTGCCGCTCTGCAGCGCGCCCGCGACCGTTCCTGCTTCGCCTTCGCAGTCCGCCGCTTCGCCCGCGAAGAAGAGCGTGCCGGCGAGCGACGCGGCGAGGTCCTTGCGCGCGCTGTCGCCGTTCACCAGCACGTAGCTGTAGGCGCCTCGCGCGTAAGGATCGGCCTGCCAGTCGTGGAACGACGCGCTTTCGAGCATGCCCTCGACGTCGATCGCCGGAAAGAGCGTCGCGAAGCTCGCAAGCGCTGCTGCGATGACCTTCGCCGGATCGGCGCCCGCGAGCGCCGAGGCTTTCGGTCCGGCGGCCCACGCCGCCACCACCGGCGTGCGCACCGGCAGCGCGGTCCAGAAGGTCGGAAAGGCTTTCTTGCGCGCGTGGAAGAAAGCGCCGTCGCGGTAGCGCCCGTCTTCGACGTCTTCCCAGAACGCATGCCTGAATCGCAGCAGCACCTTGAGCACCGGCCCCGCCGCGAGGTGCTTCAGCGCGGCGCGCTTGCCGGCGAGCGCGGGCGTGAATTGCACGCCGCCCGGCGGCCGCGATCTCTGCAGGACGCCCAGGGGCAGCGCGACGATCGCGCGTCTCGCCTGCACGCCGAACGCACGCCCGTGGAACAGTCCGCGCACCTCGACTTCGCCGCGCTTCCACCGGATCGAGCGTATCTCGGTGTTGAGCTGCAGCCGCATGCCCGAGCCGCGCAGCCCGCCCGCGAGGTGCGCGAGCAGCGCGCCATAGCCGCCGAGCGGACGAAACTGCGACGACCCGACCGAGGCGCCGCCGGTCCATTCCTCGACGATCGCGCGGGCGCTGGCGCGGCGGGTGTCCGCGGCGTCGAAGCCTTGCGCGAGCATGCGCGCCGATTCGCGGGCTTCGGGCGAAAGGACGTCCTTCAGATGCTCGTCGAGGAATTCGTCGAACGCGAGGTCCTTCTTCGAAAGCGCCCGATCGTTGCGCATCGCGTGCGCGATCGCTGCGAACGGCCGGTTCGCGCGCTCGAGCCTGCCGCCGGACAGTGCCCAGCGCTCGCCGCCGCTGTCGATCGCGGCGCCCGCGGCCCGGTCGATCAGGTCGAACACCGCCGCGGCCTTGCCGTGGATGAACTCGGCGCCCAGCTCGATCGGCAGCGCAAGACCCGGCTCGTGGAGCGTGTGGATGCGGCCGCCGATGCGGTCGCGCGCGTCCAGGACGAAGCCGCAGAGACCCGCGCGAGCCAGGTCGGCGGCGGCCCTGAGCCCGGACGCGCCCGCGCCGAGGACGATCGCATCGTGCATGTTTTATCTGACCGAGCGCTGAGGAAATGTCGCGCGACAGTTTAATCGACGGCCAAGGCGGTCAAAACCGTGACTTAATCCTCACCCTCCGCGCTCAGTACCGGCTCCCGGGTGCCGTTAAACGGGAGGTTCACCCGAAAAGTACTCATGAGCGGTACCTACAATTACGGGCTGGTCGTCGTATCGATACTGGTCGCGATACTGGCGTCGTACACGGCGCTCGACCTCGCCACGCGCATCTCTCAATCGAGCGGCCGCAGCGCGCGCGCGTGGCTCGGCGGCGGCGCGTTCTCGATGGGCGTCGGCATCTGGTCGATGCACTTCCTCGGCATGCTCGCCTTCAGCCTGCCGATACCGCTGAGCTACGACGTCGCGGTCACGCTGCTGTCGATGGCGATCGCGATCGTGGTCTCGGCCTTCGCGCTGCACATCGCGAGCCGGAGCACGCTGACCCTGAAGAAGCTCGCCGTCGCGAGCGTCGTCATGGGCGCGGGCATCTGCTCGATGCACTACACCGGCATGGCGGCGCTGCAGACCCACCCGCACGCGAGCTACGATCCGCTGCTGTTCGCGGCCTCGGTCGGCATCGCGATCGCGGCGTCCATGGCCGCGCTGTGGATCGCGTTCACCCTGCGCGCGGGCTCCGAGTGGATGCGCTATGCCAAGCTGGGCAGCGCGGTGATCATGGGCTTCGCGATCACCGGCATGCACTACACCGGGATGGCGGCGGCGAGCTTCGCTCCCGACACGATCTGCACGACCGGCCCGCAGGTGGACAACGCCTGGATGGCCGCGACCCTGACGATCGCCACGCTGGTGGTCCTGTCGGTGACCCTGGTGCTGTCGGTGATCGACGCCCGGGCGATGAGCCGCACCGCGCTGATGGCGGCGTCGCTCCAGCGCGCGAACGACGAGCTCCAGCGCCTCGCGCTGCACGATCCTCTCACCAAGCTTCCCAACCGCATGCTGCTCGAAGATCGTATCGAGCAGGCGATCGTTCACGCCGGGCGCAGCAGGGCGGCTTGCGCCGTGCTGTTCGTCGACCTCGACCGCTTCAAGGTGGTCAACGATTCGCTCGGCCATTTCGTCGGCGACGAGCTCCTGCGCGGCGTCGCGGCGCGGCTCGCCGGCCTGGTGCGCGGCGAGGACACGGTCTCGCGGCTGGGCGGCGACGAGTTCGTGATGCTGCTGCGCGAGATCGAAGGCGAGAGCGACGCGCGCGACGTCGCCGCGAAGGCGCTGGCCGCGCTGCGCGAGCCTTTCCGCGTCCACCAGCAGGAGCTCTACATCACGCCGAGCATCGGCATCGCGATCTACCCCGTGCACGGCAACACCGCACAGATGCTGATCACGCGCGCCGACGCGGCGATGTACAACGTCAAGAAGGGCGGCCGCGACAACGCGCGCGTCTTCGCGACCGAGATGAACACGTTCTTCCCCGAGCGGCTGATGCTCGAGAACGATCTGAGGCGCGCGCTCGACCGCGGCGAGTTCGAGCTGCACTACCAGCCCAAGGTCGACCTCGCCGGCGACACCACGGTCGGCATGGAAGCGCTGCTGCGCTGGCGCCACCCCAAGCGCGGACTGCTCGCGCCCGATCAGTTCATCCCCCTCGCCGAGGAGACCGGCCTGATCGTACCGATCGGCAAGTGGGTGATCGAGGAGGCCTGCCGCCAGAACAGGGCGTGGCAGGACGCGGGACTGCCGGGCTTGCGCGTCGCCGTGAACATCTCCGGCGTGCAGTTCAGGCGCAAGGACCTGCTGGAGGACATCGGCGTCGCGCTGGCGAAGAGCCTGCTGCCGCCCGAATGCCTCGAGATCGAGATCACCGAGAGCGTCGTCATGCAGAACGCGTCGGATGCGATCGTCACGCTGGAGAGGCTGTCGCAGATGGGCGTGCACGTGTCGATCGACGACTTCGGCACCGGCTATTCGAGCCTGTCGTACCTGAAGCGCTTCCCGCTCGACAAGCTGAAGATCGACCGCTCCTTCATCCGCGATGTCTCCGACGACCTCGAGGATGCGGCCATCGTGCGCGCGACCGTGGCGCTCGCGCACAACCTGAAGCTCAAGGTGGTGGCGGAAGGCGTGGATACCGCGGACCAGCTCCAGTTACTGCGCAGCCTCGACTGCGACGAATACCAGGGTTACTACAGGAGCAAACCGGTTCCGCCGACCGATTTCGAGCGCGCGCTGCGGGCGGAGCTGGGATTACCGGCCGCTCCGATCGCCGAAGCGGCGGCGTAGTCACTGCCTGGCCAGCGACCGGATGAGCTTGATGAGCTCTTCGATGTCGTAGGGCTTGGAGATGTGCGCCTGGAAGCCGGACGACAGCGCGCGCTCGCGGTCCTCGTCGCGCGCGTAACCGGTCACCGCGATCGCAGGCGCTTCGCAGGCGGCGCCTTTGCCGCGCAGATTGCCGAGCAGCGCGTAGCCGTCCTCGCCCGGCATCCCGATGTCGAGCACCAGAACCGCCGGACGCCAGCGCGTGCAGATCGCCACCGCTTCCTTCGCGTTGCTCGCGGTCATCACGTCGGCGCCTTCCGATACGAGCACCTGCGACATGAGCCCGCGCGCGCTCGCTTCGTCGTCGGTGACGAGCACCTTCACGCCCTTCAGTCGTGACGCGCTGCCGACATCGGGTTCGACACGCGCCGCGGGCGCCGCTTTCACGAACGCCCTGGCGGACACGACCGCGTGCGTGCCGATCGGCAGCTTGACGCGGAAGGTCGCGCCCTTGCCCTTGCCCGGGCTCTCCGCGCTCACGCTGCCGCCGTGCAGCTCGACGATGTGGCGCACGATCGCGAGGCCCAGCCCGAGACCGCCGTGCCTGCGCGTGGTCGATCCGTCCGCCTGGCGGAAGCGCTCGAAGAGATACGGCAGGAGCTGCGGCTCGATCCCTTCGCCCGTGTCGGCGACCTCGACCTCGCAGGACCCGCCGCGCTTGCGCGCGCGCACGTCGATGCGTCCGCCCGACGGCGTGAACTTCACCGCGTTGGAGAGCAGGTTCACGAACACCTGCTGCAGCCGCGCCGCGTCGTAATGCATGTCCGGCACGTGCTCGAGCGCGGTCTCGATCGCGATGCCTTTCCCCTGCGCCGAGACGCGCACCGAGGCGATCGACCCCTCGATCACGTCATCGATCTGCCCTGCCTCGCGCACGAGGTCGAGCTTGCCCGCGATGACGCGCGAGACGTCGAGCAGATCGTTGATGAGCTGGTTCTGCAGGTGCGCGTTGCGCTCGATCGTCTCGATCGCCTTGGCGTGCTGCTCCTCGGTGAGCCGGCCGGTGCGCATGAGGTGCAGCCAGCCCAGGATGGCGCTCATGGGGCTCCTGAGCTCGTGCGAGAGCGTCGCCAGGAACTCGTCCTTGAGGCGCGCGACGTTCTCGGCCTCGCTGCGCGCGCGCTGCTCGAGCTTGAGCAGCTGGTCGCGCCACACCTCCTCGCGCTTGCGCGAGGTGATGTCGACCACGACGCCCATGAAGCGCGTCGGCTGGCCGGTCTCGTCCGCGTGCACCTTGCCGTACGGCGCGAGCCAGCGCTCCGCCTCGTCGCTCTTCCTCAGGATGCGGTGCTCGCGGTTGAAGAGCGTCCCGTTGCGGCGCGCCTCTTCCATCGCGGCGCTGACGGCTTCGCGGTCTTCGGGATGGATGAGGTCGAGCCAGAGCTGCGCGGTCGAAGGACCGCCCTGCTTGCAGCCGACCAGCGCGTAGAACTGGCGGCTCCAGTGCGCCGAGTTGTCGCGCAGGTCGATGTCCCACGTCGCGATGCCCGCGCCTTCGGTCGCGAGGCGCATGCGCTCCTCGCTCTCCGCGAGGCCCACCTCGGTCGTGTGCAGGCGCAGCAGCGTGCGCACGACGGTGATCAGCTCCTGCGGCTCGACGGGTTGGGCGAGGAAGATGTCGGCGCCGCTCTCCAGGCTGCCGATCTCGCTCTCTTCGGCGTTGCCGGTCGCGGTGATGTGCAGCACCGGCAGGCGCGCGTACATCGGATCGCCCTTGATGCGCCGCGCGATCTCGAAGCCCGACATGTCGGGCAGCTGCACGTCGAGAAGCACGAGCTGCGGCCGGCTCTCCTTGACCGCGCGCAGGGCGTCGGCGCCGTTGCCCGCTTCGATCACGTCGAAGCCGGCCTGTTGCAGTATGCGTGTCTTGGTGTAGCGGCCGATCTCGTTGTCGTCGACGTTCAGAATGCGTGCCGACACGGCGGGTTTGGCCTTCATGCGCGCGCCTCCGTCGCCGCGTCGTCCAGAATTGCGGTGAGGCGCGGCACGAGCTCGCTTTCCCAGTCGCGCTTGTTGAGCACCGCCCTGGCGCGGCTCGCGAGCGCCGCGTGCTCGCCGGGCGTGAGATCGCGCGAGGTCGCGACCACGACCGGGATGTCGCGGGTCGCGGGATCGTCGGCGAGACGCTGGAGCACTTCCTCACCCGCGATATCGGGGAGGCCTAAGTCGAGCACGATGACCTGCGGATGCGCGGCGACCGCGCTCGTGAGACCGCTGCCGCCGTCCGCGGCCTCGATGACGCTGTGGCGCGCGTTGTTGAGCATCTTGCGCATCGTGTAGCGCCATGCCGCGTCGTCGTCGATGAGCAGCACGCGGCTGCGGGTGTAGGTATCGAGCTCCCTGAGCAGCGCTTCGGGCGCGATCGGCTTGACCAGATACGCTTCCGCGCCGAGCGCGAAAGCCTTGCGCTGGTCCTCGGTCGTGGACACGACGATCACCGGGATGTCGCGCGTGCCCGGATTGCGCTTGAGCTCGGAGAGCCATTGCCACGCCTGCTCGCCCTTCAGCACGAGGTCGAGGACGATCGCGGCGGGCGGCTCGTGCGCAAGGGCGCCGCGGGCCTGGCGCAACGTGCGCGCCGAGACGATCTGGTACGCTGTGTCGCGCAGGACTTTGTCATAGACGAGCTGCGCGTTCTCGTCGTCCTCGACCACGAGCACGCGCACGCGCGTCGCGTCGATCTCCTTCGTCGGCTCGACATCCGGCGCCTGGTCGGGCGGACCGTAGCGCACCGGCACGGTCACGCCGAACGTCGAGCCGAGGCCGCGCTCGCTGGTGACGCCCACCGTGCCGCCGAGCAGCGTGGCGAGGTTGCGGCACAGCGGGAGTCCGAGGCCGGTGCCTTTGACCTTGCGCTGCAGCGGCCCCTGGATCTGCGTGAACTCCTCGAAGACGAGCGCCTGGTCTTCGGGCGCGATGCCGATGCCGGTGTCTGCGACCGAGAACGTGATACGCTGGCCGCTCTCGTCGACCGCGGCCGACACGCGCACCTCGCCGCGCTCGGTGAACTTGAGCGCGTTGGAGATGAAGTTGCGCAGGATCTGCGACACCTTCGCCTCGTCGGTGTGCAGCATCGGCACGTCGTCCGCCTCGTCGAAGCGCAACTGCACCGACTCGCTGACCAGCAGCGGCCGCAGCATGCCGCGCAGCGCGCTGAAGAGCTCGCCCACCGACCAGTCGGTGGGCTGCACGACGACCTTGCCCGCCTCGATCTTGGCGAGGTCCAGCAGATCGTCGACGAGCTGCGTGAGGTCTTCGGCGGCTTTCCTGACGAAGCCGACCTGCTTTTCCTGCTCGCCGGTGAGCGGCCCGTCGGTGCGGTCGAGCAGCAGCCGCGCAAGCGCCCGTATCGAGTTCAGCGGCGTGCGGAACTCGTGGCTCATGTTCGAGAGAAAGCGCGACTTCATCTCGTCGGCGCGCCGCAGGTGCGCGGCTTTCTCGTCGAGCTCGGCGTAGAGCGCGACCACGCCGCGGTTGGTGTCCTCGAGCTCGCGGTTGAGGCGCTCGAGGTCGTCCTGGCGCTCGCGCAGCTCGTCGAGCGCACGCAGCAGCTCGCGGTTCTGGTGCTCGACCTCCTGCAGCGGGGTCTCGGGATTGTTCACCGCGAGCACCTCGGCGATGCGCGAGAGCTCCAGCAGACCGAGGTAGCGCGAGCCCGCCGGCAGCATCTTCTTGAGCACCACCTCGGTGCCCTGGCCGGGCGTGGAGGTGATGTCGAACTGGTCCATGAGCCGCCGCGCGCCGACGATGCCCAGGCCCATGCCGGTGCTGGAGCGGTACTGCCCGTCGAGGATCGCCGGCAGGTGCGGGATGCCGGGACCGCGGTCGGAGACGCGCACGATGAGCAGCTGCGGCGCGGTCGACCCTTCGAGCGCGAACTCGGCGGTGCCGCGCCCGGCGTAGCGATAGGCGTTGCGCGCGATCTCCGACACCGCGGTGGCGATGCGCACCTGGTCCTGGTTGTCGAAGCCGAGCAGGCCCGCGATCTGGCGCGCGCGCTGGCGCATCGAGACGATGTCCTGCTCGAAATCGATCGCGACGTTGAGGACGCGCGTGCTCAAGCGGCCGCCCGCAGGTTGCGCAGCACCGCGATCGTGGTGTCGTCGCGGCCGCGGTTGTGGTCGCGGTAGAGCGTCGCGGCGATGAGCGCGGGGTGGCGCGCTTCGAGGCCGGCGTAAGCGGCGGGATCCCAGCGCGAGGTCATGCCGTCGGAGTACGCGTAGAGCAGCGCGCGCGGCGGAAAGGGAAAGCTGAATTCCTGCACGTGGCGCATCTGGTGTCCGAGGATGCCGTTGTGGGAAGCGAGACTGCGCGTCTTGCCCCCGGCGCGCACGAAGCAGCCGATGTTGCCGATGCCGCAGAAAGTGCCGACCTCGCTCGCGGGCTTGAGCTCGACGATCGCCGCGGCTGCGCCGCGCGTCGCGCGCAGCGCCGCATGGGCCGCGTGCATCTGCTCGGCGGGCGGACGGGCGATGTTGCGCTCGATCACGCTCTTGGCCGCCGCGGCCGCATCGGCCGCCTCGGGGCCGTGACCGAGCCCGTCGACCACGAAGAGCACATAGCGCCCGCGCAGCCCGTGCAGCGACCAGTCGTCGCCCGAAACCGTCTCGCCTTTCATGGGGACCGACACCACGCCGCTCTCGATCTCGTTGCTCGCCTGTGGCGGATCCGCGGGCCAGAACACGCAGCGCACCGTCGTTCCTCCACCCGCCTGCGAATATACGTCAAAGTCGCTGGACAGGCGGGCGAGCGCGCCCAGACCGATGCCGGCGCTGCCCGCGGTGGAATGGCCGTCGCGCAGGCTCACCGCGAGGTTGGAGATGCCGGGTCCGCGATCGATCGCGACGATCTCGAGGCCGCGCGTGCCGTTCGCAGCCACCGGCTGCACGAGGATCGCGCCTCGCGTCGCGTGCTTGACGATGTTGGTCGCGGCTTCGGTGACGACGATCGCGACCGCCCCCGCGCGCTCCTCGGAGAACCCGAGGTTGCGCGCCATCGCCACGGCGTGGCGGCGCGCTTCGGAAACGTGGCTCTGATCCTCGACCGGCAGCGCGAGCTGGCGCATCACTTCCATCGGGTGATCGTGACGCGCGTGCCCTGCCCCGGCTTCGAATCGATGGCGAACTCGCTCGACAGGCGTTTGGCGCCGCCCAGCCCCAGGCCGAGACCGTTGCCGGAGGTGTAGCCGTCGCGCAGCGCGGTGGCGATGTCCGCGATGCCCGGACCGTGGTCGACGAACGACAGGCGCAGCCCCGACCGCGAGCCGTTGGCGAGGACCGTGACCTCCACGTCCCCCCCGCCGCCGTAGTCGAGCGTGTTGCGCGCGAGCTCGCTCGCGGCAGTCACGATCTTGGTCTGGTCGACGAGTGAAAAGCCCTGGGAGACCGCGCGCTCGCGCACCGCCTGCCGCATGCGCACGATGTCTTCGGACGTGCGTATCGGCAGCGTGGTCGGAGGTGGCGTCATCGAATCGTTACAGTCGCTCGCCGACGCGGCGTTCCAGAAGCGCCATGCCTTTTTCGACGTTGAGCGCGGTGTGCACGCCCTGCAGCGGCAGGCCCAGCTCGACCAGCGTGATGGCGACCGAAGGCTGCATGCCGACGACGACGGTCTCCGCGTCGAGCACGCGCGCCATGCCCGCGATGTTGGCGATCATGCGGCCGATGAACGAATCGACCATGTCGAGCGAGGAGATGTCGATCAGCACGCCGTGCGCGCGCTCGGCGGCGATCTTGTTCGTGAGGTCGTCCTGCAGGTTGAGCGCGAGCCGGTCGTGCATGTCGACCTGGATCGTGACGAGCAGGAACTTGCCCATCTTGAGTATGGGGATGCGCTCCATGGCGTGAAGGGTGAAGGGTGAAGGGTGAAGGGTGAAGGGTGAAGGGTTAGTCGCGCTTCGCGGCCGGGGAAGCGTCGCCGTGCGCGATACGCGCGCCGGTGCGCTTGAGCGCGACCGCGAAGGCGTCGGCCAGCGTGGCCTTGGTGACGACCTCGCCGAGGTCGACGCCGAGGTGCACGATCGTCTGCGCGATCTGCGGGCGTATGCCGCTGATGATGCAGTCCGCGCCCATGAGGCGCGTCGCGGCGATCGTCTTCAGCAGGTGCTGCGCGACCAGCGTATCGACGGTCGGCACGCCGGTGATGTCGATGATCGCGATCGCGGCCTCGGTCTCGACGATCTTCTGCAGGAGCGTCTCCATGACGACCTGGGCGCGCGCGCTGTCGAGCGTGCCGACGAGCGGCAGCGCGAGGATGTCGTCCCAGAGCTGCACCACCGGCGTCGAGAGCTCGAGGAGCTCGCGCTGCTGGCGCACGATCACCGCCTCGCGCGTCTTCTGGTAGACCTCGGTGGTATGCAGGCCGAGCTTGTCGATGAGCTCGGTGACCGACCACATCGCGTCGGCGAGCGCGCCCGCGTCCTTGATCTCGTCGCGCAGCAGCTTGAACAGCGGCTCCTTCAGCGAGAAGACGAAGGTGGCGGTCTCGGACGGGCTGAAGCCCTGCTGCGCGCGCGCGTGCGACACGCCGGCGAGGAAATCGCGCACCTCGCTCCATTCCGCCGTCACGACGTCGTCGCTGGACGCATTCTGCAGCGTCTGCACCAGGGTGCGCAGGAACTCGGTCGACTGCTGGGTGAGCTCGTTTTCCCGGATCAGGTCCGGACGGTAGGTGTGCGACGACTGCTGGCTCCTGACCCAGTCCGCGACGGTCTTCGCCTCGTTCTTGTTGAGCGCCTTGACGAGGGTGCTCGATGCGGTCGAACTCATGCTTCTCCCCCTAGGAAACGTGTGCGGCAGGCGTAGCCCCGGCGCCCCTCGTGGAGGGCGGGCGTCTCATGCGAGCCCGCGGGGCATGTCAACGGCGCGGGAAGCGCCGCCGTTACGCGAGTGAAAAGACCGTGAATTGTAGGTGGCGGGACCCGTTTGCGGAAGAGTCGACCCGTTCACGTTGCGGGCTTCAGAGCCGCCTGCACGGACATCCTGGCGGCGCCGCACCCGGTCCAACCAGCCATAGCGGAATTGCATACCTGGCGCGCATTCGACCCGCGAAAAACCGGTGCGATGAGGAACACTTTCCCATGCGCTACCGGGCAAAACCCTACAAGCAAGGCCCTTCGGCGGCCAAACCGTGAAATTTCTCACACCGCGCCGGGGGAGGTACACAAAATGTATGTTTGCGTCATGAAACTGCATCGGCTAAGCCACAAAAGGCCTGCGCGCACCAAGAACACCCGTAAAGCGCCAGGACGCACAAGCCCCCTGACCCGGCGGGCACAAACATAAGCAGTCATACGGGTTCGGGAAACAGGGGCCGGGCGCAGACCGTACTGCGCCGGTGTGTGGGAGAGAGGCATGGACAGCCTAGTGAGGGTCCTCTTCGTCGAGGATCAGCCACTCGACGCGGAGTTGTGCGAGCACGAGCTTAGGCGTGCGGGGCTTAAGTTCGAATCGAAGCGGGTGTACACGAGGGCGAGCTTCACCGAGGCGCTCGCCACGTTCGCGCCCGATCTCATTCTTTCGGACTTCAGCATGCCGACGGACCTCGACGGGTTCACGGCGCTGGGCCTCGCGCAGGAGCGCGCGGCCGACATTCCGTTCGTATTCGTGTCCGGCACGATCGGTGAGGAGCGCGCGGTCGAAGCGATGAAGGCCGGCGCGACCGATTACGTCCTCAAGGACAAGCTCAACCGGCTCGGTCCGGTGGTCAGGCGCGCGCTCAACGAAGCGCGCGAGCGCCGTGACAAGCTGCACGCGCAGGCGGAGCTGCGCTCGAGCGAGACGCGCTTCCGCTCCTTCATGCAGCACCTGCCGGCGCGCGCTTCGATCCGCGACCTCGACGGGCGCTACACCTACGTGAACGAAGTGTGGGAAGAAGCGCACGGCCTCGACGCGCGGGACGTGCTCGGCAGGCCGTACACGCAGGTCTGGGATCCCGTGCAGGTCGCCGAGCTCAAGGCGGTGCACGAGCAGGTGATCGCGACCAACCAGCCGCTCCGCCGAACGGTCCGCCGCGGCGAAGGCGACACGCTGAGATGGTGGCTCTCGAATCATTTCCCGATCCCCGACGCCCAAGGGCGTCCGGCGATGGTCGGCGCAATCGGGCTCGACATCACCGAGCAGAAGCTCCAGGACGAGAAGATCGAGCGCCTCAACCGCATCCACGCCGTGCTCTCGGGCATCAACGCCGCGATCGTGCGCATCCGAGACACCCAGAAGCTGCTCTACGAAGCGTGCCGCATCGCGATCGACGACGGCGGCTTCGGCCTGGCGTGGATCGGCATGCTCGACCGCGCGAGCGGCGAGATCCATCCGGTCGCGAGCGCGGGACTGCTGCAGTACGAGGACACCGCCAACAACCCGATCGTCGTCCACGGCATGCCGGAAGCCGGCGGCCACCTCGAGCGCATGCTGACCTCGGCCAAGCCGGCGATCGTCAACGACATCGCGGCCGAATCCGACCTGCCGCAGCGTCTCGCCGAGGCGGCAGAGCGCGGCTACCGCTCGCTCGTCATCCTGCCGCTCAAGGTCGGCGGCGTGGTCGCGGGCAACTTCACGCTGTACGCGACGCAGACCAACGTCTTCACGCACGACGAGGTGAAGCTGCTGATGGAGCTCGCCGCGGACGTCTCTTTCGCGCTCGAGCACATCGACGCCGAGCAGAGGCTGTACTACCTCGCGTGGCACGACCCGGTCACCGGCATCGCGAACCGGCAGCTCCTGCGCGACCGCCTCGAGCGTGCGATACAGGGCGTGCGCCGCGACGACGGCGGCATCGCCGTGCTGGTGTGGGACGTGAAGCGCTTCCGCGGCATCAACGACACCTACGGCCGCGATGTCGGCGACGGGCTGCTCCGCCGCATCGCCGCGCGCGTCTCTGCGGAATGGACCGGTCTCGCGGAGACCGCGCGGCTGTCGGCCGACTACTTCGGCGGCTTTCTCCTCGGCGTGCAGCCTTCGGACGTCGCGCACATGATCAAGGAGTCGGCGCCGACGCTCGCCCAGCCGTACCTCGTCGGCGATCACGAGCTCCGGGTCGACATCTCGGTCGGCATCGCGTTCTTCCCCGCCGACGGCGCGAGCGCCGACAGCCTGCTCGCCAACGCCGAAGCAGCGCTCAAGCAGGCGAAGCTGCGCAGCGAGCCGTTCCTCTTCTACGAGCCCGCGATGAACGCGCGCGTCGCCGAAAAGCTCACGCTCGAGCACAAGATGCGCCGCGCGCTCGAGAAGAACGAGTTCACGCTGCACTACCAGCCCAAGCTGCATCTTGCGACCGGGCAGGTCAGCGGCGTCGAAGCGCTGATCCGCTGGGAGGATCCCGAGCACGGGCTCGTGCCGCCGATGCGCTTCATCCCGCTGCTCGAAGAGACCGGACTCATCCTCGACGTCGGCCGCTGGGCGCTGGAAAAAGCGCTCGACGACTGGAAGAGCCGCGCCGCGACGGGTCGCTACACGCCGCGCGTCGCGGTGAACGTCTCGGCGATCCAGCTTCGCCGCAGCGATTTCGTGGACGTGGTCGCACGCGCGCTCGCGGACAGCCCGGGCGCCCACCACGGCCTCGAGCTCGAGCTCACCGAGACCATCCTGATGGAAAGCATCGGCGAGAACAGCCGGAAGCTGCGCGAGCTGCGCGAGCTGGGCGTGCATTTTGCTATCGACGACTTCGGGACCGGCTATTCGTCGTTGAGCTATCTCGCCAAGCTCGCCGTCGATTCGCTCAAGATCGACCGCGCGTTCATCATGACGATGACCGAAGAACAGCAAAGCATGACGATCGTCTCGACCATCATCTCGCTCGCGCACGCGCTCGACCTGTCGGTCGTCGCCGAAGGCGTGGAGACTGCCGCGCAGCACGAGCTCCTGCGCTCGCTCGGCTGCGACGAGATCCAGGGTTATTTCTACAGCACCCCGGTGCCGTGGGAGGCGTGCCTCGAGCTCTGCGACGCGCCTCCACCCGGTCCGGGCTAGCGCAGCGCGCGCCGGTTCTCCCGCTTTCGCCGATGCCCCACGGTTCGCGCTCGGTGCGCCGCCGGCTCGTGCTGGCGACGCTGGCCACGACGCTGATCGCGCTGGTCGTCGCCGGCGCGGCGATGCTCTACCAGGACATGCGGCTGTACGAGCGCACGCTGCTCGAAGATCTCGCCACCCAGGCCGAGATCGTCGGCCGTGCGAGCGCCGCGGCGCTGAAGTTCGACGATGCGCGCGTGGCCGAGGAAAACCTCGAGCTGCTTTACGCCAAACCGCTGGTCAAGGCGGCCGCGCTCTACAACGCCCGCGGCCTCGTCTTCGCGACCTACGCGCGCGAGCCCGGCCGGGAGAACGCCGAGATCCCCGGCAAGCCCGACACCGACGGCATCCGCGTGCACGGCGCGACCGCGGTGCTCTTCAAGCGCCTCGGCACCGCGGACTCGCCGCTCGGCACGCTCTACATCAAGGCCGATTACGACGCGGGCCAGCACCTGCGCGCCTATCTCACCATCCTCGTGCTCGTGCTGCTGGGCGCGCTCGGCGTGTCGCTGATCGTGGCGTGGTGGCTCCAGCGCACCGTCACGCACCCGATACTCGCGATGCGCGACGTGGCGCGCGAGGTCGTCGAGACGCGGGATTATTCGCTGCGCGCGCCGAAGACGACCCAGGACGAGATCGGCTATCTCGCCGACGCCTTCAACCGCATGCTCGGCGAGATCGAGCAGCGCAGCTCGCAGCTCGAGCAGTCGAACGCGAGCCTCGAGCAGCAGGTCGTCGAGCGGCAGCAGGTCGAAGCGGAGCTGCGCCGGGTGCAGGAGGAGCTCACGCAGCTGAACGGCGAGCTCGAGGAGCGCGTCACCCAGCGCACCGAGCAGCTCGCCGCGGCGAACAAGGAGCTCGAGAGCTTCAGCTACTCGGTCTCGCACGACCTGCGCGCCCCGGTGCGCGCCATCGTGGGTTTCTCCAAGCTGCTCGCCGAGCACCACGAGACCTCGCTCGACGACGAGGCGAAGAGGAAGCTCGGCATCGTTCGGTCTGAAGCCGCGCGCATGGGCACCCTCATCGACGATCTGCTGGCGTTCTCGCGGCTGGGGCGCCAGTCGCTGCAGATGCGCAGCGTCGACATGGAGGATCTCGTCAGGCTGAACTTCGAGCAGCTCAAGACGCAGAACCCCGAAGCGACCCACGAGCTCAAGCTGGGGCACCTGCCGCAGGCGCTCGGCGACCGCAGCCTGCTCGCGCAGGTGTGGATCAACCTGCTTTCAAACGCGTTCAAGTTTTCAGGCAAGAAAGAAAACCCCACAATAGAGGTCAACGCGATCAGCGACGCCAGGGAGCACACCTACTTCGTCCGCGACAACGGCGCCGGTTTCGACCCGCGCTACGGGGCGAAGCTCTTCGGGGTGTTCCAGCGGCTGCACGATCAGTCGGACTTCCCGGGGACCGGTGTGGGCCTCGCGCTCGTGCACCGCATCATCACGCGGCACGGCGGCCGTGTCTGGGCCGAGGGCGAGCCGGGTGTCGGCGCGACGTTCTATTTCACCCTTCCGAGGAGCAGCAGCGATGGAAGAGTTTGAGCAGATCGAGATCTTGCTGGTAGAAGACAACCCGCTCGACGCCGAGCTCACCATGACCGCGTTGAAGAGCGGCAAGGTGGCCAACAACATCACGTGGGTGAAGGACGGCGAGGAAGCGCTCGAGTACATCTTCCGCAAGGGCCGCTACGCGAGCCGGCCCGACGTCCACCCGCGACTGGTGTTCCTCGATCTGAAGATGCCCAAGGTCGGCGGCATCGAGGTGCTCACCGCGATCAAGGCGGACGAGCACACCAGGCGCATCCCGGTGGTCGTGATGACCTCGTCGCAAGAAGAGAGCGATCTCGCCAGGACGTACGACCTCGGCGTGAACAGCTACGTCGTCAAGCCGGTGGATTTCAACGCGCTCGCCGACGTGACGCGCCAGGCCGGCTATTACTGGCTCGCCATAAACCGAAGTGTTCCGGGCTGACGCCCGAAACACTTCGGTTTCGGTGAACGCCAAGGAGGGAAACCAAGGTTCGCTCCTTGAACCTCCTTTCCTCCACCCCCTAACCCCGGCCGAGCAGGCGGCGCAGGCGCGACACCGTCCTCTCGTGCGCCGCGCGCTGCAGCGCGCGCAGCGGCGTGCGGTCGTCCTCGGCATTTCCCATGCGGGTCAGCAATGCGGGCACCGCCGCCGCGGGCACGGGGCGGCTGTACAGAAAGCCCTGGCCTTCGTCGCAGCGCAGCGTGGCCAGCACGCGCGCTTCGTCCTCGCTCTCGACGCCTTCGGCTACCGCGCTCAAGCCGAGGCTGCGTGCGAGCGAGATCACCGTGGTGACGATCGCCATCTGCACCGGACTGTCGTTCATCGAAGAGACGAACGAGCGGTCGATCTTGAGCGCATCGACGGGCAAGCGCGCGAGATAGGCGAGAGACGAATAACCCGTGCCGAAGTCGTCGATTGCGATACGCACGCCCGCGTCGCGGATGGCGGCGAGCTTGCGCGCATTGCCTTCGACGTCGGACATCACCACCGACTCGGTCAGCTCGAGCTCGATGGACGAACGGCTTCCGCCGACGCTCGCGATCGCATCGAGCACGTGGTCGACGAAATCGGATTCGCGAAGCTGAACGGCGGAGACGTTCACTCCGATCGGAGGCATGACGATGCCGTCGCGATGCCACTGCGCCGCATCCGCGGCCGCCTGCTGCAGGGCCCAGCGCCCGACGTGCAGGACCAGGCCGGTGTCTTCCAGCAGCGGAATGAAGACGCCGGGCGGGACCAGCCCGCGTGCCGGGCTCTGCCAGCGGATGAGCGCCTCGAAGCCGCAGATGCGCCCCGTCCTCAGCTCGACGCGAGGCTGGTAGTGCAGGACGAATTGCCGTTCGCGAACCGCCGCGTGAAGCTCGTTCTCCAGTTGCAGCATCTCGGCGGCGCGGGCGTTCATCTCGCGCGCATAGAAGCGCAGCCGGGCACCCGATCGCTTGGCGTGCTGGAGCGCCGCTTCGGCGTTGGCGAACAGCGCGTCGGGCGTCGCACCGTCCTCCGGGAACATCGCCACGCCGGCCCTGGCCTGCACGGCAACGCAGGTGCCGTCGACTTCGAACGGCTCGTCGAAGGATTTCATCACGTGCTCGATGGCGAGCGCCGCGCCCGATTCCGGGTTGAGGTCGTGCAGGGTCAGCGCGAAACGGTCCGAGGTGATGCGGGCGCACGTCGCCGCCGCACCGCCGGCATCGCGGAGCCGCTTTGCCGACTCGGTGAGTATCGCGTCGGCGCCTGACGGCCCCAGCGTCTCGTTGATGCCGCGAAAGCGGGCGATGTCGATGACTGCGACGGCGAAGGCGTAACGCTCGGTGTGCGCGAGCGTCGCGAGCTGCGCGAGGCGATCGAAGAACAGCCTGCGGTTCGGCAGCTCGGTCAGGGCATCGTAGTACGCGAGGTAATCGACGCTCGCCGCTTTCTCCATGTAGTCCATCGCGAACGACAGGTTCGCGGAGAGCTCGTCGAGCAGCTTCACCTCCTGCTCGCCGAAGAAGTCCGGCTCCGCGCCGAACAGCGCGAGCACCCCCGCCATGCGGTCCCCGCACCGGATCGGCACCACGGCGATCGAGCGGAAGCCGCGGGGCTCGTCCCGGCCGCCCTCGATCAGCGCCTCATCGCCCTGCAGCGCGTTCGACAGCACCACTTTTCCGCTGCGCGCGGCCTGCGCGATGAGGGCCGGCGGCGAATCGCCGCCCATCTGCAGCGCGATGCCGTTGCCGCGTGTCAGCATCAGATCGAGACAGCAATGCGCGATCGGATCGATGTGTCCGCGGGCGCCCTCGACCCGGCCGGCCCAGGCGAACCCGAACCCGCCGTCGTGCACGACGATGTGACACGCGTCGTGATAGAGCTGCGCCGGATCGCGGACCCTGACGATCGCGGCGTTGATGCCGCTCAACACCGCGCGCACGCGCGTGAGCCTCGCCACGCGCTCTTCGGCGTTGCGCCGGCGTGTGATGTTGCGCGATATGCCGTCGATGCGAACGATGCGGCCGTCGTCCCCGCGCACGCCGCGCGCGCGCACGTGGATCCAGCGCACGTCGCCCTCCGGCGTGATGACGCGGTGCTCGACGTCCAGCATGCCGCCGTTGGCGGCGTCGGCCCAGGCGGCCGTGAAGCGCGCCCGGTCATCGGGGTGCACCGCATCCAGCACGAGCCCGGGCTGCGAGACGAGCTCCGACAGCGGCCGCCCGTAGACCGACTCGGCCGCGGCGTTGGCGTAGCTCACTTCCATCGGCGCGAGCGAGACCGACCACACCGCGTCGGTGAGCGAGGCGAGTATCCCGTCGAGGCGCGCCCGGGTCTCGTCGAGCGCGCGGCCGGTCTTGCGATGCGCGTCGCGCTCGCTTTGCTCGCGCAGCGCGCGCTTCACCACCGGCACGAGGCGGTTCATGTGGTGCTTCAGGACGTAATCGGTCGCGCCGCGCTTCATCGCTTCGACGGCGCGCTCCTCGCCGATCGTGCCGGATACGAATATGAACGGCGTCGCAGGGGTGCGCTCCCGGGCGATGCCCAGCGCGCTCATGCCGTCGAAGCGCGGCATGCTGAAATCGGAAAGAATGATGTCGGGGCGCCACCCTTCGAGGGCATTCTCGAAACCCTGCCGCGTATCCACACGGTGCACGTCGCACGACAGGCCGCCCCGTTTGAGCTCCTCGTGGCAGAGCTCGGCGTCGAGCTCGAGGTCCTCCAGCATCAGGACACGCAGGTTGTTCGCCGTCCCGGTATCGATACGCATCGCGAGCTCTCTCCCAATTCTCGCAAGCGAAGGGCGGGACGCGCTTGATGGACGCTCCGGACCGTATCAGTGTCCGGATGGCAGTCTCGTTGACGACGCGCGGCCGCCGCTTCAATTGGATCGGGGACGGGGATCGTTCGCGACGCTCGGCCGCTGCGGAAAGGCGCGCGGCGCGTCGATGGTCCATCGGCACGGCGCAGACGGTTGCGGGGTCCTAGCCGTTCACGCGCACCGTCGTCGTTTGGTGACACACCGACGACACGCGGCCAATGACGCTGTCAAGCAGGCAACGGCTGTACCTATCACACAATTGTCATACGCGCGTCAATGGTCGCGCGGCCTCTCCCGGGCGGGCGCGAGACCGTTGAGCTGGTCCAGCGCGTCCACGAGGCTCGCCGCGATCTCCTGCATGCGGCGCCGCTGCGACCGTGCGCTGGTGCGCAGCAGCTCGTACGCGGCCTGGCGGGTGAGACGCTGGCGCTCCATCAGGATGCCGAGGGCGACGTTGATCTCGCGCCCGGTCTCGAGCGCGTGGCTCAGCTGCTCGCCCGTGTCCTTCAGGCTGCGGATCTGTGCGGCCCGCGCCAGCGCCGCTTCGATGGACGGAATGATCTGCGGCACGTCCAGGGGTTTCACCAGATAGCCGAGCGCTCCGAGCTCGGTCGCCCGCCCGATCGTCGCGGGGTCGTCGTAGGCCGAGAGGAACATGAACGGGACCGCGTGCCGGGCGGCGATCGTCTCGGCCAGCTTGACGCCCGACATGTCCGGCATGCGGACGTCGAGCAGGGCGAGATCGGGCGCCTCGGCCTCTACCGCGCGCAAGGCGCTCGCGCTGTCGTTCGCTTCGGTCACGCGGTAACCGGCGTCGCGCAGCCCGCGGCCGATCAGCGCCAGCACCAGCCGGTCATCGTCTACGATCAGAATGTGGGCGTTTGCGCCTGTCCCAGTCATCTCGGGTCTCCGATGTTTCTTGTTCGCTGACGAGCACCGGCGCGGCGAGCTCCAGCGTCGCTTTGACGTGAACGCCGTCCTGTGTATACGAGAGGCGTACGCCGTCGAGCGGCAGCAGCGCCTTGACGAGCTCCAGGCCGGTTCCCAGACCGGCGTTCGAGGCGTAATCGAACGCGAGGTCGAGCCGGCCTTCGTTGGACACCTCCACGACCGCGCGCCTCGCGTGCACGAGCGTGGAGATCGCGATCCGCCCGCCGTCACGCCGGTGCTTCGCGGCGTTCATCATGAGCTCGTTGAGCGCGAGCGCGATCGTCACCGCTTCGCTCTCGCGCACGCTCACCGGCGCATCGTCGCGCACGGCCGCGGCGTCGTATTCGATCACGGCGCCGGTGGCGCGCTCGACCGAAGACGCGATCTCGCCGAGCATGCCCACGAGCGGCACGTTCTCGCGCAGCTCCTGACCCTGCAAGCCGTGGATCACCGCGATCGCCTGCAGCTGCACGATCGCCTTCGACAGCGGCGGTCCGAGCGCATCGTCCCGATCGGCGAGCTGCCGCAGCAGCCCGACGATGCCCTGGAGGTTGTTCTTGACGCGATGGTGCACCTCGCGCACCAGGGCGTTGCGCCGGCGCGCCGCGTCGTGCGCTTCTTCGTTCGCGGCCTTTTCGGCGTGTCCCACGTCGAAAGCGACCCAGATCACGCGGTCGACCTCACCGGCGGCGTCCGTCAGCGGCAGCGCGTGCGATTCGTAGATCGTGCGTTCGCCGCCGCGCGTGCTCTCGAAGCGCGACGTCGCCGCGAGCGCGGTATCGAACGCGCGGCGCAGCTCGTCGTCCCAGCGCGTCGCCAGGTGCGCCGCGTAGTGCGCCTGCAGGTTGCTGCGCCCCCTGACATCGGCGGGCGCGACCGGGGAGAGCGCCGCGTTCGCAGCGTTCGCGTAGACGTGCCGCAGCTGCCGGTCGTAGATGCGCACGGGATGCGGGAGAGCGTCGGCGAGAGATTCCACCGCGTGCGCCGTGGCGCTCAGCTCCCGCTGCGCTTCGGCGAGCGCGATCTCCGCGCGCCTGCGATGCGTGACGTCGCGCGCGATCGCGAGCACGGTCTCGATCGAGCCGTCGGCGCCGGGCTCCGGGAGCATCCGCGACTCGTAGTGCTTCTCTCCGGCCGGCGTCGTAAAGCTCAGCTCGAAATGGTAAGGACGGCCGGATGCGAAGACGTGCCGCATTGCGGCGGCCCAGCGCGCGCACAGCTCGAGAGGCACTCCGCCCCGCCGAAGGCTGCCGCTGGTGATGTCGCAGGCAGCCAGACCGGTCGCGTTGATGACGGCCGGGTTGACGTAGACGTGACGAAGCTCGCGATCGATGCGCGCGATGATGTCGGGCGCGTGCTCGACGAGCGCATCGAACAGCTGCTCGCGCTCGCGCAACAGCGCCCGCGTGCGCGCCGGCACGGCGTGCTCGATCAGGATCGCGAGCAGCAGGCCGCGGCCGGGTCCCGCGATAGCCTGCGTCATGACGTCGCACACGACGACCCCGCCGTCGCTGCCCACGCGCTCGATCATCGCCGCGCGCCGCATGAACGGCGACGGCGCGGCGGGCTGACCGGGCTCTTCCGAAATCTGAAGGTCGGCGACGGTGAGCGCGTTCGCCGGGATGCCGCTCACGCCGAGCAGGCCCGCGGCGGCGTCGTTCACGGCGAGGCATGCGCGCGTCTCGAGATCGAAGACGCACGCGGCGGACGACGTCGTGCCGACGTACTCGATGACGTCGGCGCGACGATCCCCCTGTCCAGCGTCGCCCTCGCCGCGCGCCGCGCGCGCGGCCGGGTCGGACGAGGCCGGCTGCCCTTCCACCATGGATCGAAAATTCGAGGAGTTGTGCCGGTGATTCTAGCACCCGCACATCAATTTCACCCGTTAAAACAGGGCTTTTTGCCGTCGCAGCCGCTCCGTCCCTCGGCGGCCTATCTGACGACCAGCGTTGCCTTCATCGTCGGGTGATAGGTGCACACGTAGGCGAACGTGCCCTTCTTCTTCGCGACGAGCTTCCACGACTTCCCGGCGGCGATCTCGCCGGAGTCGAAGCTCTTGTCCTGCGCCGTGGCGGTGTGGGGAAACGGGTCTTTGTTCGTCCACACCACGGTGTCGCCGGCGTTGACGGTGAGCGAGGGCGGCTGGAACCCGACCGCCTCCATGATCACCGTGTGAGTGGCGGCGCGCTGCGCGCCGGCGGCGAGGCCGGCCGCGAGCGCCACGGCGGCCGCCGCGACGCCGATGACATGGCGGGTGCGCACGATCACTTCTTCAGCGACGCCTGCAGGTGCTTGGCGTGCTCGAGGTGCGCGACGAACGCCGGGCGCACTTTCACGAGCAGTGCCTTGAGCTCCGCGTTCGAAGCGCTCGGGATGAGGGTCTTGTCGAGCGCGTCGAGCACCGCCTGGTGATACGCGACCTCGTTGTCGACGTACGCCTTGTCGAACTCGGCGCCTTTCAGGCCCTGCAGCTTCTTGAGGCTGGCGTCGCCGCCGGCCTTCAGCGATTTGCTCGTGTCGTTCTCCTCGGGCTTGACCTTGAGCTTGGTCACGAGCTCGGTCGCCTGCTTGTTGACGCCGGTGTGGTCGGTGACCATGCGCTTGGCGAATTCCTTCACTTCCTTGTTGGAAGAGCGCGATTCGGCGACCTTGCCGGCGTCGATGTCGACCTGGTTGGCGGTGACGACGATGGCGGCGATCTGCGGATCGGTGGGACCGCCCTGCGCGGCGTAAGCCGTGGGCACGGCGAGCGCGATGGCGGCGGCGAAGGCGATGCGTGTGACGTTCATGAGACCCTCCTTGAGATTGCGTGGTTGGTGTTACGGGTTGGCGGCGCGCAGGCGGTCGAGGACCGTCGCGACGATGCGATCGCAGCGCGCGCCGGCGAACGCGAAAGCGTCTCCGGTCGCGACGTCGATCTCGCGGGCGAGCGACTCGCGCAGCAGCGCACGCGCGCGGAACAGCCGCGTGCGCACCGTCGCCTCGGGGATGCCGAGGCATTCGGCTGTCTCCTCGACCGTCATCTCCTCCAGCTCGCGCATCATGAACACGGTGCGGAACGCGATCGGCAGCTCGCCGATCTTGCGCTCCAGCACCGCGCGCAGCTCGGCGCGCGAGGCGTGGTCTTCGGGTGAGGCTTCGATGCTGCGCTCCATGGACGCGTCCTCCTGCGGCGCGGGATCGAGCCGGCCGGGCGAGAAGGCGAGCACCTCGGCCTGCCGCTTCTTCTTCCGCAGCCTGCCGAGCGCTTCGTTGATGACGATGCGCGTGAGCCAGGTGGTGAGCTTCGACGCGCCGCGGAACGTCTTCATCTCGACGTAGGCGGTGACGTACGCTTCCTGCAGCGCATCCTCGGCTTCCGCGTCGTCGTCGAGGATCGAGCGCGCGGCCCGAAAGAGCTTGCGGTTGCACTGGCGCATGAGCAGCGTCATGGCCGTGGTATCTCCCGCGGCGATGCGGCGTGCGATCTCCAGGTCGTCGGACGCCGGCCCGGCGACTGTCAGCGTGTTCGTGTTCATTGCGGCCGATTAGATGTCGCGGCTGAACCGCGCGTTCCCGCTTTTCAGGCGCAAAAAAAACCGCGGCAGAGCCGCGGTTCTTGCACGCGAAGAACGCGCGATCAGATGTGCTAGCGGCGCGCGGCGGTCGTGTGCGTGGTCGAATGCAGCGTGGCGGGCGCTTCCCCGTTGTCCACGGCCACGCCGTGCTCGTAGACCATCTTGCCGCCGAGCCATCCCGACACCGCGAGCAAGGCCACGGCGATCACCGAGAGCGTCAGCGCGAGGCCGATGTTCTCGGGGTTGGTCGAGCGCACGAACACGTTGACCACGTAGAGCGCGACGACCGTGAGGTTGATCGTCATGTGGATGATCGCGATGCGCTTCGGACCCGCGGGCAGCGCGATCATGTCGATGAGCCCGGGAATCGCCGCCGCGAGGGCGCCGATGATGCCGCCGACCATCGTGTAGAAAGCCACCGTCTGCCACTCGGCGGCGCCGCCGCCGAAGCGGAAGATCAGGTCGCAGACGAGCGAGAACAGCCACAGGCCGATGGGGATCGGCACGAGCATGGGGTGTATCGGGTGTTTCGCGATGCTGGCTGGGGTACGCATAAAAGGTCACCTCCTGCCAGGCTGTATGAAAAAACCGTGCCCCGCGTGGTGCGTCAAGACCCCCGCCGGTCGATCGCGGCATTTGCGATGTCCCCGAAGCCCATCTATAATCGAGAATGATTCTTATTCTCCGATTCGTGCCGGAGAACGGATCGCCGCCAGCCAGGGCCCCTCCCAGCCAGCCTATGCAAACAACCAACAACAGGGAGATGCACTGGTATGACTCGAAACCGCCGCCGCGGCGCGCCCGCGGCCACGCCTTTCACGGCGCTGCGCAAACGCTTCAACCCCGCCGCGATGGGTCTCGCCTCGCTTTCGATCTTCGGCGCCGAAGGCGGGGCCCACGCCGCGCAGCCGGCCGCGCCTGAGCAGACGCTGCCGGAAGTCCGGGTGCAGGACAGCCAGAACAAGAGCTTCCGCACCGACACCACCCGCGCCGGCACGCGCACCGACACACCGCTGCGCGACATCCCGCAGTTCATCAACACCGTGCCGCAGACGCTGATCCGCTCGCAGAACGCGACGAGCCTCACCGACGCGCTGCGCAACGTGCCGGGCATCTCCTACGGCGCGGCCGAAGGCGGCACGCAGGCGAACCAGGTGTTCTTTCTCCGCGGCTTTCCGCTCAATGCCGACATCTTCGTCGACGGCGTGCGCGATCTCGGCGAATACAACCGCGACCTGTTCGCGACCGAGTCGATCGAGGTGCTCAAGGGCTCCTCGGCGCTGATGTTCGGGCGCGGCTCGCCGGGCGGCCTCATCAACCAGACCACCAAGGTCGCCGACCGCCTCGAACGCCGCGAAGTCGCGCTGACGGTCGGCTCGTTCGATCAGAAGCGCGCGACCTTCGACCTGAACCTGCGCACCGGCTCCGACAGCGCGCTGCGCCTCATCGGCCTGGGCGAGAAAGGCGGCAACTTCCGCTATCCGCAGGACACCGAGCGCTACGGCTTCGCGCCGAGCTTCTGGATGAATCTCGGCAAAGCGACCGACATGACGCTCTCGTACTACTACCTCAAGAGCAAGGAAGTCACCGACTACGGTCAGCCGACGCGCTTCGCAGGCGGGGCATTCCTGGGCTTTCCCCAGGTCTCCGCCAAGAACTACTACGGTTACGCCAACCACGATTTCGCCGATTACGAGACGCACATCGCGACGTTCAGGCTCGAGCACCAGTTCAGCGAAGCGCTGAGCCTGCGCAACACGCTGCGCTGGGCGAGCTACCAGCGCGAGTCCGAATCGACCATCTCCACGCTGCGCGGCACCGACGCCAACGGCGCGGCGGTCACCGCGAGCACGCCGCTGTCGCTGCTCGTCGTGACGCGCAACCACGACAGCGGCCGCACGCGCGACAACGACGACACCGCGCTCATCAACCAGACCGAGCTCACGTGGAAAGTGTCCACCGGCTCGGTGAAGCACACCGTGCTCGCCGGACTGGAGCTCGCGCGGGAGCGCCTCGACCGCACCAACTACATCCTCGACGCCGACCCGGCGACCGCGGGCACGCAGGCGCCCACCTCGACCACGTCGTTCCTCAACCCGGATCCCTCGACGCGTCTGTCGTATTCCAAGACGCCCAACCTCAACGCGCTCGCGGACGGCGACACCGCGGCCGTGTACGTGCAGGACCAGATCGAGCTCACGCCCCACTGGAAGGCGCTCGTCGGCCTGCGCTACGAGCACTTCAAGGCCGACGCGCGCACCGTCCAGCTCAGCGCGGTGAGCGGCGCTGCGACGGGACCGTTCGGGCGAACCGACAACATGCTGAGCGGGCGCGCCGGGATCATCTGGCAGCCGACCACGACGCAGTCGTATTACGTCTCGTACGGCAACTCGTACAGCCCGTCCGGCGAGCTCGGCGTGTACGGCGGGACGGGGACCAACCTCAGCGCGGCGAACCAGGCCCTGGATCCTGAGAAGAACCAGAACTACGAGATCGGCGCGCAGTGGGACGTGCTGCGTGGCCTGCAACTGCGCAGCGCGATCTTCCGCAACGAGAAGATCAACGCACGCATGGCCGACGCGACCGGCACGACCATCCTCGCCGGCAAGCGCCGCGTCGACGGCATCGAGTTCGAAGCGACCGGTTCGATCACGCCGAACTGGGATATCTACAGCGGCATCGCGTTCATGGACGGCGAGATCGTCACCGGTCCGGCGGCGGTCCAGGGCAACAAGCCGCTCGGTGTGGCCGACGTCGCCGGCAACGTCTGGTCGGTTTACCGGCTCGGCGGCGGCTGGGAAGTGGGAGGCGGCGTGCGCATGCAGAAAGGCACCTATGTCACCGACGCGAATCAGGCCGGGTCCGCCATACCGACGTTTTTCGTGTGGGACGCGACGCTCGCCTACGTGCAGAAGAAGTACGAGGTGCGGCTCAACGTCTACAATCTCGGCGACAAGATCTATTACATCGGCGGCTACGCCAACAACCCGAACCGCGTGCTGCCCGGACAGCCGCGCGCCGCCTCCGTGACGGTGCGCTATAACTTCTGAGTCAGGGACCGTGTTACTCCAGATTCCTCAGGTGCTCACGCAGGAACAGGTCGCACGCATCCGCGCGCGCATCGACGCCGTGCAATGGGTGGACGGCAACGTCACGTCCGGCCACCAGTCGGCGCGCGCGAAATACAACGAGCAGCTTCCCGAGGAATCCGCGGTCGCGCGCGAAGCCGGCGAGGAGATCGCGGCAGCGCTGGGCCGCAGCCCCCTGTTCTTCTCGGCCGCGCTGCCGCGCCAGGTCTATCCGCCGCTCTTCAATCGCTACACGGGCGACATGAATTTCGGCAATCACGTCGACAGCGCGATACGCGTGCACGGGCCGACCGGGCGCCGCATACGCACCGACATCTCGGCGACGCTGTTCCTGACCGCGCCTGAGGATTACGACGGCGGCGAGCTGCTCGTGGAAGACACGTACGGCGTGCACTCGGTCAAGCTGCCCGCCGGCGACATGGTGATCTATCCGGCCACCAGCCTGCACCGCGTGACGCCCGTCACGCGCGGGGCGCGCGTCTCGTCGTTCTTCTGGATCGAAAGCATGATCCGCGACGATGCGCGGCGTGCGCTGCTCTTCGACATGGACATGGCGCTGGTGCGGCTGAACCAGCAGGTCCCCGACCACCCGTCGCTCGTCTCGCTGACGGGCGTTTATCACAACCTGCTGCGGATGTGGGCCGACGCTTGAGGTGTCCCTCCGCACGCGCCCTCAAGGAGCATCGAGCATGTCGCGTTACACCGGCCCGCGGCTGAAGATCGTCCGCGCTCTCGGCACCGAGCTGCCCGGCCTCACCACCCGCACGCGCGACAAGCGCGATCACCCGCCGCAGCGGGCGCGCATGACGCGCACGCCGTCGCCCGACGAAGTGCCTTTTCCCGTCGAAGTGCAACAGGTCGTCGGGTATTACGCTACCCGCATGTAGGTGACCCATGCAGCATGAACGAAGAGCGTCCATGGACTACGCCGCCGAGCCCGATTTCGCGATCGCGGCGCTGATGCACATGCTGGTCCGCTATCCGATGACCTGGTGCGATCCGCTCGCCGACTCGATCGAGGCGCACTTCGAGTTCATCGCGGGCAGCGAGCGATACTCCGGCCCGTTGCGCACCGCCGCCGCGCGTGCGGGCTCCGAATGGAAAGCGATGCGCACCATGCAGCGTGCGATCAGCCGGCAGAGCAAGCGCTGCGACTGAAGCAGGGCGGAGCTGTCAGCGCGCCGCCGTCGCGGCGGTTCCGGGCTCCCTCACCAGCCAGTCGTCGAGCAGCGGCCTGCGCACGAGGGCGAGATCCCGCAGCTTGCGCTCGCCGCTCGCGATCACGGTGCCGCGCTCGTCGGCAAGGGAGAACGTGAGGTGGATGCGCGGAGGATAGACGTCGCGCACGATACGCGCGACGCCGAATCGTCGCGATAGCAGGCGCCGACGTCCCTGAACTTCTCGGGTTGAACGAAGATCGCCTCTTTCACGCGACGTCCCGCGGATCGGCGGCGCGCTTGCGCCCGTGGATCATCGAAGCGGCGAGGTTCTCGCGATGCGCGAGCGACGTCGCGACGACGCCGAGCACGTGCAGCGCCACGAGCACGAGCAGGGACTTCGCGAGAACGTCGTGGGTCTCTCCGACCCAGGCGACACCCCAGAACGCGTCGGTGGTGTAGAGCCACCCGCTCGACGTCACGAGCACCACGTTCGCGACCAGGGCAACGATCATCCACCCACCCAGCGGATTGTGCCCCAGATGGCGGGGGGCACGCCCGCGCAGCGCCGCCGCGGCATACGCCCAGACGCTCGTCGGCTTGCGGACGAACGCGCCGAAGCGCGCAAAGCGCGGACCGGCGAAACCCCAGACGATCCGCAATAACACGACAGCGAGCGTCGCGTAGCCGATCCATTCGTGCCACCGTCCCCAGCCTTCGCGGGTGAACCAGGCGGCGGCGACGCTCGCGACGAGCGTCCAATGCAGCACGCGCACGAACGGATCCCACACGCGCATCGTGGCACGCCGCATCGCGGCGAGGGTCAGCGCTTGGTCGTGGGCACGGGAGCGAGCGTCACCGGGTGGAAATAGGCTTCGACCCGCTCGCCCTTGTCGTTGATGCCGTACACCTCGTAGCAGCCGCCGTCGACCTTGATGCGGCGTACCTGCCACTTCTGAGCGACGAGTTGCTTCTCGAGCTTGCCCTGCGGCTGCCAGCCTTCGCGCGGACCGGAGTCGCACGTGGCGAGCCCGGTGGCGAACGCGGGAACCGAGACGAATGCGAATGCAGAGACGAGAGCGTTGATCGTGTTTTTCATGGAGCTTCCTTTCGGGAGAGTGCGGGCGGATGGCGCCGCGGCGAGTAAACGTCTGCTATGCCTTGACACCGTCGGTGCGCGCGACGCGCACCCACGCGTACACGACGCAGATCAGGATCAGGACGAAAGCCTGGGCGGCGAGCGACTGCGTCGTCGGATACAGCCCGAGCGCCGGGAAACTGAACGTGCCCAGCGGGCTGGCCGGCACCATGCCGGCTTCCTGCAGCGCTTTGACGCCGTGTCCGGTGAACGCGAACGCGAGGACCGCCATCAGCGCCGAGCAGGCGCTGAAGAACAGGCCCACGGGGAGACGCACGCCGTAACGCAGGATGAGCCACGCGAGGAAGCCCAGCGTGGCGGCGCCGCCGGCGGCGCCGCCCAGAATCGCCGTCTGTGCGCCTTCTCCCGCCTGCTGCCACAGCGCCTGGTAGAAGAGCACCGTCTCGAACGCTTCGCGATAAACCGCGAGAAACGACAGCCCCGCCAGCGTCCACAGCGTGCCCTTCTGCAGCGCGTCCTTCAGGTAGCGTTCGATGAAACGCTTCCACCCTTGCGCGTGGCTCTTGTCGTGCAGCCAGAATCCCGCGTACAGCAGGATCGCGGCGGCGGCGAGCGCCGTGAATCCTTCGGTGAGCTCGCGCGTCGCGCCGCTGATTTCGATGAGCGTCGCCGCCACGAACCACGTGACGGCGCCGAGCGCGAGCGCGCCGACCCAGCCGGCATGGATCCACGGCAGCGCTTCGCGCCGGCCCGACTTGATCAGGAACGCGATGATCGCGGCGACGACGAGCAGCGCTTCGAGGCCTTCGCGGACGAGGATGAAGAACGCGCTGACCGCTGCCGTGGACGGCGACAGGCCCGAGCCGCCGAGCTTGTCGGCGCTCGCGGCGAGCAGGCCGTCGATACGATCGGCCAGATGGGCTGCCTGGTCGGCGGGGACCGCGCGGCGTAGCGCGTCGCGGTAAGCGATCATCTGCGCTTCGACTTCCTGCCGCAGGTTGCGATCGACCGCATCGAGGCTCGCCTCGGCGAGCTCGAAGCCTTCGAGATAGGCGTTGAGCGCGAGGCGCTGCGCCTCGTCGCGGCGTCCGACCTTGTACGCGGCGACGCTCTCGCGCAGCGTGCGGCGGGCGAAGTCGACCGGCGCTTCGCGTCCTTCCGCCAGCGCTTCCGGATGAGCGGTGAGCCATGCGAAGACCGCTGCCGCGTCCGGCCCCTTGTCCTTCGCGATCTCGGACGGGGTAGCGGTCGCCACGACGCGCATCGAGCCGAGCTCTTTACCCTTTCCTGCGGACCACAGCTCGCGCCCGCGCGACGCGAGCGCAGGATCGGCGCCCAGCGCTGCAACGTGAAACGCGAGCGCCCAGCGTTCGTCGTCGCTCAGCGAGCCGAACGCCGGCATCGACGTCCCGGCGACGCCGAGCGAGATCGTGTTGTATAAACCGTAGACGCTGCGCTGGACCATGCGATCGCGATCGTGGAAGTTCGCAGGCGCCGGATCGAGGCCCTTGCTCGCCGGCCCGTCGCCGCGTCCCTCGGCGCCGTGACACGACGCGCAGCTCGCGGCATACAGCGCGGCGCCGCGCTTCATGTCCGGAATACCGCGCGGCACCACCGCGATGCGATACGCGTCGATCGCCTGCCGCCGCAGCTCGCCTGCGAGCGCCGCGACCTTCGCGCCGTCGTCCTTCGCGTCGATCGCGCGCTTGAGCGCCGACGCGCGCTCGAGCAGCTGCGCCCGCTGCGGCGCCTGGGGCTGCTTGCCGATGAGATCGAGCACCTGCGCCGCGAATTCCTGCTGCTCCTGATATTCGGAGGCGTCGAGCACCTTGCGGTCCTTGACGAATTGCGGATAGTCGACGCCGATGTAATCCAGCAGGTGCACGATCGTCTGCGGCGACGTATCGGCATACGCCGCCGTCGCGACGGCGAAGAGGACGATCGCGATGAAGCGCATGAAGCTCACTTCGCGTCGGGCTCCGTCACGAAACCGATCTTGACGAGCCCGGCCTTGGCGGCGGCCGACATGACTTGCGCGACGCGCTGGTATTCGGTGGTGCGGTCGGCGCGCAGGTGCACTTCGGGCTGCGGATCGAGCTTGGCCGCCGCAGCCATGCGCGGCGCGAGCGCTGCCCTGTCGACGAGCTCGCCGTTCCAGTAAATCTCGCCGTTCGCCTTGATGCCGAGCTGGATGTTGTCGGGCCTGGTCAGATTCGGAGCGCTCGAAGCCTTGGGCAGCTCGATCTTCACCGCGTGCGTGAGCAAGGGCGCGGTGATGATGAAGATGACGAGCAGCACCAGCATCACGTCGATGAGCGGGATCATGTTGATCTCCGCCATCGGCGCGCTGTCGCCCGATTTGTCGAACCCGCCGAAAGCCATCAGACCGCTCCGCGCGGCGCGGTGCCGCCGCGCAGCGGCGTCACGCCCGCGGCCTCGTTCACGTGCGAGCCGGTCGTGAGGAACGCGAACAGATCGTGAGCGAACGAATCGAGGCGCGCGAGCACCATGCGGTTGCGCCGCACCGAGAAGTTGTACGCCAGCACCGCGGGAATCGCGACGGCGAGGCCGAGCGCGGTCATGATGAGCGCTTCACCCACCGGGCCGGCGACCTTGTCGAGCGTGCCCTGTCCGGTCATGCCGATCGCGACCAGCGCGTGATACACGCCCCACACCGTTCCGAACAGCCCGATGAAAGGCGCGGTGCTGCCGATCGACGCGAGCACCGTCAGTCCGTTCTCGAAACGCGAGGTCTCCTCGTCGATCACGCGGCGCATCGAGCGCGTGAGGAACTCGGCGCTGCCGCCCGATTCGTTGAGCTTGTTCGCGCCGTGGCGCTCGTGATGGCGTGCGGCGACGATCGCGTGATACGCGAGGTGCGAGAACGGCTCGTCGGGATGGTGCTCTTCGAGGTGCGTCGCGACCGCGTGGAGCGAAGGCGCGTTCCAGAACGTTTCGAGGAAGCGCCGCGTGCGCTGCCGCATGAGCAGCCACGCCCACGCCTTGGTGACGATGAGATACCACGTCGTCACCGACATGAACAGCATCGCGACGAGCAGCGTCTTGCTCACGCCGTCCGCCTGCGCCAGAAAATGGGCGAAGCCCATGCCTTGCTGTGGATCCACGGTCTAACTCCTCAAGCTGAAAGAAATCGGGACGAGCACCCACGCGGACACCGGCGAGCTGCCGCGGCGCGCCGGCATGAACTTCCACTGGCGCACCGTTTCCAGCGCGACCGCATCGAGCCGGCTGAAGCCGCTCGAAGTCTTCACCTGCACTTCGTCGGGCAGCCCTTGCTCGGTCACGTGCACGCGCAGGATAACCTTGCCTTCCTCACCCATGCGGCGCGACACCGGCGGATACGCCGGCGAAGGATTGTTGAGGTAAGCCGCGTTGAAGCTCGGCGGCGTCACCGGCTCCGGCTTCGGGGCCGGGGGTGCGGGCGGCGCGACCGCGACCGGAGCGGGCGGAGGCGGCGGCGCCTCGATCGGCGGAAGCGGAACGGGCACCGGCGCGGGCGCGGCCTGCACCACGGGCGCTTCGGGCGGGGCTGTGAGGACCGGCGGCGGAGGGGCGACCGTGCGCGGCTTCGGTTGCACGCGCGGTTTGCTCGGCAGGGGCTTCGGCGGCTTTTCGGGCGCCGGCGGCGGCGGCTTGATCTCGAGGAGATCGACCATGATGGTCGTCGAGCGCAGCGCCTTGCGCACCGGCTCGAGCTGCCACAGCGCCGCGAGCACGACGATGTGCAGTGCTACGACCACGGCGGCGCCGCCGAAGCGGGTACCGCGGGTTGCTGCTGCGTAATACGAGTGAGCCTGCGCCATGCGTTCCGTGCGAGCCGACGTGACTGAGTCCGGCCGGCTCGACCGCGGGCCAAGCCGGCTTGGCGATGATGCGGCAGGCATTGAGGCGTCTATGCGGTGAGTATCAACTTGCCGTTCTGCGTGATCCGCAGGTGGTACTCGCGGCCGTCGTGAACGATGATGAGCTCGGGCTTGTTGTGCAGCAGCTCCGCGCTGGTCACACGATCCGGCCCGCTGCACCGGCGCTCAGGCTGTTCGCCGTTTTCCATTGTTTTTTCCACGACGCTCTTTTGGGTGCACGCAAATGAGAACGATTCGCATTCTATGGCTAAGGATTAGGTTTTGTAAATAGCGCGGCGATCGTCCACGGCAGGGTTAATGAGAAACACGTCAATTCTCATTGCGGGAATGTTCTAGACTGTCCGGCTGTTCTCGCGTGGGACGTGGCGCGTCGGTATGCGCCCGTCCTGAAAGCCAGCCACCTGAACGGCGAGTGACCGTCCGCAGGACCTCACCGCGCCATCGGCAGCCAGCCAGCATGCATAACGAACAAACCCTGGACTGCTACCGATGGCTCATAAGAATTCAGAAAAGCTCTGTCACGCCCCTACGTCGAGCGCTCGGCCTGCCAAGGCCACCCCTGCCCGGAGCGTGATGGCGACGGCCGTCGCCGCGGCGCTGGCCGCGACGTTCAATCTGCCGGCGCACGCGCAGCAATCCACCGAACAGGACACGACGCTCCCCGAGATCAAGGTCCAGGACGCGCAGGATAACTTTCGCACCGACAGCACGCGCAGCGCGACGCGGACCGAGACCCCGTTGCGCGACATTCCGCAGTTCATCAATACGGTGCCGCAGGCGCTCATCCGCTCGCAGAACGCGTCCACGCTGCAGGAAGCGCTGCGCAACGTCCCCGGTATTTCCTACGCCGCCCCCGAAGGCGGCACGCAGGTCAACCAGGTGTTCTTCCTGCGGGGATTCCCGATCTTCGACAACCTCTTCGTCGACGGGGTGCGCGATCTGGGCGAGTACAACCGCGACCTGTTCGCGACCGAATCGGTGGAAGTGCTGAAGGGGCCGTCGGCCCTCATGTTCGGCCGCGGCAATCCGGGCGGGGTCATCAACCAGACCTCAAAGGTTGCCGACCGGCTGGAGCGCCGGGAAGTTTCGGCCACTGTCGGGTCGTTCAACCAGAAGCGCGCGACCGCGGACCTCAACCTGCGCACCGGCGATTCGAGCGCGGTGCGTCTGATCGCGCTGGCCGAGGATTCGGGCAGCTACCGCTACCCGCAGGGCGTGGAGAAATACGGCTTCGCACCGAGCCTGTGGGCCAATCTGGGCAAGGCGACCGATCTCACTCTGTCCTGGTACTACCTCAAGGAGCACAGCGTCACCGACTACGGCCAGCCGACCCTCTTCGTCAACCAGGGCAAGGGCCGGTTCCTGGGCTTTTCCAACGTCTCGCCCAAGACGTACTACGGTTTCGCCAACAACGACTTCTCGGACTACGAGACGAACATCGCCACGGCGAAGGTCGAGCACCAGTTCAACGACAAGCTCAGCCTGCGCAACGTGTTCCGCTGGGCGACCTACAAGCGCCGCAGCGAGGCGTCCATCAGCGAAGGCATCCGTCCGCTCGACGCGAACGGCGCTCCCGTCACCGCCTCGACACCGCTCAGCCTGATCCAGGTCACGCGCAACCACGACACCAACCGCAGCCGCGACAACGCCGACGATGCCGTGATCAACCAGACCGAGCTCACCTGGAAAGCGGTGACCGGCACGATCAAGCACACCGTGCTCGGCGGGCTCGAACTCGGACGCGAGCGCCTCAACCGCCACAACAATCAGCTCGACGCGAACCCTGCGCTCGCCGGCGTGCAGGCGCCGTCGATGATCTCGCCGATCCTCGCACCCGATCCCTACGATGCGCTGAGCTACGGCAAGCAGCAGAACCAGCAGGCGATCGCCCGGGGTGAAACGGTCGCGGTGTACGCGCAGGACCAGATCGAATTCAGCGAGCACTGGAAGGCGCTGGTCGGGCTGCGCTGGGAACGCTACAAGTCGACCGCGCAGACGATCGGGGTCGCGTCCGGCGTCGCCTCCGCCGGCCCGTTCGGTCGCACCGACAACATGCTGAGCGGCCGCGCCGGGCTCGTCTGGCAACCGACGAGGATGCAGTCGTACTACGTGTCGTGGGGCAATTCGTACAACCCTTCAGGGCAGCTCAACGTCGGCGACAGCGCGTTCGCCGGCGCGGGCGGCACCACCGCGCAGACCAACCTCAATGCCATCAACCAGAACCTGGGGCCGGAGAAAAATCAGAATTACGAAGCCGGCGCGCAATGGGACGTCGGCGGCTTGCAGGTGCGTTCGGCGGTGTTCCGCAACGAGAAAACGAATGCCCGGCAACTCGACTCGACCGGCACGACGACGGTGCTCGGCGGCGAGCGGCGCGTGGACGGGATCGAGTTCGAAGCGAGCGGCTCGATCACCCGGAACTGGGACTTGTACAGCGGGATCGCGTTCATGCGCGGCAAGATCATCAGGTCCTCGCCGTTCGGCGCTCTCAACACCTTCGACCCCGTCACGTTCGCGACCACCCCCGCGCCGGCCGGGAGCATCACCGACGTCACCGCGTTCTGCGCGCGAGCCGACACCACGTGCGTCAACGTCAACGGCAACACGCCGGCGATGGTGCCCAGGGTTGCCGGGAGTATCTGGACCGTCTACCGCCTCGGCGGGGGCGTGGAAGTCGGCGGCGGCGCCCGCGGCCAGGAAGGCGCGTGGCTGACCGACCGCAACGATCCGGGCACGAAGATACCCGCCTACGTGGTATTCGATGCCACGGCGGCTTACGTGCAGAAGAATTACGAGGTGCGGCTCAACGTCTACAACGTGCTGGACAAGTTCTACTACGTCGGCGGCTACAACAACCGGCCCGACCGCGTGCTGCCGGGCCAGCCGCGGGCGGCCAGCCTCACGGTTCGCTACAACTTCAACTGAACGCTGGGGTCAGACCCCGGCTTCTTTGGGGTCAGACCCCGGCTTCTTTGGGGTCTGACCCCGGTTTGCTCTTGGGGCTAAATCGCCTTCAGTTCCTTGGCCGCGATCGTGTACTGGAACTGATCCGGCTCCAGCGGATCGAGCCGGCCCTTCGCGGTCTGTCCGTCGGGGTACATGAAGTAAGGCACCTTCCATCCGCCCGACGAGCCGGGCAGCGTGAGGTCGTGCGCGCGGTTGTACGCGAGCCAGTTCATCTCCCAGTAGCCGAAGAGCTTCTTGCGCGCTTCCTGCACCTTCGGATCCGACAGCGGCCGGTTGCCGGGCGGCTCTTCGAGCGCCACCTTGCGCACGTCGGCGGGATCGACCGGCACCCAGCCGAACTGCTGCGACCAGAACTCGGCGCGGCAGTGCTGCGCGCGGGTGACGCTCTCGGTGTTCGCGCCCATGCTCAGGAAGCCGTGGTTCGACTTGGCTACCCGAATCCCGTAGATGTCGCGCGCCGGCACGCCGGAAGCGCGCGACAGCCCGACGAACAGCGCGTTGAGGTCGCCGCACTTGCCGCCGAGGTTGCCGGTCTCGAGCATGCCCTTGATGTCGCCCCAACCGCAGCCGCGCACCTTGGGGTCGCGGAAGGTGTTCTCGACGATCCACTCGTAGATGGCGCGCGCCTTGTCGATGTCGGTGCGCTGTCCCTTGGTGATCTCCATCGCCTTGTCCTTGACGATGCCGTCGGTCGGAATCAGCTCGGTCGGCTGCAGCGCGAGCCTGAGCTCCGCCGGGTCCTCCTTCGGGGCGACACGCGGCGGCTTCGACAGGTCGACGTAGCGGTCGCGGGCGGCGAAGCGGCTGGTGAGGCGCAGCACCGGGTTCTGGGCGGAAGCCGGGAAGCTGCCGGCGACGATGCCGGTGCCGTACTTCTGCTCGTGAACGTAGGTCGCGGTGCCGCTCTCGGCGGCGAAGTCGTTGCCGAGGTTCTTGAAATAATCGGTGTCGCGGGTGAGCGGTGTGGGCAGCCAGACGCGGGTGACGCCGTCGGCGTCGAGCACCTGGACGCGGGTCACGACTTCGAAGGCGCGCCACGGCGCGGTTTCGGATTGGGCGGCGGCAATGCGGGACACGCCCGCTGCGGCGACGGCGGCCGAGCCGGCCTTGAGAAAGGCTCTACGGTCCATGTGTAGGCTCCAGTAGTTGTATTGATGGATGCAGGCCCGCCAGGCGAGGCGCCGACGCGGTTCGGGGCCGCGGGCCAGCGCGCGTAACTTAGCAGAATCGGCGTCTGAGGGCGACCGCGGGAAAGAACGGGCACCGCGCTTGCATCGCAAACGGCGCCACTCCACGTGGCGGACAGGGGCCTTGCTTCCTCCTCCTTGTAAGGCTCCAACTTCTCGACCCAAGCGCTACGCGCTTGGGTCTCTTTTTTTAAACGCCAAGGAGGCAAACCTAAGGTTTCCCTCCTTGAACCTCCCTTGCGCGTCTACCGACAGATCGGCTCTTTGGAGTCCGACAAAGTAAAAAAGGGAAACCTCGCGGTTTCCCTTTTCGTTTCGATCCCGGCGAGGCCGGGCTGCGATCAGTGATAGGTCTTGCGTGCGCGCTTCGCGTCGTCGGGATTGGTGTAACGGCGCTTGTACTGGAGCGACGCGCCCCACGCGTCGACTGCAGCCTCGTTACGCTCGGTGATGAATCGAACCACGCGGCCGAAGACGCGGGCCGCAACGCCGATGATGCTGGACATCGTTATGCTCCCCTGCTCACAGAACACGATGGAAAGATAACGAAGGAACTAGGCCGCGCCGGAGGCACTGCGTCACGCTTGCGCCATGGCGCAGCGCAAACGACACGCGGGGTGTGACTTACTTAACGGTTTCGGCCTCGCGCGCTTTGACCGCGTCGGCATCGCGCAGCACGCGGCCGGTCTTCGGCTTGCGGCCCATGTTGGTGAACTGGTCCTCGGCGATGTCGCCGGGATCGAACTTGAAGCCTTTCTCGCCGCCGAGCCGATGCGCCGCCTGCGCGAACTGCGCGCGCTCCAGCGGCTGCTTGCGCGCCAGCGCGAGCACGATCTTGTTCGTCGTCCCCGGCACGTCGACGATGTAGAGGTCGTCGAAGACTTCCTGATAGGTGCGCACCATCGAATCGTAGAGCGGGTTCGACGCCCGCCCCCAGATGTTGCCGATCACGATGCCGGTCGGCTTCACGCTGCGCTTGACCGCGCGCAGGAACTCGATCGTCGTCAGATGCGGCGGCACGTTGCGCGTGCCGAACGCGTCGAGGAACACCACGTCGTAGGGCTCGCGCACCCCTTCCACGAACTTGCGGCCGTCGCCCACGTGCGCGTGGAGGTTCTCGTCCTCGCGAAAACCGAAGAACTGCCTGGCGACCGCGACCACGTCCGGGTCGATGTCGACGACGTCGATCGCCGCGTTCGGGTAGTAGTGGCGCAGGAACGTCGGCATCGTGCCGCCGCCGAGCCCCACAATCATGACCCGCCGCACGTCCTGCGCGAGCGCGAGGCCGGCGAACGCGACCTTGGTGTACGCGAAGCCGAGGAACGTCGGATCGCCGGGCTTGGCGATCGTCTGCCGCGCGCCGTGGCGCTCGAAGCGCAGCACACGGTAGCCGTCGTCGTCCTCGGTGACGATGATGTTGTTGTACGCCGAAGGCTTGTCGTAGATGACTTTGTCGGCGGCGGCGGCGAACGCCGCGACCGAGAACAGCACGAGCACCGCGAGCGCGCGACAGACAGCAGCCGTGAAGCGGGACGAAGACATGAGAGTTCCGGCAGGACGCATGAGCGGCGCATGATATCGCGAATCCCCGTGCGCGCAGGCGCGCCGGCCTCAATCTTGCGTACTCCGGGGGTTTTTCGAGCTCCGGACATCCCCGTTGAACTACACCCGTTCCGGTGTCGCAATCCTGCGACGCACGCTCGTCGCGTTGCTCGCACTGCTGCTCGCGACGGCACTCACCACGGCGCGCGCGGCCGACCCCGACAAAGCGGACGAGAAACCCGCCGCCGCCGAGAAGCCGGCCGCGCCGACGCCGATCCCTCTCGGCGAGCTGTCCGCCCAGGCCGAAGCGGTCACGCTCAACCTGCGGGAGATCACGACGCGCGCCGGCGCGAACCCGACGCTCGCGGTGATCGAGCGCGACCTGCCGGCGCTCACGCGCGAGATCGATCTTCGGCTGCGCGAGAACGCGCGCATCATCTCGCAGAAGCCTTCGCTCGAGCTGCTCCGCACGCTCTCGCGCAACTGGAGACGCAGCGACGCGATGCTCACGCAATGGAGCGCCGAGCTCGAGCGGCGCGTCGACGGGCTCGACCGCGACCTCTCCCGTCTCGACGAGCTCGAAGCGACGTGGAAGGAAACGCTCGCGGTCGCGCAGCGCGAGCAGGCGCCCTCGGAGCTCGTCAAGCGCGCCGAGAGCGTGCTCGGCGTGGTCGCGAAGGCGCGCAGCGCCGCCGAAAGCCAGCGCGCGCTCGCGCTGCGGCTGCAAAGCCGCGTCGCCGCGCAGGCGTTCCGCGTCAACGAAGCGATCGAGACCATCGCGCAGACGCAGGACGCCACGCTCGCGCGCGTCTTCCAGAAAGACAGTGCGCCGCTGTGGCAGCGCGATATCGCGGCCGCGCGCGATCGCATCGCGGCCGACAGCGAGGACTCGCGCGAGGCGCAATGGCTCGCGCTCGGGCTGTACCTGGAGCGCCACGGCGACCGCCTGCTCGCGCACGGTCTCGCGTTCGCGCTGCTCGCGGCCTTCCTCTACTGGGTGCGCCGGCGCATCGACGCATGGGCGCAAACCGAGCAGGGATTGCAGCGGCCGGCGCTCGTGTTCAGATGGCCGGTCGCGACCGCGCTGCTCGTCGCGTGCATCGTCGCGCGCTGGTTCTATCCCGAGGCGCCGCGGCTCCTCTGGGCTTTCGTCGGAGCGCTCGCGCTCGCGCCGGCGGTGATCGTCGTGCGGCGCCTGCTGGCGCCGTATCTCGTGGCGCTGCTGTACGCGCTGGTCGCCCTCTACCTGGTCGATCAGATCCGCGCGGTCACCGCGTCGATCGAGCTCGTGCCGCGCATCGTGTTCTTGGTCGAGACCGCGTGCGGCGCGGGCTTCCTCGCCTGGTACCTGCTGCGCATGCGACGGGATCCGTCACGCGCGCCGGCCGCGCCGAGGGCGAGAAAGCTCACGCTGCTCGCGATCGCCGCGGCGTGCGCGTTCTTCGTCGCGACCGCGCTCGCCAACGTGTTCGGTTACGTCGCGCTCGCGAACCTCGTCGGCAACGGCGCGCTGCGCAGCATGTACTTCGGTCTCGTCCTGTACGCGCTGGTCGAGATCGTCGACGCGCTGGTGATCATGGCGCTGCGCGTCAAGCCGCTGGAGCTCCTCGGCATGGTGAGGCGCCACGCCGAGCTGCTGCGCAGACGCACGCGCTTCGTGCTCAACGCGCTGGCGATCGTGCTGTGGACGCTGTTCACGCTCGAGCGACTCGCGATCCGCCAGAGGGTGGTCTCCACGGCGAAGGACATCCTCGAAGCCGATCTGAGCGTGGGCTCCATCAGCCTCTCGCTCGGCGACGTGCTCGCGTTCGTCGTCGCGGTATGGGCGTCGTTCCTCGTCTCGCGCCTCGTGCGTTTCGTGCTCGAGGAAGAGGTCTATCCGCACGCGAGGCTCAAGCGCGGCCTGCCCTACGCGATCTCGCAGACGGTGCACTACCTCATACTCGTCCTCGGCTTCTTCGTCGCGATGGCCGCGCTCGGCATCGATATGACGAAGTTCACCATCCTCGCCGGCGCGTTCACGGTCGGCGTGGGCTTCGGGCTGCAGAACATCTTCAACAACTTCGTCTCGGGGCTGATCCTGCTCTTCGAGCGGCCGGTGCAGGTCGGCGACGTGATCCAGATCGGCGATACGGCCGGCGCGGTCGAGCGCATCGGCATGCGCGCGAGCATCGTGCGCACCCCGAGCGGCTCGGAGATCATCGTTCCGAACAGCAAGCTCATCTCCGATCAGCTCGTGAACTGGACGTTCTCCGATCGCCAGCGCGGGCTCGAAGTCGGCGTGTCGGTGGTGCTCGGCAGCGATCCCAAGCGCGTGATCGAGGTCCTCGAGAGCGTCGCGACGGACCATCCCAAGCTCGTCAACCACCCGCCGCCCAAGGCGATCCTCACGCGCATGGGTCCCGACTGGATGGGCTTCGAGCTGCACGCCGCGACCGACCGCATCGAGAACTGGCTCGAGGTGAGGAGCGAGGTCGCGGTCGCGGTGCACGCCGCGCTCGGGCGGGCGGGGATCACCCTGCGCTGAAAGAAGTCATTGCGAGGCGCGCCTGCGACGAAGCAATCCCGAGGCGCTCGAACGTGCGTCAGATCTTGATGCGCGCGGTCTTCGCGATCGCTTCGACCATCGGCGCGTGACGCGCGAAGAACGCGAGCCGCGGCGCCATGTAGACCAGCGCGAACAGCTCGCCGCGGCTGACCGCGCCGTAACCCACGCCCGAGAGCTGGACGTTGTCGACCTTGCGGGTGAGCGCGTACTCGAACCTGAAGCCTTTGGTGCCGCCGAACGTCATCGGCTCGAGCTTGACGAGCTTGTACGTGGAGCCGTCGCGCGAGAGCATGCCTTCGAACAGCGCGGTGATCTGGTCCGGCTCCATGTTCGCGCGGAACTCGAAGCTCTTCTTCTCCGGCCCCGGGCCGCGATACGGCGCATGGATCGCTTCGCCGTCCTTCAGCCCCGAATAGACGAGGAGCTGGTCGACCGGCAGGCCTTCCATCGTCCACACCTGCGCCGGTCCGAGGTTGGGCGCGTTGATGTGGTTCCACGCGCCGGTGAGATGCACCGTGAGCCGCTCGCCCACGGTGTTGTCGCCGGACTCGATCTTGGATACCGAGACGCAGCCGGCCAGCAGGACGAGCACGGCGGCCGCAAACAGCTTTTTCATGTTTCCTCCAGGTAGCTCTTGATCATGGCGCCGTCGGGCGCGTTCGGCGCGAGCTCGAGATAGCGCTGGAAGCTCGCTTTCGCCTCCGGCGCCTGCTTGCGCGTGCGATGGACGAGGCCGAGCCCGCGATGGGTCTCGGGGGGCTCGCCGCCGATGCGAGCCGCCGCCTCGTAATCGGCGAGCGCCGCATCGAGGTCGCCGTCCTTCGCGCGCAGGCGGTAGATCTCGGCGCGTGCGTACACGTAATCGGCGCTCTTCGGCAGGCGCTCGATCATGCGCGACATGAGCGCGATGCCCTCCTCGTGCTGGCCGCGGCGGATCTCGTCGAGCAGCCACTCGCGCAGGTGCGGCTTGATCCTGTCGCGCCACGCCTCCTCGTGGGTGCTGCCGCCGGGCTGCCCCGCCGCCATCTGCGCGAGAGCTTCCTGGCGCTCGGCCGGCGCGGGGTGCGTGGCGAAGAGCGGGTTGTACGGATCGCCGCCGGGCCGCGCGTTCGTCTCGGCGATCAGGTTGCCCCACATCCGCGGCACCTCGGCGGTGTCGTAACCCGCCTTGCGCATCAGCGCGAGACCGATGCGGTCCGCCGCGCGCTCCTGGTCTCGGCCGTAGGCCATCGCGCTCGCGAGCACGCCGATCTGCGCGACCGCGCCGATGAGGCCGAAAGCGCCGAGGAACTGCGCGAACGCCACGCGCGCTTTCACGTCGCGCAGCCGTTCCAGCGTGTGGCGCTCGACGTAATGACCGATCTCGTGCCCGATCACCGCCGCGAGCTGCGCTTCGTTCTCCATGCGCAGCAGCAGGCCGGTCCAGATCTGCATCATGCCGTTGGGCGCCATGTTCGCGTTGAAGATCGGCGTCCTCACGATGTGCACGCGCACGTCCGGGCAATGATCGCCCGCGAGACGGCACGCGATGTCCTGCACGTACGCATGAAGCTGGGGATCGCGCACCGCGAACGGGCTGCGCCGAAGCTGCCGCTCCTCGCGGTCCATGATCGACCACAGCCCGCCTTCGTCGGTCGTGAGATCGGGACGCGTGAAGCGCGCGGGCGCGCTCCAGTCCTGCGCCCGCGCAATCGCAGGCGCGAGCAGCGCGCCGCACGCGGCGCAGCCGCCGGCGACGAAATCCCTGCGGTTCACTTCGCGGTCGGGAAGTTGGTGAGCAGCGCGTCGAGGGTCTCGGCGGCCTTCTCGGGCTCGCGCAAGCCGCCGTAGCCGCGCATCAGGTGGTTGAACCACACCACCCGGCCGGTCGAGAGATCGACGAGCGATGCATAGCCCTGCTGCATGCCCCCGGGCGCGATGCCGATGCCAATGAACGCCAGCGCGATGGTCGCCGCGATGCGCTCGGGGCTCGCATAGCTGTCGCGTATCCAGCTGAAGAGCGCGTACTGGGCGCCCGTCCTTTGGCCGATCTCGCGCACGGGATCGCCGAGCGACCAGTCGAGCTTGCCGTCCTTGGTGGGCAGCCGCAGGATGCCGGGCCCGAAATGGTGAGCCTGGATCGAACGCGCGATCGCGGCGTGCAGGGTGTTGATCTCGGCGAGGTCGTCCGCGTCTTTTTCGGAGAGGTCGACGCTGTCGACGCCGAGCCCGGTCTTCTTCTTCGACAGCGCGGCCTTGAAATAGCGGTTCGCCGCATCGGTCCAGTCCGCCTTGGGCTCCGCGATACCGCCTGCGCTCACCGAGAAGAGCTCGATGTCGGTCGGCATCACGACGATCTTGGCGTTTTTCGGCAGGAACTCGAACCCCGGCGCGAGGTTCCTGCTGTCTGCGGCGTGGGCGAGCGCGGTCGATAGGAAGACGACGAACAGCGCGCTCAGAACGAGCGCGCCATGCCGCATGAGCGGTCCGGCTGGACGCATGGAATTCCCCCTGAGTTCTTGATTCTCGGCACCGAAAAGAGCGGCGCCATTGTGGAACATTATAGCGGGCGGAATTTATTCCACACCCGTTAATTTTCCACTTTTAGCTTTGCAGTCCGTGGGTTAGACCGATCTCGCGTTACGCCTTCGAGACATATTCGCTGCCTTTGACGTAAAACCTGAGGAGCCGCCGCGCCCAGTGACCGGCGTAGTCGACGCCGATGCGCGGCCGTTTCACGATCGTGATCTTGCGGTGCGAGCTGGGGTCGGCGACGTAGAGATCGTCGCTCAGAAGATCGTGCCCGTTCTGCGCCTTGTCGATGTGCAGCGCGCGGCACAGCAGCCCCGGACCCTGGGTGCGGCCGTCGGCGTTCTTCACCGGCTCGAGCGCGCGCAGCAGCACCGCCGAAGCGATGCCTTCGCGCTGGGTCACGACGTTCATGCAGTGATACATCCCGTAGATGAGATATACGTAGGCATGACCCGGCGGGCCGAACATCACCTTCGTGCGCGGCGTGAGACCCTTCGAGGAGTGTGCGGCAAGGTCGTGCGGGCCGAGGTACGCCTCGGTCTCCACGATGCGCCCGACGCGCTCGATGCCGCCGTGCACGTGGACGAGATGTTTCCCGAGCAGGTCCTTTGCGACCTCGATGGTGTCCCTGTCGTAGAACGCGCGGGGAAGCTTCTTCAAATCATCTCCTCGCCGTTCGGAACGTGATCGAGTAGCGCAGCGCCTTCGTCGCGACGATGCTGTGTTGCCAATCCCACCGCGCCGTGCCGCGTATCGAGTACGCCGAGCGCGGCGGCAGGTCGAGGTCGATCACGTCTTTCGCGAGATTGCGCTCGCCGGGCTTGTAGGGCCGCAGCTTCATGCGGGCGTGGCCGCCCAGCGAGACGCCGACGATCGCCTCGAAATCGGGAACGTCGCGATGCCAGCCGAGCGGCGTGCCGGGGCGGTACTCGCTCACCAGCCCGTGCACGAAGTCTTCCGCGGGAATGCCGACCCAGCGCGCGACCTTGTCGCGCAGCGGGAACAGGAGCTCCGGGATCGGCGCGGCTTCGTTCAGCACGTTCCTGTCGTAATCGAACTTGCCGCCGTAGCTCACCGTGCGCCGCCGCGCGGTGTATTGCTTGTACTTCGCTTCCGCCAGCGGCAGCTCGCGGACGACCGCGAGCAGCGCGTCCTCTTCCCCGGTCGTGAGGAACGCGGGCTCGAAGACGAAGCCTTCGGGTAGTGACGGTGCGCCGCCGAAAAGGTCGGCCTGCTCGCCTGCCCTGCGCATGCTATTGCGCGCGGATGTGCGCCTGCTTGATCACCTTGGCCCATTTCGCGGTCTCGGCGCGCATGAAGGCGGCGAACTGATCGGGCGTGCTGCCGACGACGTCGGCGCCCATCGCCTGCAGCTTCTCGCGCAGATCGTTATGCGCCAGCGCTTTCGACACGTCGCCGTACATGCGGTTGATGAGATCGCGCGGCGTCGCCGCCGGCACGACGAGACCGAACCAGTTGGTGAGCTCGTAGCCGGGAACGCCCGACTCGGCGATCGTCGGCACATCCGGTAACAGGGGCGAGCGCTTCGAGCCGAGCACGCCGAGCGCCTTGAGCTTGCCCGACTTGATGTACGGATACGCCTGCACCAGGCTGTCGAAGGTGAGCGAGACCTGACCGCCGAGCAGATCGGTGAAGCTCGGGCCGCTGCCCTTGTACGGAATGTGCACGAGGTTGATGCCCGCCATGCTCTTCAGCAGCTCTCCGCCGAGATGAGGCGCGCCGCCCGGCCCCGACGACGAATAGTTGATCTGCCCCGGCCGCGACTTGGCGAGCGCGATCAGCTCCCTGATGTTCTTCGCCGGCAGCGACGGATGCGCGACCGCCACGAAATGCACCGCGACCACCTGTGAGAGCGCCGCGAAATCGCGCTGCGGATCGACCGGCATCCTGGCGTAGAGATGCTGGTTGACCGTGAGGTTGCCCATCGTGCCCATGAACCACGTATAGCCGTCGGGCGCCGAGCGCGCCGCGGCTTCGGTGCCGATCACGCCCGAAGCGCCCGCACGGTTGTCGACGATCGCCTGATGTCCCCACGCCTCCGCAAGTTTCTGGCCCAGCAGACGGGCGACGATGTCGGTGCCTCCGCCCGGCGGGAACGCGACGATGATGCGCACCGGTTTCGCCGGGAAATTGATTTGCGCGTGCACGCCTGCCGCGCTCCAAGCGAGCGCGACCGCGAGCGCCGTGGCGGCGCCTCTTCTATTCATGACTTGAGCTCCTCCTCGTAATCCGCGGCGGGGGCCGCGCTGGAATCATGCGGCGGGTGCGGCTTGCGCGCCTCGCCAGACGGTGGCGTGGTACGCGGCGAGCGTCAGGACGAACGCCGCGAGCACGAGGTGAAAGATCGCGGGTATCCACGACGTGAACCACTCCGCGGGATGGTCCAGGGCGAGACCCGCCGCGATGCGCGCCAGCGACCCGATCATGTACAGCGCGCCGATCCAGCCGAGCAGTCGTGCAGCCTGCGGATTGCGCCGGCGGTTGCAGAGCGCGACGTCGTAGGTGATCGAGCACATCAGCGCGAAGAGAAAGAGCTGGACCGCGAGCAGCAGCGAGTACGGCAGCGCGGGCGAATGGAAGGCTTCGTAGGACGGCAGCGCTTCGACGGGCACGAAGCGCTGCAGCGCCTGACCCGCGACGCGCAGGCCGAACAGCGCGGTCAGCACGCCGAGCGCCGCCGCGTAACGCCTGCACCTGGCGTCCGCGTCCGCGGCGATCGGTTCCTTCATCGATGCGACGCCGCCCGCCGCACGGCGGCGAGCAGCGGCTCGAAGCCGGCGTGCTCGCCGGCTGGCGGCACCTCCGAGCGCGCGTGGTAGGGCTCTATCCAGTCCTCGGCCGCGCGCGCGGCCGTCGTCAGCTCCGGCAGGCCGAAGGTCAGTGCCGAGCCGGCCATCGAATGGAGGTTGCGCAGCACGACGAGGACCGATTCGCCGTCGCCTTCGCCGCGCCTGATCGCCGACCACGCGGCGTCGATGTCGCTGAGGCGCTGCGGCAGGCTCGCGCGGTACTCGGCGCTGATCGCGTCGAGCTCCCGCTTCAGATCGTCGTCGGCGCCCTCAGGCATGAGGCATCCCGAACACCGTCTTCATCGCCTTGATCAGCACGTCGGTCTGGAACGGTTTGGTGATGTAGCCGTCGGCGCCGTGCGCAAGGCCCTTGATCACGGCTTCGCGCGTGGTCTTCGCAGTCAGCATGATGATCGGCACGTCGGCGAGCGCGGGATGGCCGCGCATCTTCGTCAGCACGTCGAAGCCGTCGGCGTCGGGCAGCATGACGTCGAGCAGCACGAGGTCGGGCCGCGGCGGCAGCCGCACCGCCTCGACGATCTCGGCGCGGTTGCCCGCGATGCGCGCGTCGAATCCTTCGAGCGCGAGAAAGTGCTTCAGGAACTTGGCGAGATGCGGCTCGTCCTCGACGACGACCACGAGCGGCCTGCGATCGGTCGGAAGCTGCGGCATCGCGGCCGGGCGTCTGGCTATGCGTACGTAATATCCCTGCTGCTGCAGCGACGTCACCCCGGCGCCCGCTTCGTTCGTCGCCGAGCTCACCGCGGACGCCGTAGGCACGAGCGGCGCAGCCGCGCCCGCGAAGAAATCGAGCGCGCCGTCGGCGCCGGCCTTCGCGCGCTCGATGAGCCCGGTCTGGCGCAGCCACTCGAAGGTGCCTGCGACGTCCTGCGGCGGGACACCGGCCATCGCCGAGCGGATCGCCGCGACGCTGCTGCGGCCGTCGATGCGCACCAGCAGATCGAGCGCGGACGACGGCAGCCGCGTCTTCGCGCCGCGCAGCTCCTCTTCGCCCTGACGCGTCAGCGCGTATACGTCCTCGTCCGTCACCATTCTGTCTGCCGCCATACCTGCTCCGCGTGCTTCGAATCAACCCTCGCGCATCATACAAAATACCCGCTGTATTACAATCCCGCGTCGGCGTGAATCGCCGGTCAGAAGGAAAACCGATGAGCGACTCAGCGCCTTCCATGCCATCCGCGCTGGTCGTCGAAGACGACGACCAGATCGCCTATCTGCTCCAGTTCATCCTGAAGAAGGAAGGTTACGCCGTCGCCGTCGCGCGAGACGGCCTCGAAGCGAAGAAGGTCATCGCCGACAGCGACGCGCCCGCGTTCGTGACCCTGGATTTCATGCTTCCGCACGCCAACGGCCTCGAGCTGCTCGCGCTGATCCGCGCCAAGCCGGGCTGGAAGGACGTCCCGGTACTGATGCTCACCGCGCGCTCGCAGGAGAAGGACATCGCGCACGCGCGCGCGTCCGGCGCGACCGATTATCTCGTCAAGCCTTTCAAACCTGAAGAGCTGCGCGCGTGCGTGCGGCGGCTCGTGGGGAACCCGGCGCCGTGAGTCTCAGCGCGGGAGAGCCGCGCCGCGGTCGTGCATGGCTGCAGGAGGCGGCGGAGCGCTGGTTCAAGCCGTTCACCGTCGCGATCACGTTCCTGGTCGGCCTCGCGGTCACGATCAACGCCTGGCATGGCGCGCACTCGACGGTCGACGCGACCGCGCTCCATCGTTTCGATTCGCGGGTCGAGGACACGCGCGACGCGATCCGCGACCGCATGCTCGACTACGCGCAGGTGCTGCGCGGGGCGGCCGGGCTGTTCGCCGGCTCGGACAACGTCACGCGCGAGGAGTGGCGCCGCTACGTCAACGCGCTGCAGGTCGAGCTCTCGTATCCCGGCATCCAGGCGCTCGGCGTCGCCTATCGGGTGCTCCAGTCCGAGCTCGGCGCGCACGAGAGCTCAATGCGTGAGGACGGCCCGCGCGACTACGCGATACGCCCGCCGGGCGCGCGCGCCGAGTACTTTCCGGTCGTGTACATCGAACCGCCGACCGAGCGCAACTTGCGCGCGCGCGGTTTCGACCTGTATTCCGAGGGCATGCGGCGCGCCGCGATACAGCGCGCGCGCGACAGCGGCGAGCCCGCGGTGAGCGGCAAGCTCACGCTGGTGGAGGACCAGGGGAACAAGGCCGACGCGCAGCCCGGCTTTCTCATGTTCCTGCCGGTCTACCGCAACGGCATGCCCGCGGACATCATCGACGACCGGCGCGCGAACTCGATCGCGATCGTGTACGCCCCTTTCCGCACCCGCGACCTGATGCGCGGCCTGCTCGGCGCGCTCGGCGACCTGCGAGTCGAGGTGTTCGACGGCGCCACGACCGCGCCGGAGAGCCTGCTCTACGACAGCGCGCCGCCCGGCGCCGTGCGCACGCCCGCTTACACCAAGACCTCCGAGCTCATCGTGCAGGACCGGGTGTGGACGCTGCGAGCGACCAGCCTGCCCGCGTTCGAGCAGGGCATAGACCGCTCGCGGCCGAACATGACGCTGGTCGCCGGCATCGCGATCTGCCTCACGCTCACTGCGCTCGTGTGGGTGCTCGCCACGCTGCGCGAGCGCGCGCTGCGCCTCGCGCAGCGGATGACCGCGCAGCTGCGCGAAAGCCGCGAGCGATTGTCGCTCGCGCTCGAAGGCTCCGACCTCGCGCTCTTCGATTTGGACGTGATGAGCGGGACGGTGACCCTCTCACCGCTGTGGAACGCGATGCTCGGCGGCAAGCCGGCGGTGACGATCACCTCGATCGAATCGCTCGAAGCGATCGTGCATCCCGACGACCGGCCGCACCTGAAGAACGCGCTCGTCGCGACGCTCAAGGGCGAAGCCGAGTGCTACGACGTCGAGCACCGCGTGCGCACGCACGAGGGCGCGTGGAAGTGGATCGCCAGCCACGCCAAGGTGTCGGAACGCGACGCGAGCGGGCGCGCGTGCCGCATCACCGGCACCAACGCCGACATCAGCGAGCGCAAGGCGGTCGAGTCTCTCAAGAACGAGTTCATCGGCACGGTCAGCCACGAGCTGCGCACGCCGCTCACCGCGCTCATCGGCGCGCTCTCGCTGCTCAGGGAAGAGTACGGCGAAAAGGCGCCGCCCGACGCCGCGATGTTCCTCGACATGGCGTTCCAGAACGGCGAGCGCCTCGCGGCGCTGGTCAACGACATCCTCGACCTCGAGAAAGTGGAATCGGGCAAGCTCGATCTCGACATCGAGCGCATCGACCTCGGCCCGTGCCTCGACCGCGCGGTGTCGCTCAATTCGGCGTACGCGGAGAAGCACGGGACGCGCTTCGTCCTCGAGCCGGTCGAGCTCGGGCTCTGCGTGCACGCCGACAGCGACCGGCTGCTGCAGGTGGTCACCAACCTGCTCTCGAACGCGGCGAAGTTCAGCCCCGCGGGCGAGCCGGTGCGCGTCACGGCCTGCGCCCTGGCCGACATCGCGCGCATCGAGATCGCCGACCGGGGTCCCGGCGTGCCTCCCGAGTTCAGGCATCGCATCTTCTCCAAGTTCGCGCAGGCGGAGTCGGGCTCGTCCAAAGGCGGCACGGGACTCGGCCTCGCGATCTCGAAGGCGATCGTCGAAGCGATGCACGGGCGCATCGGCTACGACGACGGCGCCGCGGTGGGCGCGACGTTCTACATCGAGCTGCCGCTCGCGCGCGAAGGCGAGGATCCCGAGAAGCGCCATAGACCCGACCGCCGCAAAGGCGACCGGCGCAAGACCCCGCGCGAGAACGTCAACGCGTAACGGAGCTCGTCGTTCCCGCGAATGCGGGAATCCATTTTGACGTTGAAACAACATGGATTCCCGATAGCTCCCGCTACCGCGGTTCGGGAATGACGCGCCTGCTCATTCCGTCTTGATTCCCGCCGCCGCGACGATCTTCTCGTATTTCACGGTCTCGGCCTTGATGAAGCTCGCCAGGCCTTCGGGCGTCGTCGGCGAGGGGAGGCCGCCTTCGCTCGTGATGCGCTTTTTCACGTCCGCGTCGTCGAGCGCCTTGCGCATCGCGCCGTTGAGCGTCGCGACGATATCCGGCGGCGTCTTCGCCGGCGCGAGCATCGCGTACCACTGCGTGAGCTCGTAACCGGGCAGCGTTTCGGCCATCGTCGGCAGGTCCGGATAGACCTCGATGCGGCGGTTCACGGTGACCGCGAGCGGCTTCAGGCGCCCGTTGCCGGTGAACGGCAGCGTGGTCACCGGGCTCGCGAACGCGAGGTCGACCTGCCCGGCGACGAGGTCGGTGGCGAAGAGCGCGGTGCCGCGGTACGGCACGTGGACGATGTCGATCTTCGCCATCGATTTGAAGAGCTCGCCGGCCATGTGCGGCGCGCCGCCCGTTCCCGCCGAGGCGAAGTTGAGCTTGCCCGGCCGGGCTTTCGCGATCGCGATGAGCTGCTTCACGCCGGACGCGGGCACCGACGGATGGACCACGAGCACGTACGCGAGCTTCGCGCCGAGGCTGATCGGCGCGAGGTCGCGCTGCGGATCGTACGGCATCTTCTGCTTGAGCGCCGGCAGGATCGAAAGGCCCGACGACGTGCCCCACACCAGCGTGTAGCCGTCGGGCGCGGCGCGGGCGACCGCATCGGTGCCGATGATCCCCGACGCACCGTCGCGATTGATCACCACGATCTGCTGCCCGAGCACGTCGACCATCTTCCTCGCGACCACGCGCGCGAACGCGTCGGTCGCCGCGCCCGGCGGGAAAGGCACGATGAGGCTGATGGGGCGGCGGGGATAGTCTGCGGCGAGGCACGAAGCCGAGGCGGCGACGAAAAAAGTGACGGATAAGGCGGTGACGGGTAGTGCGGTGACGAAAAACCGCTGCAACCCCGTAGCCCTGCCTGTAACCGCTTCATCCGTCACCGCTTTATCCGTCACCGCTTTATCCGTCACCGTTTCACCCGTCACTTCTTCCATCAGTTTCCATTCCTCCGGACCCGCTCCTCGAAATCGCGCTCGAAAACCCGCTCCTCGCCTTCGTAGGCTTCGATGCGCGCGCGCACGATGAACTCGCGCCGGGTGCACGAGACGTGGGTCCGGGTCTCCGTCCGGATCTTCCAGTCCTTGCGTTCGAACTCCCACGTCCACGTCACTTCCGCGGTCGCTTTGAGCGGATCGTCCTCGACCACGCTGTAGCGCTCGGTCGAGCGCGCTTCGGCGACCATGTCGATCTCGTCGTAGCGGTTGCGTCCGCTCGAGTCGGTGATCTCGACGACGGTCTCACCTTTTCCGAGATCGGTGCGGATCACGCGATTGCGTCCGCCCGGCGCGAGGACGGTGCGCGGGAAACCCGGTGCGGACTCGGGCTTTTTGAACGTCGGCGACGCTTCGCCTTTGCGCAGCGGGCGCACCGGCAGCGACAGCGCGCTCTTGCCGGTCTGCACCGTGAGCGTCACCGGCTCGGGCGACGGCCAGATCAGCGGCCAGTACGTGGTCGAGATCGCGACGCGGATGCGATGGCCCGGCGCGAAGGAGTACGCGCAGTCGATCAGCGGCACGCTCACCTTGTACTGGCGGCCCGGCTCGAGCTTCTTCACCTTGTCGGCGCCGCCGATGTGCGCGAGGTTCAGGATGCCGTACGAGACGCGCGTGGACGCGCCGTCGGGCGCGACGTCGCACAGGCGCACGCACGCGAACGCGACCGGCTTGTCGACCGACAGCACGAGCTCGGCGCTCGGCGTGCCGAGGATCTCGACGGTCTTCTTGAGAGGCTCCGAATCGAAGCAGATCGACTGGCCGTCATCGGGCCGCTGATCGCCGGGAAGCTCGGGACTCGGCCCGTGCTGGAACCACGGCATCAATTCGCCGACCGCGAGGCCGAGCGTCTGCGGCGAGCGGTTCGAAACCGTGCCCGCGCGGCTCGCCTTGTCGCCGAGCGCGCCGCCGCTGTTCATGTGGAAGCGCTGGGGCTTGATGCGCGGCGACGGCCATTCCCGCTCCGCGACCCAGCGCCCCGGCGACTCGGGATAGAAGCTCTTGGCCGGCGCCGACTGCGGCATCCATGCGATGAGCGCGGGGTCCTTGTCGACACCGGTGTCCTTGCCTTTCAGATGCCGGTCGAACCATCGCAGCGATTCCTGGAGGAAACCGATCGCGGGACCCGGCATGCCGAGGTGCGCGTAACGGTGGCCCCACGGCCCGATCAGCGCCTTGCGCGGCGTGTCGAGGTTCGCCATCGCCTCGGTCACCGAGCCGACATACGAGCCGTCGGCCCAGCCGCTCACCGCGTACACCGCGGCGTTGATGTTCGACCAGTCGCTCGCGCGCGCGCGCCAGTAATCGTCGTAAGTCTGGTGCTTGAGCGCGGCGACGATCTGCGGCGCATCGGCTTCGAGGCGCTGCATCCACATCTCGCGCCAGCGGTCGCCCACGAGCTCGGGATCGGGCGGACGCGACTTGTAGCCGAAGAGCTGGCTCGACCAGCGGATCGAGCGCAAGAGGATCGCGCCGCCGCGGAACACCTGGCTGTAGCGATAGCGGTCGGGAGAGAACGATTGCGCGATGACCGCCTTCAGCTCGGGCGGATTCTTCGCCGCGACCTGTATGCCCTGGAAGCCGCCCCACGAGATGCCGAACATGCCGACGTTGCCGTCGCTCCACGGCTGCTGTGCGATCCACTTCAGCGCCTCGACCGTGTCGCCGGTCTCGTCGCCGATCGCGAACGTGCCCTGGACGCCGTCGGAATCGCCCGAGCCGCGAATGTCGATGCGCATGCTCGCGTAGCCGTGGCCCGCGAAGTAACGATGATGCATCGCGTCGCGCGGGGCGTAGATGTCGCGCTTGCGATACGGGATCACCTCGATGATGGTCGGGACGCGCTTCTTTTGCGCGATGTCCGGGAGCCAGAGCTTGGCGGCGAGCCTGACCCCGTCGGGCATCGGGATCCAGCAGTCTTCGGTTTCGGTGTACTTGTGCGGGAGCTTGGTGACGACTTTCACTACGTTGGCCTCGTGTTGTGTCACCGCGATTCTAACGGCGTTGAAAAGCTTTTACCGCAGAGGACGCAGAGGACGCAGAGGATTGCGGCGGTCGGCGCTCACTTGAGCACGATGCTTTGCGGGAGTCATCTCACGCAACCTTGGTTTGTTTTTCCTCTGCGTCCTCTGCGTCCTCTGCGGTTAAAAACGCCTTTGGCCTTTAAGCGGCAGGCACCAGCTGCGGCCGCTCGGGCAAGCCCACGAAATCGAAATCGATCTCCGGCACGCGCCCGTCCACCACGTCCGCGAGCGCGCGCGCCGAGCCGCACGAGTGCGTCCAGCCGAGCGTGCCGTGGCCGGTGTTGAGATAGAGGTTGGGATAGCGCGTGCGACCGATCAACGGCACGTTGCTCGGCGTCGCGGGCCGCAGGCCCGTCCAGTACTGCGCGCTCGACGCGTCGCCCGCGCCGGGGAAGAGCGCCTCGACGCGCTTGACGATCGCCTTGCAGCGTCCTTCGTTCAGATCGGTGCTGTAGCCGGTCAGCTCCGCGGTGCCGGCGATGCGCAGCCTGTCGCCCAGGCGCGAGAACACGAGCTTGTATTCGTCGTCGGTGAGGCTCACGCGATGCGCGCGGGAGGCGTCCTTCACCTTCATCGTCACCGAATAGCCCTTGGCGGGATAGATCGGCACGTTGACGCCGATCGGACGCAGCAGCAGCGGGCTGTAGCTCCCCATCGCCATCACGTACGCGTCGGCCTTGATCGTCGAGACGCGCCCGTCCCTGTCCGCGACGCGCACGCCGGTGATCTCGCCGCCTTCGTGCCGGATCGTGAGCACCGTGTGTCCGTACCGGAACGTCACGCCGCGCGACGCCGCCAGCTCGGCGAGACGCCGCGTGAACAGATGCGCGTCGCCCGATTCGTCGGACGGCGTGTACGTCGCGCCGGCGATGCGGTCCTTCACCCGCGCCAGCGCGGGCTCGATCGCGACGCACTCGTCGGCGGTCTTCACCTGGCGGTCGCAGCCGAGCTCGCGCATGAATTCCGCCGGCGCCATCGCCGCCTCGAACTCCTTCGCGTTGGTATAGAAGTGCAGGATGCCGGCTTCGAGGTGGTCGTACTCGAGGCCGGTCTCGCGCCTCACCTCGCGCAGCGTGGCGCGGCTGTAGAGGCCGAGGTTCACGATCTGGCGGATGTTGTGGCGCGTGCGGCCGGGCGTGCATTCGCGCAGGAACCGAAGGCCCCACAGCCACTGGTGCATGTCCGGGCGCAGGCGGAAAAGGAGCGGCGCGTCTTCGTTCGCGAGCCACTTCAGCACTTTCAGCGGCGCGGACGGATTGGCCCACGGCTCGGCGTGGCTGACCGAAATCTGCCCGCCGTTGGCGAAGCTCGTTTCCAGGCCCGCGCCGGGCTCGCGGTCGACGACCGTGACCTGATGGCCTGCTTTACTGAGAAACCACGCGGATGTGGTGCCGATGACACCGGCACCGAGGACGGCGATCTTCATGACAACCTCTCGTAACAGGAGTGGGAACGAACGGTCCGGCGCTCACCGCCGATCCGTCGCCGCTCCCGCTGTCCTTGGTACCTGAGAGATTGCGGTGCTCTGGAGCACCTTGCCCCTTCGGTGGGCGCCGATCGTTCGATCGGCGCCTCTCTCCAGACGGCTATGTCGAACGCGCAGTACCTGCGGCCTGAGCGGTTATGGGAGATTTCGCCTTCGGCGACGGCGGCAAAGCCGTGCTCTCCTGCACGTTCGGTTCGATCCTATGCCTCGCGGCATCGGCGCGTCAACAGACGCACCAGATGAGAGCGGGCCTATCCAGCTTAACGGCGAAAACGCCGCAGGGTTTAACGGTGTCGGTGCGTTACCACGCACCCTCCGCGGAACTACCGGTTTCCGTAGGGTGCGCGCAAGCGCACCGCGCCTCTTAATGCAAAGTCCCTGCAGGCTTGTTCTGCCTCGCGAGCCACAGCCGCTTTCTCTCGAGCATCTCGCGCTCGGTCTTGCTCGGCGTGCGCAGGTGCGCCTTGAGCGGATGCGCGCTCGCGCGGCGCGAGAGCAGCGAGTGCAGAGTGTCTTCGTCGAGCTCCGAGGCGCCCAGCCGCTTCACCTTGCCGCCTTCCCACGCGCCGACCGCGACGCCGTCGCGGAAAGCGATGCGGTTCTGCGCGATCGAGGAGACGCGCGCGTCGGGCGTGAGGATGCCGACGAGGTTGAGCGGATCGGCCGCGCTGACGACGATCAGCTCAAGGCTCTTCGGGATCTTGCGCACCGCGCGCAGCCGGCCGACCGCGTCGGGCAGCGCGAATTGCTCGCCGCCGAAACCCGCGACGAAGCGCCCGCCGCGGATCTCGCCGCGCGCTTCGAGCCGGCGGTAGACCATCACGAGCTCGCGCCAGGTCGGCAGCCGCGATTCGCGCGCGAGCAGCGAGCGGAACACGACGCCGTAGCGCTTCAACAGCACGCGCGCGATCGTCTCGACCTGTTCCTCGCGGTCCATATCGGGCTGCGATGCGAGCAGCGCCCAGCGGCCGGCGGTGTCGACGCCATAGGCCGAGCGGCGCGAGCTCGGGCGGCCGCCCGAGAGGCTGCGGCGCTTTTCCGAAGGGGTCAGCAGCGCGCGCAATCCGCTGAAGCTGTCGGCGGTCACGAGCCCCGCGCCGGCGAGCTCGCCCAGTGCACGCTCGACGTGGGTGCGAAGCAACCCGGTCGCCGCGACGATCTCGTGGAAGAAGAGCGCACCGCGTACGGTCAGCGCTTCGTGGATCGCGCGCGCCTGCGAGGTGAGCGCCTGGACGTCGACGCTCTGGTCCGCGCGCCACAACGCGGCGTGCTCGCGCTGCACGATCGCGATCGGCGAGCTCTTCAGCGGCGCCTTGCTCGCGCCTTCCATCGGCGTGGTGCGTCCCCATGCGACACGGCCGGAGAGACACAGCATGTCGATGTAGCTCGACGTGTAATCGTTCACGCGTGCGGGCAGGACGTCGTGCTCCCATGCGCTCGCGGCGAGCTCGCAGCCGTCGAGCTGCTCGATGATCGCGCTCAAACCCTCGACGCCGTTGACGCGGTCTTCCGGCGTCACGTGCTGCCAGTGCAGCAGGAAGCGCATGAAGTCCGCCGCAGTGACCGCTTCGATCTCCGCGCGCAGCCGGCTGATCGTGTAGCGGTGGATGCGCGCGAGCAACCGCCGGTCGCACCATTCGAGCGCGGATAAGCCCGACTGGCCCGGGACATGGGTCCCCTCCCCTTCAGGGGGAGGGACAGGGTGGGGGTGGGTTTTGCCAGGCGTGAAATACCCTCGCAGCACTCGACCTTCCGTTTCCAACTCCAATAACGCCTGATTCACCAGCCGCTCGTCTTCGACAGCGAAATCGCCGGTGAGCTTCTCAGCCGTCACCGGCCCCAGCACTTCCATGCGTCCGCGCAAGAGCTCGCGCGCCGCGTCCTCGCGCGTCCACGCTCTCTTCTTCAGGCGTTCGGGGATCTTCGGCTTCTTCATCTGTGGAACCGCCGCGTGCAGCTCTTCGAAGCGCTCGATCGCGACCCAGAAGCCGCCGGTCCGCAGCGCCCGCCCGTCGCTCACCAGCTTGTCCATCAGCGCCGGCCACTGCGCCTCTTCCGCGCCCAATTCGCTGTCGCGGATGAAGCCCGCGAGCATCAGCGCATCGTGCAGCTCGTCGGGCGCGGTCGCGTACGGCCACGCCTCCTCGCGCACGCGCCGGATCGCCGCGGCGTCGAGCGCTCCGAGATCGTCGGCGGTGCGAGGCTCGCTCGAACGGCGCGTATACACCGCCTGGGTGCGGCGCTCTTCGAGCGGCGCGTCGTCGAGGAAGGTGTAGACCGCCGAATTCAGCAGTTCGTGACAGAAGAGCGACGGCTCGGGCGTCTCTTTCGCGCTGCACTCGATCTCGCCGTCGATGATGCCCCGCAGGACTTGGATCAGTCCCGGCAGGTCCATCGCGTCCTCGAGCGCGTCCTTCAACGCCTGATTGACCAGCGGATGGTCGGGCACTTCGCGCGCGCCCTGGATGTTCTCGAAGCACGCCGTCGCATCGGGGAAAACGCCTTGCAACAGGTCTTCGGCGTACATGCGCTGGAGCGGCGCGGGCACGCGCGCCCCGTTTCGGCTGCGCGGCACCGCCAGCGCGAGCGTGGTCGTCCAGCGCCAGCGCGTCTCGAAGATCGGCGAATCGAGCACCGCCTGCGTCAGCGTCTCCTTGACCGTGTTGGGATGCAGGTAGCGGAAGACGTCTTCGAGCGGGAACGAGTGCGACGTGCCGAGCGAGAGGATGATGCCCTCCTCCGTCGCCGCGGCCTGCAGCTCGAAGTTGAAGCCCTGGCAGAACTTCTTGCGCAGCGCGAGGCCCCACGCGCGATTGATGCGGCTGCCGAACGGCGCGTGCAGCACGAGCTGCATGCCGCCCGATTCGTCGAAGAAGCGCTCGATGACGATGCGATCCTGCGTCGGCACCAGGCCGATCGCGCGCTTGCCTTCGGCGAAGTAGTCGATGATCTGTTCGGCCGCGGATCGCTCGAGGTGGTAAGCCGTCATGAGCCACGCGATCGCCGGCTCGAGCTCGCCGTCCTTGCGCGGCTGATCGGGCTTGGGCAGCAGCTTGTCCGCGCCGTCGCGCATGCGCGACACCGCCGCGCTCATCTCGGTGCTGCGCGACGGCGCTTCGCCGAGCCAGAACGGCATCGACGGCGGCTGGCCCTGGGCGTCCGCGACGCGCACCACGCCGCTGCCGACTTTCAGGATGCGCCACGAGGTGTTGCCGAGCTGGAACACGTCGCCCGGCAGCGATTCGATCGCGAAGTCCTCGTTGAGCGTGCCGATGAAGGTGCCTTCGGGCTCGAGCAGCACGCGGTAGTCGAACACTTCGGGAATCGCCCCGCCCGACATGATCGCCGCCATGCGCGAGCCTTTGCGCGCGCGCAGCTTCTCGTTCACCGGGTCGTGCGTGATCAGCGCGGCACGGCGTCCGCGCTTGGTCGCGTAGCCCTGCGCGAGCATCTCGACGGTCTCGTCGTATTCCTTACGCGTGAGATTGCGATACGGATACGCGCGGCGCATGAGGTCGAAGAGCGCGGTCTCGTCCCACTCCTCCGCCGCCGATTCGGCGACGATCTGCTGCGCGAGCACGTCGAGCGGCTTCTCGGGCGCGTGCACGCGGTCGAGCCCGCCGTCGCGCACCGCCTGGACCATCGCGGCGCACTCGACGAGGTCGTCCCGGGTGAGCGGGAAGATGCGGCCTTTCGGCAAACCGCGCACGGTGTGGCCCGAGCGGCCGACGCGCTGGAGCAGCGTGGCGATGCGGTTGGGCGAGGAAATCTGGCAGACGAGGTCGACGTGGCCGATGTCGATGCCGAGCTCGAGCGAAGCGGTCGACACGAGCACCTTGAGCTTGCCTTCGCGCAACCGCTCTTCGGCGTCGAGACGCTTCTCCTTGGAGAGGCTGCCGTGATGGGCCGCCACGTATTCGGCGCCGAGGAGATCGGTGAGATGGTGCGCCATGCGCTCGGCGAGCCGGCGCGTGTTCACCATGATGAGCGTCGTGGTATGCGATTCGATCAGCTCGACGAGACGCTGGTAGTTCTCCTCCCACACCTCGTGCGACATCACCGCTTCGAGCTTGGAGCCGGGCACTTCGACCGCGAGATCGATCCTGCGCTTGTGGCCGCGGTCGACGATCGCGCACGCCGCTTGCGGATCGGAGCCCACGAGAAAGCGCGCGACCTCCTCGATCGGCTTCTGCGTCGCGGACAAGCCGATGCGCTGGAGCTTGCTGCCGCAGATGTGCTCGAGGCGCTCGAGCGTGAGCGCGAGGTGCGCGCCGCGGCGCGATTCGAGCACCGCGTGGATCTCGTCGACGATGACCACGCGCGCGGTCTTCAGCATGTCGCGCGACTTCTCGGCCGTCATCAGGAGATAGAGCGACTCCGGCGTCGTCACGAGGATGTGCGGCGGCGTGCGCAGCATCGCCGCGCGCTCCTTCTGCGGCGTGTCGCCGCTCCTCACCGCGGCGGTGATCTTCACCGGCGCGAAATCCATCTCCTCGGCGAGCCGCTTGATCTCGCGGCGCGGCTCGGCGAGGTTCTTGTGGATGTCCGCGGAGAGCGCCTTCAGCGGCGAGACGTAGATCACCCGCACTTCGTCCGGGAGCGAGCCGCGCTCCAAACCTTCACGGAAAAGCTGGTCGATCGAGGTGAGGAAGGCCGCCAGCGTCTTGCCCGATCCTGTCGGCGCCGCGATCAGCGTGTCGTCACCGCGGCGGATCGCTTTCCAGCCGTCGACCTGGGCCTCGGTCGGCGGGAGCACCGTACGCGAGCCGTCCTCGGAAGCGACCGTAAAACGGTCCTCCCACCAGCGGCGGAGTACGGGATGGAAGTCGACGGGCAGCACGGGGACTGTGTAATTTTACAGGGTACGTCCATTCGGACCAAAGCGGCGCGATAGAATTCCCCCATGGATTTCTCACTCACCGAAGACCAGCAGGCGATCCGCGACGCGGTCGCGAAGATCTGCGCCGAATTCGATCTCGACTACTGGGCGAAGCGCGACCGCGAAGGCGGTTTTCCGCTCGATTTCCACGCGACGCTCGCACGCGACGGCTGGCTCGGCATCGCCATGCCGCAGGAGTACGGCGGCGCGGGCCTCGGCATCACCGAGGCGGCGGTGATGATGCAGACGATCGCCGCGTCCGGCGCCGGGATGTCGGGCGCGTCGGCGGTCCACATGAACATCTTCAGCCTGAACCCGGTCGTCGTATACGCGACCGCGGAGCAGAAGCAGCGCTGGCTGCCGCCGCTCATCGCAGGCAGTGACCGCGCGTGCTTCGGCGTGACCGAGCCGAACACCGGGCTCGACACCACGCACCTCAAGACCCAGGCTCTCCGCCGCGGCGACCATTACGTGGTGTCGGGCCGGAAGATCTGGACTTCGACCGCGCAGGTCTGCAACAAGATCCTGCTGCTCGCGCGCACGACCCCGCTCGAGGAGGTCGAGAAGCCCACAAGCGGCCTGACGCTCTTCTACACCGACCTGGACCGCGCGCACGTCGAAGTCCGCGAGATCGAGAAGATGGGGCGCAAGGCGGTCGATTCCAATATGTTGTTCATCGACGATTTGCGCGTGCCGGTGGAAGACCGCGTCGGCGAGGAAGGCCGCGGCTTCGAATACATCCTCCACGGCTTCAATCCAGAGCGCGTGCTGGTCGCCGCGGAAGCGGTCGGACTCGGCCAGGCGGCGCTGTCGCTCGCGGCCGAGTACGCCCGCGAGCGCGTCGTCTTCGACCGCCCGATCGGCCGGAACCAGGGCATCCAGCACCCGCTCGCGCGCTGCTGGATGGCGCTCGAGGCGGCGAACCTCATGGCGTATAAGGCGGCGAGCCTGTACGACGCCGGTCGACCGTGCGGGGCGGAAGCGAACGCCGCGAAGTATCTCGCCGGCGAAGCGTGCTTCCAGGCCTGCGAGACCGCGGTGATGGTGCACGGCGGCATGGGATATGCGAAGGAATACCACGTCGAGCGCTTCCTGCGCGAAGCGTTCATCCCGCGGATCGCGCCGGTGAGCCCGGAGCTCATCCTCTGTTTCATCGCCGAGAAGGTGCTCGGACTCCCCAAGTCATATTGATCTCGCGTCGCGCCGCCAGGCGCATAAGCGCGCCGTCGCGCGGGGAGGTGCGGCTTCAGCCGCACCGACCAGCGGCGTGGACCTTTGTCCCATTTTTTCCACGAATGTAAAACCGCGCTGTTGGGAATCGGCGACGAACGCCTTTTCGTCCGCCCGACACGACATGATCTCGGGTTTCTTTAACGCCGGAAAGCCCGGTTTTCCGGCGCTAATCCGCGCATCGCCCGCGCGGCCTCGCGCCTACACTGACTTTCATTGCGCTTCCGCAGGGCAGCACGGCGCCTGGCACGGTTTCTGCGTCAAGGCTAGGCGTCGGGAGAGGCCGTGTGGCAGTCCCCCTAAAACGATCAGAAAGGACCGAACATGAACCGCAAGTCTACTGGCCAGATCGAACGCCGCAGGAAATCCGCTTTCGTCGTCGCTCGTGCGAGCGCCGCGACGTGGGTCGTCGCCTTCTCGCGCAAAGTCATTCCCGGCGGCGTCTTCAAGACCAAGGACGCAGCCGTTCAATACGCGGCCATGCTCGCGCGCGCAGCCGGACTGCGCTCGCCCGACGTGACCGTGCTGGGGTAAGACCGTGAACGCGCGCGGCACTGCCGCGGCGCTCGCGATCGTGCTGGCGCTGCCGCTCGGCGCGTGCTCGGTCGCCGCAACCACCGCGGACAAGACGACTGACGGCTCGATCAGCGCCTCCAAGGCGATCGTGCCGACCGATTCGGGCAACGTCGCGGTGCCCTCCGGCACCGGCGGAACGATGGGCAGCGGCTCCGGCACGACCGGGCCCAGCGAGAAGGAAAACCAGCGCGGCAACACGCCGCCCGGCATGTCGCGCGACGGTGCAGGACCCGCCGGCGGCGCGATCATCGATCCGACCGGCGCAGCGACCGGCAAGCGCTAAAGCGCAGCGCTCTACCAGCGTCGGTGCATAAGCGCCGGCGCTCGCGGACTTTCGCGATGCGATAATCGGGCGATGCCCGACCATCGGAGTCGCTGATGTCCGCCACCGCACGCGTCGCCGCGTTCATCCACGAGACGACGCTCGCCGCACTACCTCCCGACGCAATTCCCAAGGCGAAGAAGGCGATCGCCGACACGTTTGCGGCGATCCTGTCCGGCGCGAAATCCGAAGTCACCGAACCGCTCGAGCGCTACGTCGCCGCGTCGCGCGCGCCGGGCGACGTTCCCATCCTCGGCACCGGGACGACCGCTTCGCCCGAAACCGCGGCGCTGGTCAACGGCACCTTCGGCCACGCCCTCGATTACGACGACGTGCTGTCGATGATGCCGGCGCATCCGTCGGCGGTGATCCTCGCCGCGGCGCTCGCGAGCCTCGACGGCAGGCGCGTCAGCGGCCGCGACTTCCTCGAAGCCTACGTCATCGGCATCGAAATCGGCGGCAAGATCGGCCTCGGCATGACCGTCGGCCACTACCACCGCGGCTACCACGCGACCGGCTCGCTCGCGCTCTTCTCCGGGCTGGCTGCCCTGCTGAAAATCCACCGCGCGGACGTCGAGACCTCGCGCATCGCTTTCGGCATCGCCGCGTCGATGGCGAGCGGCCTGCGCCGCAACTTCGGCACGATGACCAAGCCTCTGCACACCGGGATCGCCGCGCGCAGCGCGCTCACCGCATGGCGCCTCGCGTCGTGCGGCTTCACCGCCGCCGACGATATCCTCGAAGCCAAGTCCGGCCTCTATTCGACGCTCGGGGTCGCCGAGTCCGACGCCGATCTCACCGCCGAGCGCCTGGGCCGTCCGTTCGTCATCTGCGATCCGGGGCTCGCGCTGAAAAAATTTCCGTGCTGCTATGCGTGCCATCGCGCGATGGACGGGCTGCTGGCGCTGCGCGCCAAGCTCGGCTTCGAAGCGCAGGACGTCGAGAAGATCGTCTGCCGCATGCCGCCGGGCGGCATGCAGGTGCTCACCTATCCGCGCCCCACGACCGGGCTCGAAAGCAAGTTCAGCCTGCAGTACGCGCTCGCGGCCGGCGCGCTCGACGGCGGGTACGCCATCGCGACGTTCACCGACGAGGCGGTCAACCGTCCGGAGATCGCGGCCCTGTACGATCGCATCGACGCGCGCGAGGATGCTTCGTCGCGCGGCGACGATCCCGATTTCGACAAGAGGAGCTCGGGCAGCCGCGGCTTCGTGCAGGTCGAGGTGAAGCTGCGCGACGGCCGCAGCGAGACGATCCGCGTCGACAAGGCGCCGGGCTCGCCCGCACGCGAATTGTCGTGGGACGATCTGCGCGTGAAGTTCATGGATTGCGCGTACAAACCGGGGTCTGACCCCGATAAAACGGGGTCAGACCCCCGGCAAGCTTTTGAAGCACTGCAACGGCTGGAAGAGATCGACGACATCGACGAAATCGTCGACCTGCTGCGATAACAACACGAGGAGGCAACATGAAACGCGTCACCACGGCCGTTGCGGCCGCGCTCGGCTGCGCCGCGACGCTCGCGGCGGCCCAGAGCCCTTCGACAGGCTCAGGACAGGCTTTCCCGACTCACCCGATCCGCTTCGTCATCACCTACCCGCCGGGCGGGACCACCGACTTCGTCGGGCGCCCGGTGGCGCAGAAGATCTCCGAGATACTCGGGCAGCCGGTGGTCGTCGACAACCGCGGCGGCGCGGGCGGGGTGCTCGCGACGATGATCGTCGCGCAGGCGCCGTCGGACGGATACACGCTGCTGCTCGGCACGTCCTCGGGGATGGTCATCAACCCGCTGCTGCAAGCCAAGCTCCCCTACGACGCGTTTCGCGATTTCTCGCCGATCAGCCGCACCAACGTCAATCCGCAGGCGCTCGTCGCCACGCCGTCGCTGCCGGCGAACAACGTGAAGGAGCTGATCGCCTACGCGCGCGCCAATCCCGGCAAGCTCAACGTCGCCTCCAGCGGCATCGGCACGCCCAACCATCTCGGCGGCGAGATGCTCAAGTACATGGCGAAGATCGACATCGTGCACGTCGCGTACAAAGGCGGCGGTCCCGCGATGAACGATCTGATCGCCGGCAACGTGCAGCTGCAGTTCTCGAGCATCCCGACGGTGCTCGGCCACTGGAAGAACGGCCGCGTGAAGATGCTCGCGATCGGCAGCGGCAAGCGCTCGCCCGCGCTGCCCGACGTGCCGACGATCGCCGAAGCGGGCGTCCCCGGCTACGAATACACCACGTGGTACGGCCTCTTCGGCCCGAAAGGCATGAGGAAGGAGATCGTGACGCAGTTGAACGGCGCGGTCGCCAAAGCGCTCGCCGCGCCCGACGTGCATCAGCGCCTGATGGGCGCCGGCGCCGAGCCGTCGCCATCTTCGCCCGAAGAGCTCACGCGCTACATGCGCGAAGAGTCGGGGCGCTGGGCGAAGGTGATCAAGGCGGCGAACATACGACTCGACTGAACGTCAAAATGGATTCCCGATCCCTTCCGCTATCGCGGGTCGGGAACGACGTCCAGCATCTGCTCGTACGCTTTCTCTAAGTCGCGCGTGAAGGCGGCGTAATCCATCAGCGGCGACGCGCGCATCCGCTCGCGCAGCGAGGCACGCAGCGCGGCGAGCGCGTCGAGATCGTCTGCAAGCTGCACTGCCGCGGCGACGTACGCCTCCTCGTCCGCCGCGACGAGCGTCTCCAGCCCCACATTGCGCAGGAACGAGATCGTCTGACGGCCCGGCAGCATCGGCGCCTCCAGCGTGACCACCGGCACGCCCATGTAGAGCGCTTCGAGGCTCGTCAGCCCGCCCGCGAACGGAAACGGGTCGAGCGCGATGTCGACCTCGCCGTACGCGGCGAGCAGCGCCTCGTGCGGCAGGAACGGCGAGAGCTCGACACGGTCCGGCGCGATGCCGCGACTCGCGAATCGCTCGCGCCAGTATTCGCGATTACCCTCGTCGTGCAGGCCGATCGCGACGATCTTCACACGGCTTCCCGGCACCGCGTCGAGCACGCGCGCCCACAGCGCGATGACGCGATCGTTCACTTTCGAGAGGTTGTTGAAGCAGCCGAACGTGACGCCGCCCCTGGCGCGCGCCGGAAGCCGCCCGACCTCGGGCGCGAACGCGGGCGGCTCGTACGGAAAGCGCGTGTGCGGCAGCCGCCACAGACTCTCGCTGAACCACCGCTGCTGCCCTTCGGGCGACGAGTGCGGATCGCTGATGAAGTAATCCATCGTCGGCAGCCCTGTCGTATTGAAATAGCCGAGCCAGCTCACCTGCACCGGCGCCGGCTTCATCGCGAACGCGCGCAACCGTGAGTGCGTGGTATGGCCTGCCAGGTCGACGAGGATGTCGATACGGTCGTCGTTCACAGTCTCCGCGATCGCCTCGTCCGATCGCCCGGCGACCTCACGCCAGTGCTCGCTCGCGCGCTTGAGCCGCACGGTCACCGCGTCCCCATCGCCCACCGGGTCGTAGCAGTAGATCTCGAAGCGCGCGCGGTCGTGGTGCTCCAGCACCGGCGCGAAGAGATATGTCACCGGATGCCGTCTCAGGTCGGGCGAGACGTAGCCCACGCGTATGCGCTCGTTCGAACGGCTGTGCTGCAACACGGGCCGCACGCTCGCCATGAGCCGCTCTCCCCATGCCCGATGCGCTTCGAACACTGCCTCTGGCGTGATGTCCGGGACGAAGTTGAGCGCGCCGAGCACGCTGTGCTCGACGTAGCCCGCCCGCGGATCGAGCTCGGCCGCGCGACGGTAATGCGGGACCGCCTCGGCGCCGCGCCCGAGGCGCGCGTAGCAATTCGCAAGCTGCGCATGCACCGCCGCGCTTTCGGCGCCGAGAGCGAGCACGGCGGTGTATTGCCGGACCGCTTCGGTCAGTCGCTTCTGCTGCTCCAGCCGGACTGCGCGGTCGTAACGCTCCTGCGCACCGGGCTCGCGGCGCCGGAACGCGCCGCGGAGCAGATTCCGGAGCATCGCGTTACAGCGCGTCTTTCCTGATGCCCGCCGCCTGGATGATCTTCGAATAGCGGGCCATCTCGTTCTTCAGCAGCGCGCCCATCTGCTCGGGCGTGCCCAGCCACGGATCCATGCCGGCCGCGGCCATGTGCTTCAGGAGCGCCGGATCCTCGTACGCTTTCACCGCTTCGCGATACAGGCGCTGCACGATCTCTTTCGGCATGCCGGCCGGCGCGAACATGCCGTACCAGATCGACATCTTGAAGTTGGGCAGGCCCGCCTCGGTCGAGGTCGGCACGTGCGGCAGCGTCTTGACGCGCTTCTCCGACAGCACGGCGAGCGGCTTCACGCGGCCCGCCTTGATGAGCGGCAGCACCGACGCGACCGACACGATCACTTCGTCCACTTCGCCGCCCATGAGCGCGGTCGTCGCGAGCGTCGCGCCTTTGTAAGGCACGTGAACCATGTCGATCTTCTCCAGGCTCTTCAGGAGCTCGTTGGCGAGATGGTTGGTCGTGCCCGGACCGCCGGAGCCGTAGTTGAGCTTGCCCGGCTGCGCGCGCGCGAGCGCGATGAACTCCTTCAGCGTCTTCGCCGGCACCGAAGGGTGCACGAGCAGCACGTTCTCGATCGATGCCAGCCGCGCGACGGGCGCGAAGTCCCGCATCACGTCGTAGGGAAGATTCGAATAGAGCAGCGGCGACAGCGCGATCGTCGGCGAGCTCACCATGACCGTGTAGCCGTCGGGCGGCGACTTGGCGACGAGCGCGAGGCCGACCGTGCCGCCCGCGCCGGTGCGGTTGTCCGGAACGAGGTTCTGCCCCATCTGCTCGCCCATCTTCTGCCCGATCGTGCGGCCGACAAGGTCGCTCGGCGCGCCCGGCGGGAACGGCAGGATGAGGCGGATCGGCTTGGACGGATAACTCTGCGCGTGTGCGCATGCGGCGGCAGCGGCGAGGGCCGCCGCTGCGAAGATCTTCTTGATGCTCATGGTTCTCCTCGTAAATACGTCATTCCCGCGAAGGCGACGCACAGCGTCGTCCCCGCGCAGGCGGGGACCCATATTGACGTAAATTCAAAATGGCTCCCGGATCACGTCCGCTGTCGCGGACAGGTCCGGGACGACGCGACAATGTCGCGTCGGCTGGCGCGCGGTCCAGGATGACGTTCATTTGATGTGTTCGCGGCTCCACCGATCCAGAAACGCCGCGATCTCGAGATTGTTCTTCTCGAGCATCATCATGTGGCCGTTGCCGTGGATGTGCAGATCGGTGAGGCGCACGAAGTCGTTCGCCACGCCGGCGTTGCGGAGGTACTGCGACGTGCAGTGATCGTACGGCGCATGGTACGACGCTTCGCTCGCGACGATCAGGATCGGAATGCCTTTCAGGTTGGTGAGCTGGGGCGCGGGCTGCGCGGGCAGCCAGCAGCGCACCAGATCGGGCCCGCTCGGCGCGGCCTCGCGCGTCATGCGCAGGTCTTTCGGGTCGTTCACCGCCGGCGAGTACGTCAGGGCGTTGCGCGTGATCCCCCACGCGCGGCCCATCGGTCCGTCCTGGAACCAGCCCTTCGCTTCGCCGACGATCGTGTTCTCGTAGAACGGAGGGCCGTTGGGCTCGATTGCAAGGATGCCTTTGACGAGCTTCGGCCGCGCATCGGCGAGCGCCCAGCCGAACGGTCCGGACTGCGAGTGCGTGAGCAGTACGGCAGGTCCGATCCTGTCGAGCAGCGCGACGCCCGCGTCGCGGTTCATCTGCTCGATGACGTTGAGATCCCGGATGTCCTCGACCTGCGACGCGAAGAACTGATCGAAGGTCTCGTCGCCGGGCACGCCGCTGCCGGGCCACTGCGTGTGGAGCTTGGCCTGCGGATAGAGATTGCCCTTCTCGGGCGCGGTGAAGCGGCTCGACATCGCCCCGGTGTTCGGCCGCCGCGTCGGACCGTAGACGTCGGTGAAGAAACCGGAGCGCGCGCGTCCGGGCTGATCGACGATGTACACCGCGTAGCCGCGCTGCAGGAAGTCATCGCCCCAGCCTTTGCGCCCGTCGGGCGTGCCCATGAAATTGGTGCCGGTCTGGCCGCCGCCGTGCCACATCACGACCGGATACGGCTGCGTGCGATTCTCGGGGATCTGGTACTGCACGTACATCTGGCCGACGCGGATCTCGCCGTCGGCGGTCTTGGTATAGTGGCCGCCGACGAAAAAGTAACCTTGCTCGGCAAGGATCAGCTTACGGCTCGAATCGGGTGCGTCGGTCGACATGGTCGTACATGAGGTCAGCAGGATCAGCACGCACAACAGCTTGATCGGCATGTTGATCGCTAGCGGAATGTGCATGACCTCCTCCTGCACCCGAGTATAGCCCGCCCGACCATGCCCTCACCGATCGAAGACTATGCCCTCATCGGCGACTGCCACTCGGCGGCGCTGGTCGCGCGCGAAGGTTCCATCGACTGGCTGTGCCTGCCGCGCTTCGATTCCGGCGCGTGCTTCGCCGCCCTCCTCGGCACGCCCGAGCACGGCCGCTGGCTGCTCGCGCCGGCGGGCGAGGTCCTTTCGACGACGCGGCGCTACGTCGAAGACACGCTGGTGCTCGAAACCGAGCACGTCACGCCGACCGGCGCGGTGACGGTCGTCGATTTCATGCGCGTGCGCGCCAACCATCCGCGGCTGGTGCGCATCGTGCGCGGCACGCGCGGCGCGGTCGCGATGCACATGCAGCTCGTCGTGCGCTTCGATTACGGCGCGGTGGTGCCGTGGGTGTCGCAGTCGCGCGACGGCTGGCGCGCCGTCGCGGGTCCCGACTGCCTGACGATCCACACGCCGGTGAAGCTGCGCGGCGAAGCGCTGACCACGGTCGCCGACTTCGAGATGCGCGAAGGCGAATCGGTCGCGTTCGTCATGACGTGGCATGCGTCCTACGACGACGCACCGCCGCCGCTGGATGCCGAGACCGCGCTCGCGCATACCTACGAATGGTGGAAAACGTGGTCGTCGCGCTGCACCTACGACGGCCCGCATCGCGACCCGGTGATGCGCTCGCTGATCACGCTGAAGGCACTCACCTACGCGCCGACCGGCGGCATCGTCGCCGCGCCGACGACCTCGCTGCCCGAGAAGATCGGCGGCGTGCGCAACTGGGATTACCGCATCTGCTGGCTGCGCGACGCGACGTTCTCGCTGTTCGCGTTCATGCGCAGCGGCTACATCGACGAAGCGCGCGCGTGGCGCCTGTGGCTCGTGCGCGCGGTCGCGGGAACGCCGTCGCAGGTGAACATCATGTACGGCCTCGCGGGCGAGCGCCGCCTGACCGAGATCGAGCTGCCGTGGCTGCCGGGTTACATGGGCTCCAAACCCGTGCGCATCGGCAACGCCGCCTTCACGCAATTCCAGCTCGACGTGTTCGGCGAGGTCGCGGCGGCGCTGCACGTCGCGCGCGCGGAAGGCATCGAGCCCAACGGCGACGCCTGGAAGGTCGAGCTCGCGCTCGCGGAGTTCCTCGAAACGGCGTGGCAAGAGCCCGACGAAGGCATCTGGGAAGTGCGCGGCCCGCGGCGGCACTTCACGCACTCGAAAGTGATGGCGTGGCTCGCGTTCGACCGGCTGATCGCGTCCGCCGAGCAGTTCGAGCTCGAAGCGCCGCTCGAGCGCTGGCGCGCGATCCGCGCGGAGATACACGAGGACGTGTGCCGCAACGGCTACGACGCCGGGCGCGGCACGTTCGTGCAGTACTACGGCTGCAAGGAGGTCGACGCGAGCCTCGTCATGATCCCGCTCGTCGGGTTCCTGCCGGCGCACGATCCGCGCGTGCTCGGCACCATCGACGCGATCCAGCGCGAGCTCGTCGTCGACGGACTGGTGATGCGCTACCGCACCGATCCGAACGTGGAGGGCCTGCCGCCCGGCGAAGGCGTGTTCATCGCGTGCACCCTGTGGCTCGCGAACGCGCTGACGCTGCTCGACCGCTGCGACGAGGCACGGGCGATGTTCGATCGCGTGCTGGGATTGTGCAACGACGTGGGGCTGCTGGCGGAAGAATACGATCCGCACGCGAAACGCCTCATCGGCAACTTCCCGCAGGCGCTCTCGCACGTGGCCATCATCGCGTGCCTGTGCCGGCTGCAGGGGACGCCGCCGCCCGTGGCGGTGTAATTACGGCGTCGTCTCGCCGACCAGCAATCCTTCACACGTGTTGAACGAGCCGCCGCAGGTCTTGCCGGCGGCGGTCGCCGCCTTCGCGCGCCTGCGGTAGGTCGCGGCGGCGTCCTTCAGCCCCATGCCGTTCGCCGCTTCCGCGAGCAGGAAGTACGAGAGATCGTTGTCGTAGCCGACCTTCATCACGCGCAGCGCGAGGTCGCGCCATTGGTGCTTTTCGTAGAGCGTCTTCCATGTGCTCTTCTGAAAGCCGTAGGCGAGCGCGCACTCGGTAGTGCAGCTGAACACTGCTTTGCCCGACTTGAATCGATCGAAATCCTCCGAGACGAACGTCATCACCTCGGGCTCGGCGGCGACGCGCGCCACGTAATCGGTGCGCGAGGCGGTCCCCGCCGGTCGTTCGGAAGGATTCGGACTGAGGAAGTCCGGCAGATCCCTGGCCGGATTCGCTCTGGCGCGGCGGTACAGCGGGTCGACCTTCGCGATGAGCTCGTTCAGTCGCTGCGCGCGGTTCTCGGGAGAAGGATGGGTCGAGAGGAACTCGATAGGTCCGCCGCCTTCCTTCGCCATCTTCTGCCACAGCGTCACCGCCGCGCGCGGGTCGTAACCGGCCCGGGCCGCGAGCTCGATGCCGATCTGGTCGGCTTCGGTCTCGCCTTCGCGGCTGTTGGGCAACGTCACGGCGACCGCGGCAGCGGTGCCGAGCGCCGCGCTGTTGCGGCCGTAATTGCTGCTGTTCGAGACAGCGGCGGCGAGCACCGCCGTCACTATGCCGGTCGCCATGCTGACCGACATGCGCTCGCGCGTGTGACTCGCCAGCGCATGGCCGATCTCGTGACCCATGACCGCCGCGACCTCGTCGTCGCTCGCGTGGAGCTTCTCCCAGAACCCGGTGTAGATGCCCATCTTGCCGCCGGCCATGCAGAAAGCGTTGACCGTCTTGGGCTCGTCGATCACCTGCACTTCCCAGCGCCAGTTGGCCGAATCCGGACGGAAGCGCACCGCCTCCGCGACCAGCCGGTTAGTGATCTCCTTCACGCGCTCGACGCGGGCAGTGCCGCGCTCGAGGCGCTTCTTCTTGTCGAGGCCGCCGATCATGGTCGTGTAGGCCGAAGCCGAGCCTGAGATCGCCTGCTCCTCCGACACCAGCAGGAGCTGGCTGCGGCCGGTGACGGCATTGGCGGCGCAACCGGCAAGCACCGGCAGCGCGATGCCGAGCGCGATACGCGCCGCGATCAGCCAGGTGCGCATGGATTCCTCCCCGCTGTTTTTCTCGAAAATCTATCACGCGCGCGGCAATGCGGCACAGCGCGTTTTCAGCGACTTCAAGCGCAGGCGCGAACCCTCGTCTCCTGCTCGACTACCTCGTCCTGAACCACCTCCGCGCGCAGGCTTGCCTGCAGCGACGGGATCGACCCGCCGGCGCGATAGCCGAAACCCACGCGCAGCACGTCGCCCTCGCGCACGCGCATCGGTTGCGCGAGCGGCAGCGCCATGTAGTGGTTCAGCCAGTCGATCGTCCCGGGCGGATTGCGCGTGACCGCGAGGATGTTGCGCGTGACGAAGCGCAGCGCATTGACGGTGCCGGCGCGGGCGATGGTGAAATCGCCTTCCCACGCGATGTCCATCCCGACCGGATAGGTGAAGTCGAGCGTGCTGTAGATCATCGGCTCGGAGAGCTCGACCGTGCGTTCCGATTTGCCGTGATCCTGGAATTGCACGATCGGCGCGTTGAAACCGTGGAAGCTGTAGTCCTGCTGCAGCGGCTGCACCGCCATCAGCACCGCTTCGGGGATGAAGCGCGGCAGCGGCCCGCCGAAGCGCGCCTTGTAGCGGCGCTTGAAAGCCTCGATCACCTCGACCTGTTTCTCCCTGAGCATGCCGACGTGGATCATCTCGCAGATCACGACGTCGACCGGCTCGGGGGGCAGGTATTCGAAAGCGTCCGCGTGCACCACCTCGACTTTGTGACCGTTCGGGTTCGCGGCGAGAAACCGCCGCGCCTCGCGCACCATGTCGGGGTTGAACTCGACGCACCAGACTTTGCTCGCATGCTGGGCCGCGAACCACGACAGCACGCCGGTGCCGCCGCCGAGCTCGAGCACCTTGGCGCCGGGAAAGACCGCGTAGTCGATCGCCGCCTTGAACGGGACCATGCGGTTCTCGTCCATCAGCATGTTGTGGTGGTAATGAACGGGAATGAACTGGCCCAGGTACGAGCTTTCGCTCTGGCTTTCGGTGATCACGTCGCGGCTCTCGGATGCGTGGAAGAGCCGCTATTTTTGCTCCCGCGCGGTCCGGACGAAGCCGCGAATAGCGGGCATCCCCGCCGCTTGTTCCGGCGATGCGGCTAGCGACCCAGCAGCGTGTGGAGCGCTTTGGCGAAGTCGGTGTTGTCCATATAGCCCCTGAAGAGCGTCTCGCCGGGGCCGATCGCCCCGACCGCCACCGGCTCGGTGGTATGGCCGCTGGTGCCCCAGTAGATGCCGGTCTGGCGGGCGACCATGCGGCCGAGCACGGCGTGCGGCACGTAGGCGGCGTTGCGGTCGAGCGCCGCGCCCGAAAGGAGCGCCGCGCGCAGGTCGGCATCGAGGGTGAATCCCGGAAACTGCTCGGCGAGCACCTTGTCGAGGAGCTCGGGCGCGGGCTTGCGGCCGAGGCGCTTCGCGGCCTTGTCGAGCGAGCCGCGAATGCCCATCAGCAGGTCGAGGTGCGCGCGCTGCGGGTAGAAGCGGTTCGACGACGACAGCGTCGAGAGGTCCTTCTGGGCGTAGGTCATGCTCAAGCCCCCGGTCTCATGATCGCCGGTGACGACGATCAGCGTGTCGGGGTTTTTCTGCCGGAAGTCGAGAGCGGCGCGGACGCCTTCGTCGAACGCCCACAGATCGCGCACCAGCGCGGCGGCGTCGTTGCGATGGCCGGCGGTGTCGATGTTCTCGTTCTCGAGGAACAGCACGAAGCCGCTCGGATTCGACGCCGACAGCACGCGCAGCGCCGCGGCCGCCATCTCGCCGAACGACGGCTGCTCGCGTGGCTGCCGGTCGATCTCGTGATCCATGTCCTGGTCGTCGAAAAGCCCGAGCAGGCGTGGGCCCGTCGTCGCAGTCAGCGCCGCCGGATCCTGCACCACCGCATAGCCTTTGCCGCGGAACGCCGCGACGACGTCGCGTGCGTCGCTGCGCCTGCCGGGACCCTGCCCTTTCGGCAGGAAGTAATCGCGGCCGCCGCCCAGCAGCACGTCGGGCTCGAGCGCGTAGAGCTGGTCGACGATGCTCTGGTATTCGCGGCGCGATTTCGCGTGGACGCTGAAAGCCGCGGGCGAGGCGTCGTACACCGTCGCCGTCGTGACGAGCCCGATGCGCTTGCCGCGCGCCTTCGCGATCTCCATGAGGGTCGTCGCGGGCTTGCCGTCGGCGGTGACGCCGGCCATGTCGTTGTTCGTCTTGCGGCCCGTGGACATCGCGGTCGCGGCGGCTGCCGAGTCGGTCACCGGCGAGCTCGCCGACGAGGTGGAGAGCAGGCCGAGCGTGCCGCGTTTGAACACCACGTCGGTAACCGCATACGGCGCGTTGCGCAGCTCGCGGCTGGTGTAGCGGCCGAGCTCCCATTGGGTCGCGGCGGCGCCGTCGCCGTAGAGGATGATGATGTTTTTCGGCGAAGCGGCGCGGGTTTCGGGCTGAACCGCACAGCCGCCCAGGACGGTCAGCGCGACTGCGATCAACGCGGCGGCGCAGGCGCGCAGCAGACTTTGGGTCATCTCCCCTCCGGTGGTCCTGCACGGTGCGTGACCACGCACCCTACGTTTTGGTTGCGGCCTGCTTCGCTTCGAGCGCCTCCCAGCGCGCGAGGCTGTTCATCAGCTCGTTTTCGATGTCGCTGTAACGCTGCTGGAGCGCCTTTACTCTATCCGGATCGGTGCGATAAAGCTCGCTGTCGCCGAGCTGCGCGGTGATCTCCGATTGTTCTTTTTCCAGCGCTTCGATCTGGCCGGGCAGCGCCTCGAGCTCGCGCGTCTCCCTGAACGTGAGCTTGACGGGCTTGGCGCGTGACGCGGGCTGGGGCGCGGGCTTCGGCGGCGTGGGCTTGGCCTGCTCGGGCGCGGCCGGCGCCGGCCGCTGCCGCACCCAGTCGGAGTACCCGCCGACGTATTCGCGCAAGCGCCCGTCGCCTTCGAAAGCGATGACCGAGGTGACCACGTTGTCGAGAAAGGCGCGGTCGTGGCTCACCAGGAACAGCGTGCCGTCGTATTCCTGCAGCAGCTCTTCGAGGAGCTCCAGCGTCTCGATGTCGAGGTCGTTGGTCGGCTCGTCGAGCACGAGCACGTTCGCGGGGCGGGAGAAGAGCCGCGCGAGCAGCAGCCGGTTGCGCTCGCCGCCCGACAGCGCCGAGACCTTCGCGCGTGCGCGCTCGGGCCGGAACAGGAAGTCGCCCAGATAGCTCATCACGTGCTTCTTCGTGCCGCCGATCTCGATGTAGTCCGCGCCTTTGCTGATCGTGTCGACGAGCGTCGCCTCGTCGTCGAGCTGCTCGCGCAGCTGGTCGAAGTACGCGACCTCGAGGTTGGTGCCGCGGCGAATGCGGCCGCTGTCGGGCTGGATCTCGCCCAGGATCAATTTGAGCAGCGTCGTCTTGCCCGCGCCGTTGGGACCGACGAGCCCGATGCGGTCGCCGCGCACGATGCGGGTGCTGAAATCGCGGATGATCGGCCGGTCGTATGCCTTCGACACGTCGAAGAGCTCGGCGATCATGCGCCCCGAGCGCTCGCCCTGCGCCAGCGCGAACTCGACCTGCCCGAGGCGGTCGCGGCGCTCGGCGCGCTCGCGCCGCAGCTCCTGCAGCCTGCGCACTCGGCCTTCGTTGCGCGTGCGCCGCGCTTCGATGCCCTTCCTGATCCACACCTCTTCCTGCGCGAGCAGCTTGTCGAAGCGCTCGGCGGCGAGCGCTTCGGCGTTGAGCATCTCGTCCTTGCGCCGCTGATACTCCGCGTACGTCCCGTCGAAGCTCGAGAGCCGGCCGCGGTCGAGCTCGATCACGCGCGTCGCGACCTCGTCGAGAAAGCGCCGGTCGTGGGTGATGAAGAGCGTCGCGCCGTTGAAGCCGTGGATGAGGTCCTGCAGCCACTCGATCGCGGCGATGTCGAGATGGTTGGTCGGCTCGTCGAGCAGCAACACTTCGGGATCGCACGCCAGCGCCTGCGCGAGCGCGACGCGCTTGCGCAGGCCGCCCGACAGCTCGCCCACGAGAGCGTCCGCGGGCAGCGCGAGCCTGTCGATCAGCGCTTCCACGCGCGAGTTGATGCGCCAACCGTCGCCGTGCTCGAGCTCGTGCTGGAGCGCGTGCAGCCGCTCGAGGTCTGCGGGCGAAGTCGACAGGCTTTGCGTCAGCCGGTGATATTCGGTCAGCGTGCGCTGGAGATGGCCGAGGCCCGCGGCGACCGCTTCGTACACGGTGTGCTGCGGATCCAGCGGCGGCTCCTGCGCGACGAACGCGACGCGCAGTCCCGGCGAGCGCCACACCGTGCCGTCGTCGAGCGCCTGCTGTCCCGCGAGCACCTTGAACAGGCTGGTCTTGCCGCTGCCGTTACGCCCGATGAGCGCGACGCGCTCGCCGGGCTGGAGCTCGAGGTCGGCGTGATCGAGGAGCGGCGCATCGCCAAAGGCGAGCGACGCCCGGTCGAGCGTGAGCAAAGGCATGGAGAGCCGGCTTTATTTCTTGTCGTCGGAAGGCGTGACGGCGTGCGCCACGCCTCGGATGCCGGCGCCGGCGACGCTGACCCCGGTTTCGACCGCGGTCGCTGCAACCGAGACGCCCGTCGAAACCACGCTGCCGGTGACCGAGAGCACGGTGCATCCGGAAGCGAGACACGTCAGCGCGAGCACGGCGAGTAAGGTCTTCATGACGAAGTGGGAGTACGGCACCGTAGGGTAGCACGACTGGCCTGCGCTTCTTTGCGCGCTGACCGGTTCACGCTACATTCGACCGGTACGAAATCAGGATGGATTCCCGCCTTCGCGGGAATGACGAAACACCGTCATTCCCGGCCGGCGCGAGCCGGAGCTACCGGGAATCCATTTCCAAATCGAATGGATCTCCTCTCTCACGCATTGCTCGGCGCGGTCAGCGGTTATGCCGCGGACCGCGCGCGCACGCGGCTGTCGCTGCTCGCCGGCGCGGCCGCGGCGCTGCTGCCCGACGCCGACGTGCTGATCGGATCGGACACCGATCCGCTGCTCGTGCTCGAGTTCCACCGCCAGTTCACGCACTCTTTCGTCGCCGCGCCGGTCGGCGCCGCGCTCGTCGCGGGTGTGCTGTGGCTGGCGCTCAAGGGCCGGCTCGGCTTCCTGCCGCTCTTCGTCGCGTCGCTCGCCGGTTATCTCTCGGCCATCCTGCTCGATGCCTGCACCAGCTTCGGCACCCAGCTCCTGTGGCCGTTCAGCGACCGCAGGTTCGCGGCGAACGTCGTCGCGGTGATCGATCCGGTCGTGACCGCGATCCTGCTCTTCGGCGCGATCGCGGCTTACCGGCGCAGGAGCGCGAGCGCCGCCGCCGTGACCCTCGTGCTCGCGGCGTCGTATCTCACCGTCGGCTGGATACAGCGCGAGCGCGCCGAAACTTTCATAGAGCGCACCGCGGCGAAGCGCGGACACAAGGTCGAGCGGTATGAAGTGAAGCCCACGCTCGGCAACCTCCTGGTGTGGCGCTGCGTGTACCAGGCCGGCGCCGACTACGTGGTGGACGCGGTGCGGGTCGGAGCCTTCTCGGCGCCCCGTCTGTATGCCGGCGGGCACGCGAGGCGCGTCGACCCGATCGATCTCGTGCCCCCGCTCACGCTCAACAGCGTGCAGGCCGCCGACGTCGTTCGTTTCGCCAAAGTGTCGAACGGCTGGCTCGCCCGCCACCCGACGCGGCCCAATGTCATCGGCGACATCCGCTACTCGATGCTGCCCGACGACACGCGTCCCTTGTGGGGGATCGAGATCTTTCCCGAGCGCGAAGAGCACCACGTCGCGTTCCATACGTTTCGCGACTGGTCCGGCGACAAGCGCGCGCGCTTCTTCGCGATGCTGCGCGGCGTCGACCCGGCGTCGCTCGCACGCGAGCCCTCGCGGCCCGCATCCCGCAAATCCGGAGGCAAGACTTGAGAAACCGTATCGTGTGCGCGGCGGCTGCGATCGCCTGCGCTGCCGCGACCGCGCACGCCCAGCAGTATCCCGTCAAACCCATCCGCGTCATCGTGGCGTTCGCGCCCGGCGGCGGCTCCGACTTCGTCGCGCGGCTCATCGGCCAGAAGCTGGGCGAAGCCCTCGGCCAGCAGGTCATCGTCGACAACCGCCCCGGCGGCGGGGCGAGCCTCGGTTTCGACATGGGGATGCGCGCGGCCCCCGACGGCTACACGCTGACCCAGATCACGCCGAGCTACACGATCAATCCCAGCGTACGCTCGATCAAGTACGATGCGCTGGCCGACTACACGCCGATCGTCATGGAAGGCAAAGGGCCGCTGGCGGTGCTGGCGCACCCTTCGCTCCCGGCGAAGAACGCCCGGGAGCTGATCGCGCTCGCGAAGGGCAAACCCGGGCAGGTCATTTTCGGCACCGCCGGCCAGGGAACCATCGTGCACCTCGCGACCGAGCTTTTTCTGCACCAGGCCGGTGTGAAGATGATGCACGTGCCCTACAAGGGCGGCGCGCCGGCGCTGGTGGATCTCATGGCCGGCGAGATCCAGCTCGTGTGGTCGCCGCCGCAGACGGGCATGCCGTACGCGCGCGCGGGCAAGCTGCGGGTGCTCGGTATGACCAGCGCCAAACGCACGCGCGCCGATCCCGACGTGCCGACGATCGCCGAATCCGGCCTGCCCGGCTACGAGGCGACCAACTGGCACGCCCTGATCGCGCCGAAAGGGCTGCCGCGCGCGATCCAGGATAGGCTGAACGGCGAAGTCCGAAAGATCGTGAACGCGCCCGAGATGGAGAAGACGCTCCTCGCCAACGGAATAGAGCCCGAAGGCGGAACGCCCGAGGCGCTCGCTGAGCACATCCGCAAGGACTTAATGCAATGGCGCGCGGTTATCGTGCGTGCGAACATCCGAGTGGATTGAACCGCCGGCGGCCGATGGGCGACAATCGCCTTCGCCGCCCCGCCAGACCAGGGAGACCCGTGTAATGGGCGAACCGCCCGACACGTCCGAAACACTAGCCGCCGAGACGCTCACCGTCCTGTTCGCCGACATCTGCGACAGCACACGGCTCTATCACGACCTCGGCGACAGCGTCGCGCACAATCTCGCGGCGCAGTGTCTGAAGGTGGTCGCCGATACCACGGCCGCCAACGGCGGCACCGTGGTGAAGACGATCGGCGACGGCGCGATGGTCACGTTCCCGACGGTATTCCAGGGTTACCGCAGCGCGATACAGATCCAGGACGCGCTGCGCGACGGCCAGCTTCGGCTGAAGATCGGGCTGCACGTGGGTCCGGTGATCCGCGCCGACGCGGACGTCTACGGCGACACGGTCAACGTCGCGGCCCGCGTGCTCGCGCGCTCGGGGCCCGGCGAGATCCTCATGTCCGGCGCGTGCGCCGAGCGCCTGCGGCCGGAGGAGCGCGCCACCGTGCGCCTCCTCGATACGACGTCGGTCAAAGGCCGGCCCGAGTCGCTCGAGATCTACAGCTACATCGGCGATGCGACCAACGTCACGATCATCGTGCCGTCGGCGAAGCGCGAAGCCGGCGCGGCGCTGGTGCTCATCCACCGCGGCAAGGAGCTGCGGATGGAAACCACCGCGCCGCCGCTCCTCATCGGGCGCGAGAACACCTGCGGCCTCGTCATCGAGAGCGAGCTCGCCTCGCGCCGCCATGCGACGATCGAGGTGCAGCGCACGAGCTTCGTCCTCACCGACCACAGCAGCAACGGCACCTTCGTCGTCCCCGACCAGAGCGGCATCCCGCAATTCCTGCGGCGCGAGGCGGTGCACCTCGCGGGCAGCGGGGTCATCTCGGTGGGGATGGCGGCGGATCAGAACACCGACAACCTGATCCGCTACCGCCACGAAGGCCGCCGCGCTACGGACCGGTAGGATTTCGTCATTCCCGACCGCGCGCTAGCCGACGCGAGGTAGTCGCGTCGTCCCGGACCTGTCCGCGATAGCGGACACGATCCGGGAGCCATGTTGACTTTCAACATCGTCGAAAATGGATCCTGGCGTTCGCCAGGACGACGCTGCGCGTCGAATGGGTTCCCGCCTTCGCGGGAATGACGCTGCGCGTCACCTTCGCGGGAATGATGTTGCGCGTCACCTTCGCGGGAATGACGCGGCGCGCGCCACCTTCGAGGGAATGACGATCTGTTACCGGCCCGTAAACGCCGGCTTCCTCTTCTCCATGAACGCCGTCCGGCCTTCGGTGAAATCGGTGCTCGCGAAGCACGCTTCCACCATGGTGTCGCAGAGCTCGATGTCGCGTTCCGCCTCGTTCTTGCGCATCTCGATCAGGCAGCGCTTCACCGCCTTGATCGTCAGCGGCGCGTTGTTCGCCATCGTCTTCGCGTAGTCCATCACGTATTTCTCGAGCTGGTCGGCGGGCAGCACGCGGTTCACCAGGCCCATTGCGAGCGCTTCGTCGGTGCTGAACTGGCGGCCCGTATAGAAGATCTCGGCGCAAAACGACGGGCCCACGATGTCGACCAGGCGCTTCAGTCCACTGTACTTGTAGCCCACGCCGAGCTTGGCAGCCGGAACGCCGAAGCGCGACCCTTCGGCCGCGATGCGCAGGTCGCACGCCAGCGCCACACCCAGTCCCCCGCCCATGCAGTAGCCGCGGATCATCGCGATCGTCGGCTTCGGGCACTCGCGCAGCGCCCGGTTGGCCGCTTCGGAGCGCGCGTCGCCCGCGCGCACGAGCTCCAGCGTCGAGCGGGTCTCGGCGAACTTGGAGATGTCGGCCCCGGACACGAAAGCCTTGTCGCCTTCGCCGCGCAGGATCACCACGCGCACTTCGTCGTCGGTCGCATAGCTTTCGAGCGCGATGCGCATGCTGTCGGTCATCTCGGGCGTCATCGCGTTACGGCGCTCCGGCTGGTTGAAGATCACCCAGCCGATGCCGTTCTCTTTGCGGGCGATCAGCTTGTCGGTCGTGGAAAGGCTCATGGTTTCCTCCTTCAGGTGAGATCGGTTTCAGGTGGGAACGCGGGATGCTGCAGGCGTTTGATTCGATTATGACATTGCGCTCGCACGCGTTTTGCGCGTAATTTGCGGTTTTCGAAGTCCACGGGAGCTCACGATGAAAAGCATCTGGATTGCGGCCTTAGCGCTCTTCGCCGCCGCGCCGGTGTGCGCACAGACGACCTACGAGCCCGCCGTGCCGCGCGCCATCCCGGATTCGGCCGTGCCGCAGTCGCGCGAGCTTGCGGCGCCGCCCGCGCCGGCCTCGGCCGCCGCGCCGGTCCCCAAGGTCGTCGAGCCGAAGATCCCGCGGCTCGTCACGACCAACAGCCGCCATCTGAAAGACGCCGATGCGCGGCGTTGCCTGCAATTCACGACCAACCGCGAGATCCACCGCTGCGCGAACCGCTATCTGCCCCGCGAAGCGCGCGCCAAGATCGCTCGGACCAGGGCCGCGAAAGCGAAAGCCGCCGAGCCCGCCGTCGCGTCCGCGCCGGACACGAAAGGCGCCCGGAGCGCCGGCAAGGCAGATCTGTCCAAGGCCGCGCCGCCCGCGAAGCCGGTCGAGACCGCGAAGGTCGTGCCCTCGCCCACACCCATCGCGCCTCCGCCGGTCGTGCAGAAGCCGGCCGCCGCGCCGGCCGCCGCGCCGCCCCAGCAGGCCGCCGCCAAGAGCGGCGACAAGCCGCCGAAGTGGACCGACGGGGCCAAAGCGCTCGTGAAGAAACAGGGCGACCACCTGCCCGACTAAGCAGCGCCGGCGTGAACCTGTGCGCTGTATAGGGCGCGGACGGTGTCTATCGTGTCGGCTTCCTCCGGCCGCTTGTCGGGCCGGTAGCCTTTGACCCGCGCGAAGCGCAGCGCCAGCCCGCCCGGATACTGCGAGCTTTCCTGGATCTCGTTGAACGCGATCTCGACCACGATCGCGGGCCTGAGATAGACGGTCCAGCCGTCGCGATGCGATTCGTGCCTGGCGAACGCCTCGGTTTGCCAGCGCAGCATCTCGTCGGTGAGCCCCTTGAAAGTCTTGCCGAGCATGACGTAGCCGCCGTTCGCCTCGTCGCGCGCGCCGAGGTGCAGGTTGGACAGCCAGCCGCTGCGCCTGCCGTGCCCCCATTCGGCCGCGAGGACGACGAGGTCCAGCGTGTTGGCGCGCTTGACCTTGATCCAGCTCGCCCCGCGGCGTCCCGCTTCGTACGGCGCGGCCAGCGCTTTGGCGACGACGCCTTCGTGGCCTTTGCCGATCGTTTCATCCATGAAAGCTTCTGCTGTGCCCGCATCGGAGGTCACGATGCGAGGAATCAACGTGTCCGCCGGGACGCTCGCCTCGAGCGCCGCGAAGCGCTCGGACGCCGGATGGTCGATGAGGGCCGTGCCGTCGCGCCAGAGGCAATCGAAGAAGTACACCGACAGCGGCAGCTCGGCGCGCATCGCTTCGACGTCCAGCTTGCGGCCGAAGCGGCGCATGGTGAGCTGGAACGAGAGCGGCGAGCCGTCCGGACGCAGCGCGATCGCCTCGCCGTCGAGGATCAGGCTCGCGCTGCGCGACGCACGCACCGCCGCGACGATCTCCGGCACGCGCTCGGTGACGTCGTTGAGGTTGCGCGTGTAGACCCGGACGTCGAAGCCCGACTTGTGCACCTGCACGCGCGCGCCGTCGAGCTTCCATTCGAAAGCGGCGGTGCCGCCGAGCGCCTCGAGCGCTTCGCCGGCGCTCTGCGCCGACTGCGACAGCATCGGCAGCACCGGCTGCATGAGCTTTACGGTGAACGCCGAGAGGCCCGCGGCGCCTTCGGTCAGGGCAGCCTTCGCCACGTCGCCCAACCCGCCTGCCGACATCGCCGCGCGGCGCACGTCCGCGACCGGTATCGCCGCGGCGGCCGCGATCGCTTCGAGCATCAACCCGCGCAGCGCGCCCTGCCGCAGCTCGCCCACGACGAGCCTCACCAGGAAGTCCTGTTCCGGCGCGGTCGCCTGCGAGAAGAGCGCTGCCAACGTCTCGGCACGCCTGGCCGACGACCCCTTGCCTTTGATGGTCACGAGCCCGGCGAACGCGCGGTCGACGTCGCCGAGCTGCAGAAAGGGGGACGCTGCCGGCGGCGACTCGGCGGCTTCGCGCAGGCTCGCGTAGCTCGCGCCGATCTTGCCCTGGCACGTCTCGCCGGACAGGTAGGCGATCGCGACGGGAATCTCCTCCGGCGCGACCTGCCGCAGCGTGTCGGCGATGGCGCGGATCTTCTCGAGCCGGCTCGAGGTCGATGAGACACGGCCGGAAGCGTCGACGATGTGGGCGAGGAGCGTCATCGCAGCGTCGCGGAGCAACAAACAGACCCCTTACAATGCAGAAAACCGGAGGAGTCCACATGAAACTGTTCGGCGTCGACCGCAGCCCGTATGCGCGCAAGGTGCGCATCGTCCTCGAAGAAAAAGGCATCCCGTACGAATACGTCCAGGCGCGGGCGTCGACGCCCGATTCGCCGGTGCCGGCATACAACCCGCTCGCCAAGATCCCGGTGCTCGTCACCGACGCGGGCAAGGCGATTTACGACTCGCCGGTGATCGTCGAATACCTCGAAGGCTACAAGCGCGAGCCGCGCCTCGTGCCGGAAGATTTCGAAGGCCGCATCGACGTGAAGCGCTGGGAAGCGCTCGGCGACGGCATCGCCGACGCCACGGTGCTGACCTCGCACGACCGCGAGCGCAGGCAGGACGAGGACTGGCACAAGCGGCAGCGCCTCAAGATCGAGCGGGGTCTCGCGGCGATGGAAAAAGAGCTGGGGGCTGCCGAGTTCTGCTACGGCGGCCGCTTCGGGCTCGCCGATATCGCGGCCGGATACGCACTGGGTTACCTCGATGCGGTGCTGCCGGAGGTCGCGTGGCGCGAGGCCCACCCCAACTTGGCGAAGCTCGCCGAGCGCCTCGCACAGCGCGAATCGTTCCGGCGCGCCCCGCAGGCGGGCTGACCGCACGAATCTTGCAGCGTACGGGGCATGAAAGACGACCTCAAAGACCACGCCAAGGGTGACCGCACGCTCGTCGAGGACGACGAGTCGTGGGAAGCGCGCAAGCTCGCCCAGGAGCTCGGCGTCACGCCTGACGAGCTCTCCGAAGCCGTCGAAGACGCGGGACTCATCGTCTCGGATACCCAGCAGCACGTCGGCAAAACCTGACGCGCCGCAGGCGCGTCATCCCCGCGCAGGTGATGCGGAGCGTCATTCCCGCGAAGGCGACCCGAAGCGTCATCCCTGCGCAGGTGATGCGGAGCGTCATTCCCGCGAAGGCGACCCGAAGCGTCATTCCCGCGCAGGCGGGAACCCATTTTGACCTTCAAGAAATGGATCCCCGACAGCCCCGCTACCGCGGTTCGGGAATGACGGCGTTCCTAGTGCAGGTCCAGCGCGTGACGTTTCAGCGCTTCCAAAGGCACGATCTCCAGCACCTTCGCATTGGTCGCCTCGAGCACCACACGCGGCGCCATGCCGGCTTCCCACGCTTCCACCCAGCGCAGCGCGTGCAGGCACCAGCGGTCGCCTGGCTTGAGCCCGCGAAAGCGCATCTCCGGGCGCGGCGTGATGAGATCGTTGCCGCGCTCGCGCGAGAACTCGAGGAAATCCGCGGTCACCTTGACGCAGACCAGATGGGCGACGCCGGCTTCGCCGCGGGTCGAGCAGCAGCCGTCGCGAAAAAACCCGGTGAGCGGTGCGAAGCTGCACGCCTGCAGCGCACCGCCGAGCACGTTCTTCTCTTCGGATACGGCCTCTGACATGGCGATGATCGAAACGAGCGAGTGGCGAGGACGAGCATCATAACAAGAACTGCCGGCGCCGATCGCCCTATGCCGCCATCGTAACCGCGGCGCATGGGAACACCCGTTGCATCGACGGCCGTGTCTCATACACGGGAGAAGACGCATGGCAGCACGCAAGAAATCGGCAGCTCGCAAGCCGTCGAAGAAGAAGACGGCTTCGAAGAAAACCGCATCGAGGAAATCCGCCTCGAAGAAGTCCGCACGCGCCTCGCGCGGCGCCACCGATGCGCTGACCCTGCTGCGCACCGATCACCAGAACGTCCAGAAGCTGTTCGACCAGTTCGAGAAGACACGCTCGGACGACCGCAAGAAAGCGCTCGCCGAGCGGATCTGCAACGAGCTCACGGTCCACGCGCAGATCGAGGAAGAGATCTTCTACCCGGCCGCGCGCGGCGCGATCCGCGACAAGGACCTGATCGCCGAAGCGACGGTCGAGCATCAGAGCGCGAAAGACCTGATCGCGCAGATCGAAGGCGGCGGCAGCGGCGAGATGTGGGAAGCCAAGGTGAAAGTCCTCGGCGAGTACATCAAGCACCACGTCAAGGAGGAGCAGAACGAGCTCTTCCCGCAGGTGCGCAAGACCAAGCTCGATACCAAGGCGCTCGGCGAGCAGCTCGAGGCGCGCAAGATGGAGCTCATGGGCGGCGGCGGCAGCGCGGGAAGCTCCGGCGGCGACTCCGACGGGCTGATGTCGCGCGTGGCGCGCGGGATGGGGCTGGGGTCGGGGACGTAGGAAGAAAAAGTGACGGATAAGGCGGTGACGGATACTACGGTGACGGATAAAGCGGTGACGAAAAACGCCGCGACGCTTTAACCCGTCACCGCCTTATCCGTCACTTCCTGAATCGCGTCACCGCCGCCGTCGCGCGATGTTCTTATCGACGATCGCCAGCAGGATCAGCGCGAACCCCAGCACTCGCAGGATGTACACGTAGTTGTAGCGCTCGTCCTCGAGCCCCATCATGAACACGCCGACCTGGTTGAGGGCGAGGAGCGCGAACGCCAGCGCGAACGCGAGGAACAGGCGGTCGGCCGTCCGCTTCCAGAACTGCACGAAATACAGGCTCCCCACGACGTAGGCGAGCGTCACCGCACCGGACAGAAAATCGATCATCCCTACTCCGATTCCCGGATGAAGCCGTAGATCAGGAACAGCATGCCGACGAGCGCCGCGAGGTGGCGGTACAGCCGCAGGTCGATCGAGTCCGGCAGCAGCACGAGGTCGACGAAGAGCAGCGTGTTGTTGACCGTGAGCCCCACGAAGCACAGCGCGCTCCAGAGCAGGATGCGCAGCCGGCTGTTGGCGTAGGCGCGGAAGAGCAGCAGCATGCAGGCGCCGCTGGTCAGCATTGCGATGAGGTAAAGGACCGCCTTGAACGTGTCCATGCGTTATTTCTTCTTGATCCTGAAAGCGTCGGCAAAAGAACGGATCTTCTCGTCGCGCAGCGCGTAGATGACCCGAACCATGGTGACCGGGCGCGCGTTGTAGACGCGCATCAGCGCCTGCACGCAAGCGTCGACGTCGGTGGACGCCGGGCTGTACCGAAAGAGGTCGCCGACCGACTGCACCAGGCCGCGCTCCTCGAAGCTCGACAGGTGCCGGCGCGCGGTCGCCTCCGAGATCGCCGACGGCTGCAGCTCGCCGACGAGCGTAGGCACCGCGTGCTCGCGCCCCGGCTCGCGCGCGAGCTTGAGCAGGAGCTCGGCCGCGTCGACGTCCGGTATGTGCTCGCGTATGAACGCGCGCAATGCCTCCGGGAAATCGGGATCTTCCATCCTGACCATGCGCGCGCGTCTAGCCGCGCGTTCTCATGTGAATCGTCTGTTCAGGGACCGCCCCCGTCACACGCGCTCGCGCGCGCCTGCAGCTTGCGGGTCGCGGCCGCGGCCGGCGCGGGCCGTGAGCAGCGACTGCAGCTTGTCGTAATCGATCGGCTTGACGAGATGGTGGTCGAACCCCGCCGACTCGGTCTGCTTCACGTCCGACGCGCGGCCGTAACCGGTGACGGCGATCAGCAGCGTGTCGTGGAACGCCGGCTGCGCACGGAGCTGCCGCGCGACCTCGTAGCCGTTCATGCCGGGCATGCCGATGTCGAGCAGGATCACGTCCGGCGAGCATTCGCCGGCGATGCGCAGCGCGGTGTGGCCTGCGTGCGCGACCTGCACCTTGTGGCCCTGGAGCTCCAGGAGCAGCGTCATGCTGCACGCCGAATCCTGGTTGTCGTCGACCACGAGGATCGACAGGGGCGACTCCTCGGGCGTTGCGGACGCCGCTGTCGCAGCCGCGTCGCGCGTGGGTGCTACCGTCATCTTGAATTCCTCCGTTGCGATCAGCGGCAGGCGGACCGTGAACTGGCTGCCGCGTCCGGGACCTTCGCTGCGCGCCTCGACCGAACCGCCGTGCATCTGCACCAGGCCGCGCACGACGATGAGGCCTATGCCCAGGCCGCCGTGGGCGCCGGTATTGAGACGTTCTTCGTGCGTCGACGGCTCGAACAGCCGGGACAGCGCTTCCTTCGATATGCCGCGCCCGTTGTCCCTGACGCGCACGACCGCGTCGCCTTCGGTGCCCGGGGCGCCGGACGCATGCTCGAGCGAGAGCTCGATCGCGCCGCCTTCGTCGGTGTACTTGGCGCTGTTGGTGAGCAGGTTGCAGATGACCTGCGACAGGCGCACCGCGTCGCCCTTCACGTGCAGGCCCTGATCGGGCAGCCGCAGGCTGAGCGTGTGGCCGCGCATCTCCAGCAGCGGACGCGCGGTCTCGACGGCGTGCTGCAGCACGTCGCGCAGCTCGACCGCTTCCTTGTGCAGCGTGAGCTTGCCCATGGTGATGCGCGAGACGTCGAGCAGGTCGTCGATGAGGCGCGACAGGTGCCGGTTCTGGCGCGACAGGACGTCGCGCGCCCACAGCAGCTGGCTGTCGTCGATCGCCTTCCTCTGCATGAGCTCGATCGCGCCCTGGATCGCCGCGAGCGGGTTCCTCAGCTCGTGCGAGAGCATCGCGAGGAAATCGTCCTTGCGCCGGTCGGCCGCTTCGAGCGCTTCCTGCGCGCGCACCCGCTCGGCGACCTCGGCCTGCAGGGTCTTGTTCGCTCGTTCGAGCTCGGCGTTCGCCCCGGCGAGCGTCTTGTTGAGCGCCTCGAGCTCGCGCGCCTTCTCCGCCTGAAGGGCCGCGTTGGCGTCGGCGAGGTCTTCGTTGGCCACGGCGAGGGTGCGATTGAGGCGCTCGAGCTCGCGCCGCTGGCGGTAGAGCTCGACCAGCACCTCGACCTTGCCGCGCAGGATCTCGGGCACGACCGGCACGTAGACGTAATCGACCGCGCCGAGCTGGTAGCCCTTCAACTGGTCGAGGTCGGTGACGTGCACCGCCGTCACGAAGATGATCGGGGTCTTCTCGAAGCGCGGGTGCTGGTGGATCATCGCCGCGGTCTCGAAACCGTCCATGCCCGGCATGTTCACGTCGAGCAGGATCGCCGCATAGTCGCTCTCCATCAGGCGCTGCAGCGCCTCGGTCCCCGAGCGTGCGTGCACGAGGTTCTGCCCGAGCACCCCGAGGATCGCGTCGTAGCTCATCAGCCGCGCGGGCTGATCGTCCACGAGCAGGATGTTGACTTTGTCTTCAGCGTTCATGTCAGCGGTGCAGCCACATCCTCATCAGCGAGAGCAGCTGATCGGTGTTGACCGGCTTGGCGATGTAATCGGACGCGCCGGCCTCGAGACATTTCTCGCGGTCGCCTTTCATCGCCTTCGCGGTGAGGGCGATGATCGGCAGCATGCGGAACTGCGGCTCCTGACGGATGCGCCGCATCGTTTCGTAACCGTCCATCTCCGGCATCATGATGTCCATGAGCACGAGCGAGACTTCGGGCGTGTTCTGAACGATGTTGATCGCTTCCTCGCCCGAGGCCGCGACCACCGTCTCCATGTGGTGGCGCTCGAGCAGGCTCGTCAGCGCGAAGATGTTGCGCACGTCGTCGTCGACCACCAGCACTTTCTTGCCGACCAGCGCCTCGTCGCTCTGGTTGAGGCTTTCGAGCATACGCTGCTTCGCGGGCGGCAGGTCGCCCACCACGCGGTGCAGGAAGAGCGCGGTCTCGTCGAGCAGGCGCTCGGGCGATTGCACCCCTTTCAGCACGATCGATTTCGCGATCTTCCTGAGCTGCGTCTCCTCGTCCGGCGTCAGCTCGCGGCCGGTGAAGACGATGATCGGAATGTCGCGCAGGTCCTCGTCCTTCTGCACCTCGGCGAGGAGGTCGAAGCCCGAGATGTCGGGAAGCTTCAGGTCGAGCACCACGCAGTCGAACGTCTTCTCGCGCATCATCCGGAGGGCCTCCGCCCCCGTGCCCACCGAGGTGATGTGCACGTCGTTGTGGCGGATCAGCTCTTCGATGCTCATGCGCTCGGCGGGGTCGTCCTCGACGACTAGCAATTGACGCGCCCTCGGCTCGGCGAACCTGCGGATGCGGTCGAACGCGGCCTCGATGCTGTCGGTCGTGAGCGGTTTGTTGAGGTACGCGAACGCCCCGCGCTCGAGCCCGTGCTGGCGCTCTTCCTCGACCGTGACGATCTGCACCGGGATGTGGCGCGTCGCCGGGTCCTGCTTCAGCTGCGAGAGCACCGTCCAGCCGAGCATGTCGGGCAGGAAGATGTCGAGCGACACGGCGGTCGGCTTGTACTTCCTCGCCAGGGCCAGGGCCTCCGAGCCGCGCATCGCCACCAGCGCCTTGAAGCCGTGATCGCGCGCGAGCGAGAGCAGGACCTTGGCGTAGTGCGGGTCGTCCTCGGCGATGAGCAGCACCGCGTCGCCGGGCTCGAGGTTCTCCCGGTCGTCCGCGATCTCCTCGACGCGCGGCGCCGGCAGGACGATCGGCTGGAAGGTCGCGCTGTCGGCCTGCGGCGCGGGCGCGGTCGAAGCCGCCTTGCCCGACGCCGGACCGACGTAGCTCATCGGCAGGTAGAGGGTGAACGTGCTGCCCACGCCCGGCATCGAGGAGAGCCTGATCTCGCCGCCGAGCAGGCTCGCGAGCTCGCGCGAGATCGCGAGGCCAAGACCCGTGCCGCCGTATTTACGCGACGTGCCGGCGTCGGCCTGCTGGAACGCTTCGAAGATGAGCTTCTGCTTCTCCGGCGGGATGCCGATGCCGCTGTCGGTCACCGAGAAGCGCACCACGCCGTCGGCCTTGGACAGCACCGGATGGTCGGGCGACCAGCCGTCGGCCGCCGGCGCGACTTCGAGCCGCACCCCACCCTGCTCGGTGAACTTGAAGGCATTCGACAGCAGGTTCTTCAGCACCTGCAGCAGGCGCTTCGGATCGGTCGTCATCTGCTTCGAGCCGAGCGCGGAATCGAACTCGTTGTTGAAGAACAGCTTGCGCGCTTCCGCCACGTGGCCGAAGTTGCGCTGCACGAGATCGCGCAGGTGCGCGAACGGCAGCTCCTCGCACTCCACCGTGACCGTGCCGGACTCGATCTTCGACAGGTCGAGAATGTCCGAGATGAGGTTCAGCAGGTCGGTGCCCGCGCCGTGGATCGTCTGCGCGAACTCGACCTGGCGCGCGGAGAGATTGCCGTCGTTGTTCTCGGCGAGCTGCTGGCCGAGGATGAGGATGGAGTTCAACGGCGTGCGCAGCTCGTGCGACATGTTCGCCAGGAACTCGGACTTGTAGCGCGAGGTGAGCGCGAGCTCCGCGGCCTTCTCTTCCACCGCGCGCCGCGCCTGGTCGATCTCCTGGTTCTTTCTTTCGACCTCGGCGTTCTGCGCGGCCAGCAGCTGCGCTTTCTGCGCGAGCTCGTCGTTGGTCTGCTGCAGCTCTTTCTGCTGGGTCTGCAGCTCGGCGGCGAGCTCCTGCGACTGCTTGAGCAGGCCCTCGGTCCGCATCGTCGCCTCGATCGTGTTCAGCACGATGCCGATCGAGCCGGTGAGCTGCTCGAGGAACGCCAGGTGCGACGCGGTGAACTCGGTGAGCGACGCGAGCTCGATCACCGCTTTCACTTCGCCTTCGAACAGCACCGGCAGCACGATCACGTTGCGCGGCCTCGCGGTGAGCAAGCCCGACGAAATGTGGATCGACTGCTCGGGGATGTCGGAGAGCATGAGGCGCTGCTTCTCCACCGCGCACTGCCCGACCAGTCCCTCGCCGATGCGATAGCGCCGCGGGTCGTCGCCTTCCTTGGTATCGGCGTAGCCGGCGAGCTGTTTCAGCAGGTGCTCGCTGCCGTCCGAATCCATGATGTACATGACGCCCTGGTGCGCGTTGACCAGGGGCACCAGCTCGGAGAGCAGCATCTGCGCGACGGTGAAGAGGTCGCGCTGGCCCTGCATCTGCCGGCTGAACTTGGCGAGGTTGGTCTTCAGCCAGTCCTGCTCGGTGTTGCGGTCGGTCGTCGCCCGCAGGTTGCCGATCATGGCGTTGATGTAGTCCTTCAGCTCCGCCACCTCGCCCGACGCGTCGACCTGGATGTAGCGGGTCAGGTCGCCCTTGGTCACCGCGGTCGCCACCTCGGCGATCGCGCGAACCTGGGTCGTCAGGTTCTGCGCGAGCAGGTTCACGTTTGCGGTCAGGTCCTTCCAGGTACCGGCGGCGCCCGGCACGTTCGCCTGGCCGCCGAGACGGCCTTCCACGCCGACCTCGCGCGCCACCGTCGTCACCTGTTCGGCGAAGGTCGCGAGCGTGTCGGTCATCGAGTTGATCGTGTCGGCGAGCGCCGCGACCTCACCTTTCGATTCCACGGTGAGCTTCTGCCGCAGGTCGCCGTTCGCCACCGCGGTCACCACCTTCACGATGCCTCGCACCTGGTTGGTGAGGTTGGCCGCCATGACGTTCACGTTGTCGGTCAGGTCCTTCCACGTGCCCGCCACCCCCGGCACGCCGGCCTGTCCGCCGAGCTTGCCTTCGGTTCCCACCTCGCGCGCCACCCGGGTCACTTCCGACGCGAAGGAATTGAGCTGGTCCACCATCGTGTTGATGGTTTCCTTGAGCTGGAGGATCTCGCCTTTCACGTCCACCGTGATCTTGCGAGATAAATCGCCGCGCGCCACCGCGGTCGTCACCTCCGCGATGTTCCGCACCTGCGCGGTGAGGTTGCCCGCCATCCAGTTCACGTTGTCGGTCAGGTCCTTCCAGGTACCCGCGACACCCGGCACCTGCGCCTGGCCGCCGAGCTTGCCTTCGGTGCCCACCTCGCGCGCAACCCGCGACACCTCACCGGCGAAGGAATTGAGCTGGTCGACCATCGTGTTGATGGTTTCTTTGAGCTGGAGGATCTCGCCGCGCACGTCCACCGTGATCTTGCGCGACAGGTCGCCGGTCGCGATGGCGGTCGCCACCTCGGCGATGTTCCGCACCTGGGCGGTGAGGTTACCGGCCATCGAGTTGACGTTGTCGGTCAGGTCCTTCCAGGTGCCTGCGACACCCGGCACCTGCGCCTGGCCGCCCAGCTTGCCTTCGGTGCCCACCTCACGCGCCACCCGCGTCACTTCCGACGCGAACGCGTTGAGCTGGTCGACCATGGTGTTGAGCGTGTTCTTGAGCTCGAGGATCTCGCCTTTCACGTCCACCGTGATCTTGCGCGACAGATCGCCGCGCGCCACGGCGGTGGCCACCTCCGCGATGTTGCGCACCTGCGCGGTGAGGTTGCCCGCCATCCAGTTCACGTTGTCGGTCAGGTCTTTCCAGGTGCCCGCGACGCCTCGCACCTGCGCCTGGCCGCCGAGCTTGCCTTCGGTGCCGACCTCCCTCGCAACGCGCGACACCTCGCCCGCGAACGAGTTGAGCTGGTCGACCATGGTGTTGAGCGTGTTCTTGAGCTCGAGAATCTCCCCGCGCACGTCCACCGTGATCTTGCGCGACAGGTCGCCGTTCGCGATCGCGATCGCCACCTCGGCGATGTTGCGCACCTGCGCGGTCAGGTTGCCGGCCATCGAGTTGACGTTGTCGGTCAGGTCTTTCCACGTGCCCGCGACGCCCGGCACCTGCGCCTGGCCGCCGAGCTTGCCTTCGGTGCCCACCTCCCGCGCGACGCGCGACACCTCGCCCGCGAACGAGTTGAGCTGGTCGACCATGGTGTTGATCGTTTCCTTGAGCGCGAGGATCTCGCCCTTCACGTCCACCGTGATCTTGCGCGAGAGGTCGCCTCGCGCCACCGCGGTGGTCACTTCCGCGATGTTCCGCACCTGCCCGGTGAGGTTGGTCGCCATCGCGTTCACCGAGTCGGTCAAGTCCTTCCACGTGCCCGCGACACCGGGCACCGCGGCCTGCCCGCCGAGCTTGCCCTCGGTGCCGACCTCCCTCGCCACCCGCGTCACTTCCGACGCGAACGAGTTGAGCTGGTCGACCATCGTATTGATGGTCTCTTTCAGCTGGAGGATCTCGCCTTTCACGTCCACCGTGATCTTGCGAGATAAATCGCCGCGCGCGACCGCGGTTGTCACCTCGGCGATGTTTCGCACCTGACCGGTCAGGTTGGTCGCCATCGCGTTCACCGAGTCGGTCAGGTCCTTCCAGGTGCCGCCGACGCCCGGCACGACCGCCTGGCCGCCGAGCGAGCCTTCGGTGCCGACTTCCCTCGCCACGCGAGTCACTTCGGACGCGAACGATCGGAGCTGCTCGACCATGGTGTTGAGCGTTTCCTTGAGCAGCAGGATCTCGCCCTTCACGTCCACCGTGATCTTGCGCGACAGGTCGCCCGACGCGATGGCGGTCGCCACCTCGGCGATGTTCCGCACCTGGTCGGTGAGGTTGCCGGCCATCGAGTTGACGTTGTCGGTCAGGTCTTTCCAGGTGCCCGCGACACCCGGCACCTGCGCCTGGCCGCCGAGCTTGCCTTCGGTTCCGACTTCGCGCGCCACCCGCGTCACTTCCGCGGCGAACGCGTTGAGCTGGTCCACCATGGTGTTGATGGTGTTCTTCAGCTCGAGAATCTCGCCTTTGACGTCCACCGTGATCTTGCGCGACAGGTCGCCGCGCGCCACGGCCGTCGTCACCTCCGCGATGTTGCGCACCTGCACCGTCAGGTTGGTCGCCATCGCGTTGACCGAGTCGGTCAGGTCTTTCCACGTGCCCGCCACGCCCGGCACGATCGCCTGGCCGCCGAGCTTGCCTTCGGTGCCCACCTCCCGCGCCACCCGCGTCACTTCCGACGCGAACGAGCGGAGCTGGTCCACCATGGTGTTGATCGCCTCCTTGAGCTGGAGGATCTCGCCTCGCACGTCCACCGTGATCTTGCGCGACAGGTCGCCGTTCGCCACCGCGATCGTCACCTCGGCGATGTTCCGCACCTGCGCGGTGAGGTTGTTCGCCATGTAGTTCACGTTGTCGGTCAGGTCCTTCCACGCGCCCGACACGCCTTTCACCTGCGCCTGGCCGCCGAGCTTGCCGTCCGTGCCGACCTCGCGCGCCACGCGCGTCACTTCCGAGGTGAAGACCTGCATCTGCTCGATCATGTTGTTGACCAGCGTCGCCGAGCGCAGGAACTCGCCCTGCAGCGGGCGGCCGTCGACGTCGAGCCGCATCGTTCGCGAGAGATCGCCTTTCGCGACCGCGGCGATGGTCCGCGTCACTTCCGCGGTCGGCCAGAGCAGGTCGTCGATCAGCGTGTTGACCGAGTTCTCCATCTCGCCCCACGCGCCGCTGTGGCGGTCGGCGCGCAGCCGCTGCCGCGTCTTGCCCTGCTTACCGACCGAGTTGCCGACCCGGGTCAGCTCGTCCGACATGCGCCGGTTGGAGCGCACGATGTCGTTGAAGGTGTCGGCGAGCTTGCCGTACATGCCCGTCCAGTCGCCGGGGAGCTGCACCGAGAAATCGCCTTCGCGCACCGACTGCAATGCCGCGAGCAGCTCGCGCAGCTCGGGCGGCGGGTCGCCTTCGATGCGGGGTACAGGCGTCGGGGTCACGAGGACTTCTCCGGTCGGGATCGTCTGCATGGCTTGGGCTTTAACTCGGTAAGTGGAGCTGGTAGGTACGGAATGTGATCGGGATACAGGCGTGCGCCGTCCCGGCTTTGCGCCGTTTCGACCCGCGCCGCGTGCACTGCGGCCCATTTGAGTCGGTGCTCTCCATCGTAAGCATCGTCGTTATGGGATGCGCGCAGACCCGATCCGGCCGGCGCGCACGTTTTGCGCTTCTTGGCTTGGTGGCGGACGAAGACTCCCCCGCGCGCGCAACCCGCGGGCCTTGCGGTCCGGAAATTGCGCGGTCTGCACGCCATGCAAAACACATGCCAAACCTACTTTAAGGCCTGCGATCAGATACTTGCGTGGCAACTAAGGAAGGCCACGCCAGCAAAAGGTGCGTTGCCAGGTAAAACTTACCGACGGAAAGGTCCACACCGCTGGTCGGCGCGGCGAGCCGCGCCTCCCCGCGCGAAGGCGCGCTTAGGCGCCTCGCGGCGCCACGCGAGATCTATTTCTTCAACTTGGCGAAGGCCAGCGCCATCGCTCCGGTGAGCTGCGGCTCGGGGCGCCGCTGCTGCGGCCTGGGATTCTGCTGCGGCCGCGAATCGCGCTGCGAGCGCTCGCCGCCAGTGCGGCGGACCGGCGCCGCGGAGTCGTCGAGCTTCATGGTGAGCGCGATGCGGTTGCGCTTCACGTCGACGTCGAGCACCTTCACTTTGACGATCTGGCCGGGCTTGACCACCTCGTGCGGATCCTTGACGAAGCGGTTAGCGAGCGCTGACACATGTACCAGCCCGTCCTGGTGGACGCCGACGTCGACGAAGGCGCCGAAGGCCGCAACGTTCGTCACCACGCCTTCGAGCAGCATCCCCGCCTGAAGGTCCGACACCTTCTCGATGCCTTCCCTGAAGACCGCGGTCTTGAACGCCGGACGCGGGTCGCGGCCGGGCTTCTCGAGCTCGGCGAGGATGTCGCGCACCGTCGGCACGCCGAACTTCTCGTCGGTGAACTCGGACGCGGCGAGGTTGCGCAGCACTTCACCGCGCCCCATCACTTCCGCGATCGGCCTGGCCAGCTTGGCGAGGATGCGCTCGACCACCGGATAGGCTTCGGGGTGCACCGACGAGCGATCGAGCGGGTTGTCGCCGGCGTTGATGCGCAGGAACCCCGCGGCCTGCTCGAACGTCTTGGCGCCGAAGCGCGGGATCTTGGTGAGCGCCGCGCGGTTGGGGAACGCGCCGTTCGCGTCGCGGTACTCGACGAGGTTCCTGGCGAGCGTCGAATTGAGTCCGGAGATACGCGCGAGCAGCGGCGCCGACGCGGTGTTGACGTCCACGCCCACGGCGTTCACGCAGTCCTCGACCGTCGCGTCGAGCGTGCGCGCGAGCGCGCGCTGGTTCACGTCGTGCTGGTACTGGCCGACGCCGATCGCCTTGGGCTCGATCTTCACCAGCTCCGCCAGCGGGTCCTGCAGCCTGCGCGCGATCGACACCGCGCCGCGCAAGCTTACGTCCAGCTCCGGGAATTCCTTCGCCGCGAACTCGGACGCGGAGTACACCGACGCGCCCGCTTCCGACACCACCACCTTGGCGATCTGCTGCTCGGGCTTTTTCGCTGCGACGAGCTTGATCGCTTCGGCGGCGAGCTTGTCGGTCTCGCGGCTCGCGGTGCCGTTGCCGATCGCGACGAGCTGAACGCCATGCTTGACCGCGAGCGTCGCGATCGCCGCGAGCGAGCCCTGCCAGTCGCGCCGCGGCTCGTGCGGGTAAATAGTCGTTGTCTCGAGGAGCTTGCCGGTCGAGTCGACGACCGCGATCTTGCAGCCGGTGCGGATACCGGGGTCGATGCCGAGCACCGCCTTGGGACCGGCCGGCGCGGCGAGCAGCAACTCGCGCAGATTGCGGCCGAACACACGGATCGCTTCGGTCTCCGCCGCTTCACGCAACTGCGTCATGAGCTCGCTCGAGATCGACAGCGACGCTTTCACGCGCCACGTCCAGCGCACGGTGTCGGCGAGCCACTTGTCGGCGGCGCGTCCGAGATTTTCGATGCCGACGTGAGCCGCGATCGATGCTTCGCAGGGATGGGGCTGCTGCGCTTCGAGCTCGTCCGGCAATTGCAGGTTGAGCGCGAGCACGCCGGCATTGCGTCCGCGGAAGAGCGCGAGCGCGCGGTGCGACGGGATCGTGCGGATGGTCTCGGCATAGTCGTAGTAGTCGCGGAATTTCTCTTCCTCCGCGGCCTCCTTGCCTTCGACCACTTTCGATTTGACGACGCCCTGCTCCCACATCAGCTTGCGCAGCTTGGCGAGGAGCTCCGCGGTCTCGGCGAAGCGCTCGGCAAGGATGTCGCGTGCGCCGTCGAGCGCGGCCTTCACGTCCGGCACGCCGCCGTCGGCGGCCGGCTTGCCGTTCACGTACTTCGCGGCTTCGGTTTGCGGGTCGAGCGCAGGCGTGCCGAAGAGCGCATCGGCGAGCGGCTCGAGCCCCGCCTCCTTCGCGATCTGCGCCTTGGTGCGGCGCTTGGGCTTGTAGGGCAGGTAAAGGTCTTCGACTTCCTGCTTGGTGGTCGCCGCTTCGATCTGCGCACGCAGCTCGTCGGTGAGCTTGCCCTGCTGCTCGATCGACGCGAGCACCGCGGCGCGGCGCTCCTCCAGCTCGCGCAGGTAGAGCAGCCGCTCCTCGAGCGTGCGCAGCTGGGTGTCGTCGAGATTGCCGGTCACTTCCTTGCGATAGCGCGCGATGAACGGCACGGTCGCGCCTTCGTCGAGCAGCGCGACCGCCGCTTCGACCTGCTGCGGCCTGACGCCGAGCTCCTGCGCGATGAGTTGAACGATCTTGAGGTTTGCTGCGGGGGTTTGCGTCGCGGACATCGGATGGCGGTTCGTCGAAAAAAGCTGCGGCGCATTGTGGCCACATCGCGGCCCATCGCCAAGTCTTGACATCAGGTCAAAATCAAAAGCATTGAACCGCAAAGGACGCAAAGGACGCAAAGGAAAGCCAAATCAAATGCCTTTACGGGCTCGAGTGCCGCGAAGCATCGTGCTCGAGTGCGTGCTGACCACTGTAAACCTTTGCGTCCTTTGCGTCCTTTGCGGTTAATTTGCTTTTCAAGCCGTGTACATGGCAACGCCGGGCGCCTTGCGGCGGCCCGGCGTTTGGGTGCTGCTACGCGTGGCCGATGACACCCTTTAACGGGTTCCGGTGCCCTTGCGGCACTGGACGGCGCATCGCGATCTACCGAAAGGTAGTGTTGAACGACAGGCGCCAGACATCGGCGACTGCCTCAACTTCGCGGCGTGACCTCCTTCCGGCAAGCCGATGGAGCGCGCGTCACGAAGCGATTCCAGTCTGCTACTCGATGTGAGCGCTGACAAGTGACAATTTTTCACGCGCGCGAATGAAGCTCAGGCCCACTGATTGCGGAGGCGCGCCGCAACATCGACGCGCGGCAGCTCCGCCCTGGCCGATTCGCGCACGACGGCGGCTGCCGCAGGCCATGTCACGGGCTCCAGCGACTTCATCACCGACGCCGTGAGAAACCGCGAGCGCGTGCCGTAGACGTGAGTGTCCCCGCTGCGCGATTGCTGCGTCACGTAATAGCGCAGCGGCGCGACCAGATCGAGCTCGTTCTTCGCGCGCGTCATCGCGACGTAGAGCAGCCGCCGCTCCTCCTCGATCAGCTCCGCCTTGCCCGTCGCGAACTCGTTCGGGAAGGTGCCGTCGGTGACGTGCAGCACGTGCACGTTGTCCCACTCCTGCCCTTTCGCCGAATGGATCGTCGAGAGGATGAGGTAGTCCTCGTCGAGCAGCGGCGTCCCGGCGAGATCGCCGCTGGCGCGCGGCGGATCGAGCGTGAGCTCGGAGAGGAACGCTTCGCGCGTGGCGAACTGCGTCGAGATCCGCTCGAGCTGCTCGAGATCCGCCGCTCGCGGCGTCGCGGCATCGTAAATGCGCAGGAGGTGCGGCTCGTACCACTGGCGCGCGAGCTGCACCTGCCCGGCCCAGGGCGCTTCGGGCGCCGCGAGCGCGACCAGCAGGTCCACGAGCGCGCGCCAGTCGTCGACGTCGTTGGTCTGCAGGCGATAGCGCGTGAGCGCGGCCCAGTCGAACGACGACGCCTCGAAGCTCTTCACGCACTTGTCGGCGCCGGCCGGCCCGACGCCGGGCAGCAATTGCAGCACGCGGAATGCGGCGATGCGGTTCATCGGGTTATCCGCCCAGCGCATCACCGCGAGCAGGTCTTTCACGTGCGCCGCTTCGAGGAACTTCAATCCGCCGTATTTCACGTAAGGGATGTTGCGCCTCACCAGCTCGAGCTCGAGCACGTCGCTGTGGTGCGAGCTCCTGAACAGCACCGCCTGTTTACGCAGGGCAACGCCCTGCTCGCGCGCCGCGAGCACGCGCTCGACCACGTAATCGGCCTGCGCCTGCTCGTCGAGGACGGTGACGTAGCGCGGCTTCACTCCCGCGCCGCGCGAAGACTGCAAGCGCTTTTGATACTGCCGCGACGCTTCGGCGATCAGCGCGTTGGCCGAATCGAGCACCGCCTGCGTCGAGCGATAGTTCTCGTCGAGCGTGACGATGCGCGCGGGCGGAGAGTAGCGCTCGGGAAACTCGAGGATGTTCTCGACCGTCGCGGCGCGGAACGAATAGATCGACTGCGCGTCGTCGCCGACCACGCACACCCCCGCGCCGTCGGGCTTGAGCGCGTGCAGGATCTCCGCCTGCAGCGTGTTGGTGTCCTGGTATTCGTCGACGAGCACGTGGTCGAAGAGCGCGCCCACGTCGGCCGCGAGCGCCGGGTCCTGCATGAGCGCGTGCCAGTAGAGCAGCAGATCGTCGAAGTCGAGCACGGCTATCGCGAGCTTCATTTCGACGTAGCGCCGGAAGAGCTGCTTCAGCTCGGCGTGCCACTGCGCGCACCACGGGTACACGTCCGCGAGCGTGCGCTCCAGCGCGCCGCGCGTGTTCACGCAGTGCGAGTAGATCGCGAGGCACGTGTCCTTGCGCGGGAAGCGCTTGTCCTTCGAGGAGAATCCGAGCTCCTGGCGCGCGAGGTCCATGAGGTCGGCCGAATCGCCGCGGTCGATCACGCTGAACGCGGGCTGCAGGCCGACGTTCGCCGCGTACTTGCGGAGCAGCCGGTTGGCGACCGAATGGAACGTGCCCGCCCACGTGAGACGCGCGAGGCCGGGCGCGAGCGCGTCGTCGTCCTCCGCGCGCGCGGTCGCCCGGGCGACGATGCGCCGCGCGCGGCGGATCATCTCGTGCGCGGCGCGCCGCGAGAACGTCAGCAGCAGCAGGCGTTCGGGCGCGACTCCGTTGAGGATCAGGTGCGCGACGCGGTGCGCGAGCGTGTTGGTCTTGCCGGTGCCCGCCCCCGCGATGACGAGGAGTGGACCCGCGGTCCAGGCGCCTTTGTCGGCGGGCGCGCCGTGAGTCGCGGCGGCGCGCTGCGCGGGGTTGAGGCTGTCGAGCCAGCTTTTCGCGGGAGGCGCTTCGAGGACGGTCGTCATGCGCGCATTATGGCGCAGGCCTGTATGCATATCCAGCCCGGGGCGGCGATGACAACCCGCCGCGCGGGTGTTTCAATAGCCGCACACTCGAACGGCTCAAAAGGAGGGGATATGAAGCTCGCTCTGTTCAACGATTTCCGGCTCGGCGTCATCAAAGGCGACGCGATCGTGGACGTGATGGACGCGGTGAAGGACATCCCGCGCCTTACGCCGCAGGACCTCATGCGAGGTTTGATCGAGCGCTTCGAGGAGTTCCGGCCCAAGCTCGAGAAAGCCGCCTCCGAAGGCAAAGGCGTGCCGCTCTCCGACGTGCGCATCCGCCCGCCGCTGCCCAAGCCGCACAACATCGACTGCATGGCGGTGAACTACATGGAGGACGGCACGCGCGAGGCGCCGGCGCCGATCAACGCCTTCCACAAGAGCCCGAGCAGCGTCATCGGCGACGGCGACACCATGGTGCTGCCCGACGTGCCGGCGACGATCTTCGAAGGCGAAGCCGAAGTCGCGCTGGTCATCGGCAAGCGCGCGACCAACGTCAAGGCGGCCGACGCGATGAGCTACATCTTCGGCTACATGAACTTCATCGACGGCTCGGCGCGCGGCCTGCCGCCGTCGGGCAACACCTTCTATCAGATGAAGTCGCGCGAGACCTTCTGCCCGATCGGACCGTGCATCGTCACCGCCGACGAGATTCCCGATCCGCACAAGCTCCAGGTCAAGCTGTGGGTGAACGGCGAGATCAAGCAGAACTTCAACACCGACGACATGGCGCACAAGATCCCGCGCTGCATCGAGTGGGTGAGCGCTATCCATACCATCGAGGCCGGCGACATCCTCGCGACCGGCACCAACCATCGCGGCCTGTCGGCTTTCCAGGACGGCGACACGGTCGAGATCGAGACCGAGAAGCTGGGACGCCTCAAGTTCAAGGTGAAGGACGACCTCAAGCGCACGTGGGGCCGCGAGACGCGGCTCGACCGGCAGAACAAGAAGCTCGATCCGCCGACGACGCCGCAGCTGACGGGTAAATACGCAAAGGCGTAGCCGTAGCGTATTTACCCGTCATCCCCGCGCAGGCGGGGATCCATTTTGACGTTGAGGACCGATTGAAAAATGGATTCCCGCCTTCGCGGGAATGACGCTTTCACGTCACCTGCGCGGTGATGACACCAGGTCTTCGGAGCACTTCATGTCCTATCACCTCACCTTGAGCCACGTCGGCGTCTACGTCACCGACATGCCGAAGATGGTCGACTTCTATTCGGGCTTCCTCGGCTTCGCGATCAGCGATCGCGGCGAGCTCTCGGGCGGCCGCGGCGAGATCGTGTTCATGACGCGCGACCCGCGCGAGCACCACCAGGTCGTGCTCGCGAGCGGGCGGCCCGCCGATCTCAACTACAACATCGTCAACCAGCTTTCGTTCCGCGTCGACAGCCTCGATACGCTGCGCGAGCTGCGGCGCGGCATCGAGCACGAGGACGCGACCGAGCTCGGACCGGTCCTCCACGGCAACACGTTGTCGGTGTACCTGCACGATCCGGAGAAGAATCGCGTCGAGCTCCTGATCGACACGCCGTGGTACGTGCCGCAGCCGTGCCGCCTGGAGATCGACCTCTCGCTGCCCGACGACGAGCTGTGGGCGACGATCGAGAAGACCGTCCGCACCATGCCCGGTTTCAAGACCGGCGCCGAGTGGCGCGCGGACATCCAGAAGCGCATCGCGGAAGCGACTGCCAAACGGCGGCGCGTCACGCCGGCGCTCGCGTAAGCGTGCGCCACGAGATCGCCACGGCGGCTTCGCCGCCTCGCGATGACCGTTGCGGGTCATTGCGAGGAACGCAGTGACGAAGCAATCGCGAGGCGCTCGCATTGCAGGGGGCGTGTTTTGCGGAGCGATACTGGGCTCCGGCCATGCAGTAGCTGCCGAATCGTATCCCGCGCCGCGTCCCATCCGCCTCGTGTCGCCGTTCGCCGCCGGCGGCAGCACCGATACCGTCGGCCGCCTCATCGCGCCGCGGCTCGCCGAGCGGCTCGGCCAGAACGTCATCGTCGAGAATCGGCCCGGCGCGGGCGGGCTGATCGGCACCTCGTTCGTCTCCAAGGCGACGCCCGACGGCCACACCCTGCTCTTCATCAGCGGCGCGTTCACCGCGCATTCGGCGGTGACGAAGAACCTCCCGTACGACCCGGTGCGCGACTTCGCGTGGATATCGCTCGTGCTGACGTACCCGTTCGTCGTCGTCGTGAAGCACGACTCGCCGATGCAGAACGTGAGCGACCTCATCGCGGCGGCGAAGAAGAACCCGCGCAAGCTCGTCTACGGCTCGGTCGGCACCGGCTCGGTGTTCCACCTCGCGGCCGAACTGTTCTGCGCGATGACCGGAACCGAGATGACGCACGTGCCGTTCAAAGGCGGCGCGGAGCCGAACAACGAGCTGATCGCCGGACGGCTCGACGTCATCTTCACCACGACGACGAGCGCGTATCCGCAGGTTGAAGCGAAGCGCATGCGCGCGCTCGCGGTCACGTCGCTCACGCCCGCGCCGCAGTTCCCCGGCGTGCCGACGCTCGCGCAGACGGTCCCGGGCTACGAAGTCACTTCGTTCAACGGCATCGGCGCGCCGCGGGCGACGCCGCGGGCGGTGGTGATGCGCCTGAACCGCGAGATCCATGCCGTCCTCGAGCAGCCGGACATCCGCAAGCGCGTCACCGACATGGGCAACAACGTCCAGCCGAGCACGCCCGAAGAGATGGCCCGCAAAGTCGACGGCGAGATCCGCAAGTGGCAGAAGATCGTCGCGGAGCGGCGGATCGACGTGCAGTGATGCCGTCGTTCCCGCGCCGGCGGGAATCCATGTTTCAAACCGTAAAGATCAAACCGGATTCCCGACAGCCCCGCTGGCCCGGTTCGGGAATGACGGGTGTTTTACAAACCTCTCCAGCACCGCCGGATTCGCGACGTTCTCGCGGATCACGGCGCCATGCTCGAGGTAATCGAGGATCTGGTTCACCGTCGAGAGGCCCATGCGCGTCATCGCTTCCTCGGTCATCGCCGAGACGTGAGGCGAGACGATCACGTTCGGCAGGTCGAGCAGCGGGTTGTCTTTCGGCGTCGGCTCCTGCGCGAAGACATCGAGCGCCGCGGCGGCGATCGTGCCGTCGGTGAGCGCCTGCGTCAGGGCCGCTTCGTCGACCACCGGACCGCGTGACGTGTTGACCAGTATCGCCGTCGGTTTCATGAGCCGGAGCTCGCGCTTCCCGATGAGATGCCGGGTCCCGTCGGTGAGAGGACAGTGCAGGCTCAGGATGTCGACGCTCGACAGCAGGCGATCGAGATCGGTCTCCCAGCGCACGCCGTCCACCGATCGCTTTTGGCTGCGCGAATACGCCACGACGTTCACGCCGAGCGCGCGCGCCGTCTCCGCCACGCGGCGGCCGATCGCGCCGTAACCGATCACGCCCAGCGTGCGGCCGCGGAACTCGTGGCCGGCATACGCGCCCTTCGCCCAGCCGCCGGCGCGAAGCTCGCGATCGAGGCGCGGAATGTCGCGCGCGAGGCTCATCATCGCCGCGATCGCCCACTCCGCGACCGGGGCGGCGTTCGCGTCGCCCGTGGTCGCCGCGATCACGCCGTGCTCGGTCGCCGCGTCGAGATCGACCGTGTCCACGCCCGCGCCGTGCTTGACGATGATCCTCATCGTCGGTGCGGCTGCGATGACCCGGCGGGTGAACGGCGGCGACATGCGCATGAGCACGCCCGCGATGCTGTCGCGGTCGATCGCGTCGATGAGCTTGTCTTCGGTGACCGGCGGCGTCATGTAGACCGCGCGGGCGCCGCGGTCGGCCATCAGTTGTTTTGCTGCGTCGGAGAGTTGGGTGTGGGTGACGAGGATTACGTGTTGCGACATCGATTCTTCAGACAGGGAAAACAAGAAGCTTGAACACGGAGGGCACGGAGGAGCACGGAGGACACGGAGGAAAACCAACGATGTCATTGCGAGGAGCAACGCGACGAAGCAATCCCGGAACGTCCGTAACGTGCGCACGAGATCGCCACGGCGTTCCTGCCGGAGACGCCTCGCGATGACGCATTTGTCGTTCCTCCGTGCCCTCCGTGCCTTCCTCCGTGCCCTCCGTGTTGATGCTTTTGCTGTTAACTCACGATGCCGATATTCCAGGGGACAAACTCGTGGTCTCCCAGCCCCAGGAGCTCGGACTTGGAAGGCTCGCCCGACGCGACCGCGAGCAGGTACTCGAAGATGATGCGGCCCATCTCCTGCACCGTCGACGTGCCGTCGAGGATGGTGCCGCAGTTCACGTCCATGTCCTCTTCCATGCGCAGGAACATCGGCGTGTTGGTCGCGAGCTTGATGGACGGCACGGGCTTCGCGCCGTAGCACGAGCCGCGGCCGGTGGTGAAAGCGACGAGATTCGCACCGCCGGCGATCTGGCCGGTGGCGGAGCACGGGTCGAAGCCGGGCGTGTCCATGAAGACGAAGCCTTTCTGCCGCACCGGCTCGGCGTACCGATACACCTCCATCAGCGGGCCGGTGCCGCCTTTCATCGACGAGCCCAGCGACTTCTCGAAGATGTTGGCGAGACCGCCGTGCTGGTTGCCGGGCGAGACGCGGCCGTTGATCTGAGCGTCGCGGCCGGGCGTGTATTCGTCCTTCCACCAGCGGATACGCTCGATCAGCTTCTCGCCGACTTCGCGCGAGCGCGCGCGGCGCGTGAGCGTGTGCTCGACGCCGTAGATCTCGGGGGTCTCGGAAAGGATGCCGGTGCCGCCGTGACGCACCAGCAGATCGACCGCGGCGCCGAGCGCCGGATTCGCGGTGATCGCCGAGAAACCGTCCGAGCCGCCGCACTGCAGGCCCACGGTGATGTGGCTCGCCGGCACGCGCGTGCGCGTGACGCGGTTCGCCGCCGGCAGCATCGCTTTCACCGCTTCGATGCCCGCTTCGATCGTCTTTCGCGTGCCGCCGACTTCCTGCATGACGAGGGTCTGCAGCCGATCGCTCACTTCGAGCTTCTGCTCCTGCATGAGACCCTTGATCTGGTTGCGCTCGCAGCCGAGGCCGACGATGAGCGCGCCGGCGATGTTCGCGTGCGTCGCGTAGCCGGCCATCGTGCGCCGGAGCAGGTCCATCGGCTCGCCGGTCATCTCCATGCCGCAGCCGGTGCCGTGCGCGAACGCGACCACACCGTCGATGTTCGGATACTCCGCGAGGCGCTCTTGGGTGAAGTATTCGGCGATCTTGTTCACCACCGTCGCCGAGCAGTTCACGCTGGAGAGCACGCCGATGTAGTTGCGCGTGCCGACCTGGCCGTTGTCGCGCACGATGCCCATGAAGCTCGCGCGCTCCGCTTCGGGAATCATGTCGACCGGCTTGTATTCGGACGCGTGGGCGTAGTCGCGATCGAACTCGCGGAACTCCATGTTGTGCGAGTGCACGAACGTCCCCGGCGCGATGTCCTGCGCGGCGAAGCCGATGGTCACGTTGTATTTGAGGATGGGCTCGCCCTTGCTGATCGGGCGTGCGGCGATCTTGTGACCGGCCTGCACCTGACTCTTCAGTGTCAGGCCTTCGCTCTCCAGCTTCGCGCCGATCGGCAGGTCGGTGCGCGCGATGACGACGTTGTCGTTGTCGTGAAGGCGGATGGCCGAGCCGGCGGCGGGTTTCTCGTGGATTTCGATCATTGCGAAGCTCCTGATTTCTTCGTTACGACCAGCGCGTCGAGCGCGAGCACACCGCGCTCCAGGGCGACCAGGGGGTTGACGTCGATTTCGGCGATTTCATCACGGTTTTCAAACGCGAGCCATGAAAGACGCACGATCGCGTCGCACAGCGCGTCCAGGTCGCGCGGCGGCTGCCCGCGCACGCCTTCGAGCAGCTTGTAGGCTCTCAGCTCCTTCAGCATGAGGCGCGCCTCGGCGTCGTCGACCGGCGCGATACGATAGGCGACGTCGCGCAGCACCTCGACGTGGATGCCGCCCAGCCCCACCGCGATCACCGGGCCGAAATGGGGATCGGTCGTCACGCCGACGATCATCTCCAGCCCGCGCGGCGCCATCTCCTGCACGAGCACGCCGTTGATCCTCGCATCCGCTGCGTACGCGCGGGCCGAGGCGACGATCTCGTCGTACGCGGTGCGCACCCGACCTGCGGTCGCGAGCCCCAGCCGGATGCCGCCCGCTTCGGTCTTGTGCGCGATGTCGGGCGATTCGATCTTGAGGGCGACCGGCATGCCGAGCTCGTTCGCGAGCGCCACCGCTTCGTCGGCGGTGCGCGCGAGGCGCTCGCGGGTGACGGGGATGCCGTAGGTTGCGAGCAGCTCTTTCGATTCGCGTTCGGTGAGGGACGTGGTTGAACCCCACCCCCACCCTGACCCTCCCCCTGAGGGCGAGGGAATGTTTTTCTCCTCCCCCCTCAGCGGGGAGGCCATGTCTTTCTCCTCCCCCCTCAGGGGGGAGGCCGGGAGGGGGGTGGGGTTCCTCTCTTTGAATCGATCGAGGAATTCCCGGTACCCCGCCGCCGCCCGCACCGCCGTCAGGCACGGCACGAGATCCCGATACGCCGGCACGCCCTGCTCGACGATCTTCTCGACCGTGAATTCGGGCTCGTCGAGGCACATGCCCGACACCAGCACGAACACCGGCTTGCCGCAGCTCGCCGCGAGCTCCATCGACTGCGCGAGCTCGGCGCGGCGCGGGAACGTGAACGCCGGCGCGAGGATGTCGATGTTCGCATCCGCCGCGATCGTCTCGAGCGCGCGCTTCACGATGTCGCGCTGTCCGCTCGCGAGCGACGTGAGATCGGTGGGGTTGGCGAGCGTGCCGTAGCCCGGCAGGAGCTTTTGCACTTCTGCCTGCGTCGCGTCGCTGAACGGGGCCCATTCGAGACCCAGCGCTTCGCCGACGTCGGCCATCTGCACCACGTTGCCGCCCGAGAGCGACATCGAAGCGATGCGGCGGCCTTTCGGCAGCCGCCTGCCGCGCAGCGCGATCGCGGTCTCGTAAAGGTCCTTGGAATCCTGCACGCGGATGAGGCCGTACTGCCTGCACACCGCGTCGAACACTTCGTCGGCGCCGGTCATCGCGCCGGTGTGCGACGCCGCGGCGCGGCTGCCGGTCGCGGTGCGGCCGAACTTGAGCACGACGATGGGCTTCTCGAGCGCCGCGGCGCGCTCGGCGAGCGCGATGAAGCGCGTGCCGTCCTTCACCGCTTCCAGCGCCATCAGCAGCACTTCGGTCGATTCGTGCTCGACCATCCAGTGCGCGAAGTCGGCCGCGTCGAGATCGGCTTCGTTGCCGGTGCTCGCCGAGAAATTGATCGAGAGGCCCGCCTGCATCGCGCGCCACATCACGTTCACGGTGCCGAAGCCGCCGCTCTGGCTGACCACGGCGATGTTGCCGCGCTTCGCCATCCCGGGCGACAGGCTCGCGCTCGCGGTGATCGCGAAGTGATCGTTGAAGTTGATGACGCCGTAGCAGTTCGGCCCCATCACGCGCATGCCGCTCTCGCGCGCGAAGGCGGAGATCTCGTCCTGCATCGCGCGGCCTTCGGCCGTGCCGGTCTCGGCGAAACCTGCGCTGAAGACGGTGGCGAACCGAATGCCGGTCGCGTGGCACTCGCGCAGCACCGGCAGTACCTGCTTGGTGGGAACGATGAGGCCGACGTGATCCGGCGCCTCGGGCAGCGCGGCGACCGATTTGAAGCACGGCAGGCTGAAGATCTCGTCGCGCTTCGGATTCACGGGCAGCATGCGGCCCGCGTAGCCGAACTTCAGCATCTGGCGCATCAGGCGGCCGCCGAAGCGCGTGGTGTCGTCGGTCGCGCCTACAATAGCGACCGCTCGCGGCGCCATGAGGCGCGTGAGGTCGGGAAATTCGCGGGAGCTCATGCGGTTGCCGCTGCGGATCTGCGGCGAAAGTCGAACGGGAGCCCGCATTCTAAAGACTTTTTAACCGCCAAGGACGCAAAGGACGCCAAGGTTTAGAACCATCGTCATTCCCGCGCAGGCGGGAATCGATCTGAAAGCTTCTTGAAATGGATTCCCGATCCTTTCCGCTGTCGCGGGTCGGGAATGACGTTTCTTTTTCCTTTGCGTCCTTTGCGTCCTTTGCGGTCAATGCTTTTGAAATCGATAGCAGTGATTGGAGCAGGACCCGCGGGATTGATGGCCGCGGAGGTCCTCGCAACCGCGGGCATCCAGGTCGACGTCTACGAGCGCATGCCTTCGGTCGGGCGCAAGCTCCTCATGGCCGGCAAGGGCGGGCTCAACCTCACGCACAGCGAGCCGCGCGCAGCCTTCCTGTCGCGCTACGGCGCGCGCCGCGCGGCGCTCGAGCCGCTGCTCGCCGGTTTCGGTGCGGAAGACCTCCGCGCATGGGTCCACGGCCTCGGCATCGAAACTTTCGTCGGCACTTCCGGCCGCGTCTTTCCGCACGAGATGAAAGCCGCGCCGCTCCTGCGCGCGTGGCTGCACCGCCTGCGCGAATCCGGCGTGCGCATCCACGTGCGCCATCGCTGGCTGGGCTGGAACGATGACGGCGAGCTCGCATTCGAGACGCCGCAAGGCGGGAAGCACGTGCGCGCCGGCGCGGTCGTGCTCGCGCTCGGCGGCGGAAGCTGGCCTCAGCTCGGCTCCGACGCGGATTGGGTGCGCATCCTCGGCGAGCGCGGCGTCGCGCTCGCACCGCTGAAACCCGCCAACTGCGGCTTCGACGTCGACTGGAGCGATCATTTCAAGGCGCGTCACGCCGGCGCGCCGGTGAAGGCCGTCGCGGCGTCGGCCGGCGACGCGTCGCGTCAGGGCGAATTCGTCGTCACCGCGAGCGGTGTCGAAGGCGGCCTCGTCTATGCGCTGTCGGACCGGCTGCGCGACGCGATCGAAGCGGACGGCCGTGCGACGCTGGCGCTGGACCTCGCCCCCGGCCGGACCGAAGCGCGCCTGGTCGATGCGCTATCGAAGCCTCGCGGCTCGCGCTCGCTGTCGAGCCACGTCCAGAGCCGCACGGGCATGAAAGGCGTGAAGATCGGTCTCTTGCGCGAGGTGTTGTCCGCCGAAGAGATCGCGCGTCCGGAGACGCTCGCCGCGGCGATCAAGCGCCTGCCGCTCACGCTCGCGCGGGCGCGACCGCTGGCGGAGGCGATCAGCACTGGCGGGGGTGTGCCGTTCGAAGCGCTCGACGAGCGCCTCATGCTGAAAGTGCTGCCGGGCGTTTTCTGCGCGGGAGAGATGCTCGACTGGGAGGCGCCGACCGGCGGCTATCTGCTGACGGCGTGCTTCGCGAGCGGCCGCGCGGCCGGGATCGGCGCGCGCGACCGGCTACTGGCGAACGGCGCGAGCGGATGAAGGCGAGCCGCCGTTGGGCCCGCCGGGCGGCTGAGTCCCGGGACGCGGGCGCAGCGGACCGAGCTTCAATCCCATCCGGCTCACCGCCACCACCGCCTGCGTGCGGTTCATGACGCCGAGCGCTTTCAGGATCGCCGCGACGTGGATCTTGACCGTGCCTTCGGCGAGGTTGAGCTCGCGGCAGATGAGCTTGTTGGGCTTGCCCTGGATCAGCAGCGACAGCACTTCGGCCTGTCTCGGCGTGAGCCCGAGCTCGGCGCCCTGCGTCTTCGGGTCGTACACGCCTTCGTCTTCCTGCGGCTGCGCCGCGGGCGCGGCTTCCGCCTGCGACATGACGTCCGCCGGCAGATAGACGCCGCCGGACAGCACCACCTTCAGCGCGCCGATCATCACGCCGCTCGGCTGGGTCTTCGGTATGAAGCCCATCGCGCCCAGATCGAGCGCGCGCATCACTTCACCGCGGTCTTCGGAAGCCGACAGCACGACGACGGGGACGTTCGGATAGCGCTCGCGCAGCACCTGCAGCCCGTCGAGGCCGCTCGTGCCGGGGAGACGCAGGTCGAGGAGTATGAGGGCGAGGTCGGGCTCGCGTGACGCGGCGGTCAGCGCCTCCTCGCACGTGCCGGCTTCGAGGACCTGTATGGCGTCGTCGAGCTGCTTCAACACCGAGCGCATCGCTTCGCGTATGAGCGGATGATCGTCAACGATCAGGATCTTCACGACTACCCCCCTTCGGAGCGCGCCAGGACGCTAACCGGACTAGTCTATTACAACCCCGGGACGGGGACAGTCCTTTGCTGCTTAGGCTCCGAGAAATAAGCCACGCCCGGGTCTGCTACCATCGACCGGAATCGCCGGATTGGGAAAAGATATGGGGGAGCTCGAGGGTAAGGTTGCGCTCGTCACGGGCGGCGCGCTCAACATCGGACGCTCGATCTCGCTCGCGCTCGCTGACGCGGGCTGCGCGGTCGCGGTCAATACCCGAAGCTCGCGCGAGCAGGCCGACGCGGTGGTCGAGCGGATCCGCGGCGCGGGCAGCAAGGCGCAGACCTGCATGGCCGACGTCGCCGACGCGGCCGCGGTGAAGGAGATGGTCGACGGCGTGCTGAAGCGCTTCGGCCGCATCGACATCCTCGTGCTCAACGCATCGATCCGGCGTGAGACCCCGTTCAGGGACATGACGTTCGAGCAGTGGCGCGAGATCATGAGCATCTCGCTCGACGGCTCGTTCCACTGCATCAAGGCGGTGCTGCCGTCGATGATCGATTCGCGCGGCGGGAACATCATCACCCTCGGCGGCGACAACGCGCTCTCCGGCGCGGTCGGCAAGGCGAGCAGCTCGGCGGCCAAGAACGGACTCGTCGGCCTCACGCGCGCGCTGGCGAAAGAGCTGGCGGAGCACAACATCCGCGTCAATTGCGTGTCGCCCGGCAACATGAACACCACGCGGCCCGCTTACCGCCCGCCCAAGGATGCGCCCAAGGGCAAGATTCCGCTGGGGCGCTGGGGCGAGCCCGACGAGATCGCCGCGGCCGTGCGCTTTCTCTGCGGTCCCGGCGGCGGCTTCATCACCGGCCAGACTTTGCACATCAATGGCGGTCAGTACATGTTTGCGTAAATCGGGGTCAGGTCCACATTTCGCCGAAATGTGGACCTGACCCCATTAAAGGAGGGGAAATGAACGACACCGTCGTAGCAACGCACCTCAGTCCCGAAACCGTCCTGCGCGAGATGAAGAAGCACGGCGTGACGCACGTCGTGTGGCTGCCCGACAGCGAGACGAACTGGCTCTACCTGCTGATGAAAGCCGAGCCGACGCTGACGCTCGTCGCGGTTCCGCGCGAAGGCCTCGCCGCTTCGATCGCCGCGGGTCTGCACGCCGGCGGCGCGAAGCCGCTGATCCTCATCCAGAACACCGGCTTGATGGAGTCGGGCGATTCGATCCGCGGCTGGCTGCTCGGCCTCGACATCCCGGTCGTGCTGATGGTGGGCCTGCGCGGCTGGACGCGTCACGGCGTGACCACCGACACCGCGGCGGTCTACACCGAGCGCTTCCTCAACGCATTCAACATCAACTACTACCTCATCGAGAGCGATGCCGACGCGCCGCGCATCGACGTCGCGTTCGAAGAGGCGAAGAAGACCAACCGGCCGGTCGCCGTGCTCGTCGGCGACGAGTACCACGGCTTCGTGGCGAAATAAGGGGGGACGGGAGAATGTTCAACACCAAAGACGCGCTCGAGCTCTTCGCCAAATATCGCGGCGACGCCATCGTCGTCCCCGGCCGCGGCGGGCGCCACTGGATCAACATCAGCGAAGGCCCGATGGACGTGCCGCTCGGCGATCCCGCGATGGGCGGACACTGCGGCTTCGCGCTGGGCCTGGCGATGGCGCTGCCGAAGCGCAGGGTCGTGCTGATCGATTCCGAAGGCGATCTGCAGATGAGTCTCAGCGTCTTGATGACGGTCGCCGAACAGAAGCCGGCGAACTTCTATCACTTCATGCTCGACAACGAGTGCTACGGCACGACGGGCGGCCAGCCGGTGCCGAACGCGAAGAACGTCCAGTACGACCTCATCGCGAAAGGCGCGGGCTACCCGCGCGCCTACGCCTTCACCGAGCTCGAAGCGTTCGGCAAGGCGCTGCCCGAGATCATGAACGGACCGGGACCGGTCTTCGTCGCGATGAAAGTCGTGCCGGAAGTCGAGAACGAAGCGATCGGCGTGCGCAAGCGCTGGATCAGGCGCACCAAGAACCAGGCGATCGCGGATATGCGCAAAGAGCTGCGAATCGGGGTTTGACCGTCGTACGTCATTCCCGAACCGCGCCAGCGGGACCGATCGGGAATCCATTTTTGAAGCCCGAACGTCAAAATGGATTCCCGCCTTCGCGGGAATGACGAGGTGGCATCACCCCATCACTTCATCACCGCATCACGAACGGATTCGGCACCTCCGTCGCCGTCGAGATCCAGACGCTCTTGGTCTGGAGGTATTCCTTGATCATCTCCTGTCCGCTCTCGCGGCCGATGCCGCTGCGCTTGTAACCGCCGAACGGCGACATGAAGCTGACCGCGCGATAGGTGTTCACCCACACCGTGCCGGCCTGCAGCCGGTTCGCCATCGTCAGCGCACGCTTGATGTTCTGGGTCCACACGCCCGCGGCGAGGCCGTAGACCACGCCGTTGCCGATGCGCAGCGCGTCTTCGTCGTCCTCGAACGGGATCACCGACAGCACCGGCCCGAACACCTCTTCCTGCGCGATGCGCATCTGGTTGTTCACGCCGGTGAAGATCGTGGGCTGCACGAACCAGCCGTCGCCGAGGCCGGTCGCCTTGGCGCCGCCAAGCGCGGCGTTGGCGCCCTCGCCCTTCGCGACATCGATGTACTGCAGCACCTTCTGGTACTGCGGCGGCGTGGTGATCGGGCCCACCTGCGTATCGGCGCTCATCGGATCGCCCATCTTCGCGGTCTTCGCGAAAGCGACGAGCTTCTCGACGAATTCGTCGTGGATCGAGCGCTGCACCAGCAGCCGCGAGCCCGCGATGCACGTCTGCCCCGTCGCCGCGAAGATGCCCGAGATCGCGCCTTTCACCGCGTTGTCGATCTCCGCGTCCTCGAAGACGATGTTGGGCGACTTGCCGCCGAGCTCCAGGCTGACGCGCTTCAGCCCTTTCGCCGCCGATTCGTAGATGCGCTGGCCGGTCGCGTCCGAGCCGGTGAAGGTGATCTTGGCGACCAGCGGATGCTCGACGAGCGGGGCGCCGCTCTCGGGACCGAAACCGGTGACGACGTTGATCACACCCGGCGGAAAGCCCGCTTCCTCCACGAGCTTCATGAACTCCAGCAGCGAAGCCGACGTGAACTCGGAAGGCTTGATCACCACCGTGTTGCCCGCGGCGAGCGCCGGCGCGACCTTCCATGCCGTCAGCAGCAGCGGCGAGTTCCACGGCACGAGCGCCGCGACCACGCCGAGCGGCTCGAGCCGCGTGTAGTTGAACGTGTCGGGCTTGTCGGTCGGCAGCACCGCGCCTTCGACCTTGTCCGCGAGACCGCCGAAGTAGTAGTACCACTGCGCCATGTACTGCGTCTGCGCGCCCATCTCGGAGATGAGTTTGCCGTTGTCGCGCACCTCGACCTCGGCGAGATGCCGCGCCTGCGGCGCGATGAGGTCGCCGAGCTTGCGCAGCAGCGCGCCGCGCTGGGTCGCGGTCATCTTCGGCCACGGCCCTTCGCTGAACGCCTTGTGCGCGGCCTTGACCGCGCGGTCGACGTCTTCGGCGCCCGCGCGCGGGATCAGCGCCCACGGCTTGCCGGTATAGGGGTTGGACGATTCGAAAGTCGCGCCGGAGGCGGCGTCGACCCATTCGCCTCCGATGTACATCCTGTAGCGCGTGAGTGTGGCGGTCGCAGTATCCATATCTGGGGTGATGAAGTGATGAGGTGATGAAGGGATGGGAAAGCTTGGGCTATTCTACGTCCGTCACGGACAAGGCCGTCACTCCATGCGACACGCACTCGCCGCGCTGCTTCTCACCTCGAGCTCCCTCGCCGGCGGCGCCTCGTTCGAAGAGAGCTACATGAAGAACTGCGCGGTGTGCCACCTGCCGGGCATCAACGGCGCGCCCAAGGTCGGCGACAAGGCGGAGTGGACCGCGCGCATACGGCCCGGTATCTCGACGATCTATCGCAACGCGATCAAGGGTATCCCCAACACCGCGATGATGGCCAAAGGCGGCCACGACGATCTCTCCGACGCGGAGATCAAGGCGATCGTCGACTACATGATCGGCGCGGCGGGGATCGAGCCGACCGTCCTCAAGGACGCCGCGCGCTACGACGCGCTCGGCATCACCGACGCCGATTTCATCGCGCTCGACCGCGATTTCGACGGCGGCCTTTCCCGCAACGAGGTCGCCGCCGATGCCGTGCTCGCCAGGCACTTCGCGCGCTTCGACGCGAACCGCGACGGCAAGCTGTCCGAAGCCGAGTACCGCACCGCCGAAGCGACGCTCGAGCGCGAGCGTGCGGCGGTCGACGTTCCCGACGAAGCGCTCGTCGCCGCGGTGCGCGCGGCGCTCGCGAAGATGAAGGATGTCGACCTGCCGAACACGAAGGTCGAAGCCGAGCGCGGCACGGTCGCCATCGTCGGCATCGTCGGCACGCCGCAGGTCGTGAAGGACGCCTACGCCGCGGTGAAGCGCATCGCCGGCATCAAGAAGATCGACATGAGGCTCGTCTCGGGCCATCAGATGGGCTGGGACTAGCCCGATAACGGAGGAGAAAGCATGCGAAGAAGAGGTATCGCCGCGAGCGCCGCCTGCGCGCTCGCCTTCAGCGGCGCGCTGTTCGCACAGACCTATCCGGCGAAACCGATCCGCATCGTCTCGCCTTTCCCGCCCGGCGGCAGCGTCGACCTCGTCGCGCGCCTGCTCGCCAACGACCTCGCGAAACCGCTCGGGCAGCAGGTGGTGGTCGACAATCGCTCGGGCGCGTCGGGCAACATCGGCAGCGAAGTGGTCAAGAACGCGGCGCCCGACGGCTATACGCTGCTCATCAACACGCTGCCGTTCGTCACCAACCAGTTCCTCTACAGCCGCGTCCCGTACGATCCGGTCAACGACTTCGCGCCGATATCGCTCATCTGCGGATCGTCGTCGGTCCTGACGGTGCACCCGTCGCTGCCGGTGAAGAACGTGAAGGAGCTGATCGCGCTGGCGAAAGCCAATCCCGGGAAGCTCAACTACGGCTCGGCCGGCGTCGCCACCAACCCGCACATCTCGGGCGAGCTCTTCAACTATCTCGCCAAGACCGATCTGGTCGCGGTGCAGTTCAAGGGCGGCGGGCCGGCGGTGATCGCGACGATGAGCGGCGAGACGCAGATCACCTTCACCAGCGTCAGCGAGACCTATCCGCACGTGCTCTCCAAGCGCCTGCGCGCGCTCGGCGTGACCACGACGACACGGCAGAAGGTGCTGCCCGACGTCCCGACGATCGCCGAAGCGGGCGTGCCGGGTTACGAGTTCACCACGTGGCACGCGCTGGTCGCGCCCAGGGCGACACCGCCTGCGGCGATCGCGCTGCTCAACGACAAGATCCGCGCGACCTTCCGCACGCCCGAGCAGAAAGAGCGCTTCGCCGACCGCGCGCTCGAGGTGATCGCGAGCACGCCGGAGGAGCTTTCGGCGCATCTGAAGCGCGAAGCCCAGAAGTACGGCAAGGTCATCAAGGAACGGGGGATGAAAGCCGATTGAACAGATCGTCATTCCCGCGAATGCGGGAATCCATTTCGACGTTTCAATTTGTAAAATGGATTCCCGATCGCTTCGCGCTTCCGCGCGGTCGGGAATGACGGGTCTTCCCGAATACGGAGGGCACGGATGTTCGCACGCATCATCGCAGCAGCATTCGCAGCATGCTTCGCTTCGACGGCCCCTGCGCAGTCGTATCCGTCGCGCCCGGTCCGCCTCGTGGTGCCCTACCCGCCCGGCGGCGGCACCGACATCATCGGGCGGGTCGTCGCGCAGAAGATCGGCGACGCACTGGGACAGCAGGTCGTCGTGGACAACCGCGGCGGCGCGGGCGGCGTGATCGGCACCGAGATCGTCGCGCACGCCGCGCCGGACGGCTATACGCTGCTCATGGCGCCGACGAGCCACGTCATCAACCCCAGCATCTATTCGAAGCTGTCCTACGACACCGAGAAGGATTTCGCGCCGATCACCCTCGCGGCGTCGGCGACGATCGTGCTCGCGGCCCACCCTTCGGTGGCGGCGAAGACGCTCAAGGAGCTGATCGCGCTCGCCAGGGCCAAACCCGGCGAGCTCACCTTCGGCTCGGCCGGCAACGGGACGGTCTTCCATCTCGCCGGCGAGCTCTTCAAGCGGCAGGCGGGCATCCAGATGACGCACGTGCCTTTCAAGGGCGGCGGCCCCACCGTCGCGGCGCTCGCCGGCGGACAGATCTCCGCGGCGTTCGAGACCATGCTCGCGCTCTCGCCGCACATCAAAGCCGGCCGCGCGCGTGCGCTCGCGATCACCAGCGCCAGGCGCTCGTCGGTGATGCCCGATGTGCCGACGACGGTCGAGCTCGGCTTCCCCGGCATCGTCGCCGAGAACTGGTACGGCTTTTATGCGCCGCGCGGCACGCCGAAGGCGATCGTCGCGCGCGTCAACGCCGAGATCCTGAAGGCGCTCAAGCAGCCCGAAGTGAAAGAGCGCTTCCAGGGACTCGGCACCGAAGTGATCGGCACTTCGCCCGAGCAGCTCGGCGAGTTCGTGCACAAGGAGCTCGCGAAATGGAGCCGGACCGCGAAAGAGGCCGGCGCCCACGTCGAATAAAAGGGTCAGACCCCGGCTTCACCGGGGTCTGACCCTGGTTTTGACTTGATCTGAGGAGAACCGAATGGCAGTCATCCGTCCCAAAGAGGCCTACCACGAGCGCACCACGCAGGAGATGGCCAGGCACCTGCGCACCCCCGAATGGAACCTGCGCCAGAAGATCGCGCTGGCGTGCCGCATCCTCGCCGACGAAGGCCACGAGTCGGCGCTGGCCGGTCAGATCACCGCGCGCGCGGAGAAGCCCGGCACGTACTGGATGCTCTCCTTCGGCCTGGGGTTCGACGAAGCGCAGGCGAGCAACATCGTGCTCGTCGACGACGATCTGAACCTGCTCGACGGCGACGGCATGGTGAACCCGTCGAACCGCTTTCACCTGTGGATCTACCGGCACCGGCCGAACGTGAACGCGATCATCCACACCCATCCGCCGTATTGCTCGGCGCTGTCGCTCACCGGCGAGCCGCTGGTCGCCGCGCACATGGACACGTCGATGTTCTACGACGACTGCGCGTTCCTGCCGCACTGGCCGGGGCCGCCCATCGGCGACGAGGAAGGCGAGATCATCCACAACGCGCTCGGCGACAACCGATCGATCCTGCTCGCGCACCACGGCCAGCTCTGCGCATGCTCGACGATGGAAGAAGCCGCGGTGCTGTCGGTCTTCATCGAGCGCGCCGCGCGCATGCAGCTACTCGCGCGCGCGGTGGGGCCGATCAAGCAACTGGAGCCCGCGCTCGCGAAGGAAGCGCACGACTATCGCCTCAAGCCGAAAGCGGTCGGGGCGACGTTTCATTACTTCGCGAGGAGGGTGTTGCGGAAGAGCTCGGAAGTGTTGGAATGAGTCGGTGCGTTTGCACGCACCCTACGGTAAGGAACGGTCTTTCGTAGGGTGCGTGCTAACGCACCGCGCCTTTAGCCCCGAATCAACTCGAGCACGAGCTCCATCAACGCCCCCCGCGGGTCCGCGAGCTCTTCGAGCATCGTGTAGTGATTGCACCCCTCGACCGGCTCGACGCGGCCCGGCAGGCCGGCCGCGGCGCGCGCGGCCGCGTACTCCTCCGACTGCCGTTGTAATTCCGGCAGCTCGCGGGTTCCGTACGTGACGATGAGCGGCGGTGAATTCCCGGGGATGTTGTGCAGCGGGCTGAGCGGCACGACTTCGTCCGACTCCAGCCTCAGCTTCTCGTTGAGATACGACAGCCGTATCGGCTCGAGATCGTAGAGCCCGCTGATCGCAAGCCCGCCGCGCACCGCGTGATGATCGAGCGCCGCGGCGGTGAGATGGCCGCCCGCCGACCATCCGGACACGAAGATGCGGCTCGCGTCCGCGCTCAGCGTGTGCAGCTTCGCGCCGAGCCACGACAGCGCGGTGCGCACTTCGTCGACGATCTCGCTCAGTCGCGCCTCGGGCGCGAGCGTGTAACCGACCAGCGCGACGCCGATGCCGTGCGCGAGCGGACCGCGCGCGATGAACCGGAAGAGCTCCTTCGCGCGCGATTGCCAGTAGCCGCCGTGTATGAACACGAGCACCGGGCAATCCGGCGCGTCCGCCGCGAAGTAATCGATGCGGTTGCGCTCGCGCGGGCCGTAGCGCAGATCGAGATGCCGCGGACGCTCCAGAGCGATTTCGGCACTTCTGCGCTCCCAGTCCGTGATGAACTTGGCGCTTTCGGCCACCGCCCTGCCGTTGTCGTACGCGGCGTCGAGCGCGGCTTGGTCCATGTCGCGATAGAGGGCCATGCCGCCACGATACACGCGCACGCCGCCGTGCGGTATGTCACTTGCACGGGAGCGGCTGCGTCCCACAATGAACGATCGCGGACGCCCGGAGGAGCCTATGACCGAAACCGCCACGCTGCTCGACGTTACGCTGCGCGTGAACGGCACCCCTCATGCCCTGAAGCTCGATCCGCGCATGACGCTGCTCCAGGCGCTGCGCGACCGGCTGCACCTCACTGGCACCAAGCAGGGCTGCGACCGCGGTCAATGCGGCGCGTGCACGGTCCTCGTCGAAGGCAGGCGGGTGTACTCGTGCCTCGCGCTCGCGGCCGCGCACGACGGCGACGCGATCACCACGATCGAAGGCCTGGCGGCCGAAGCCTTGCAGGCCGCGTTCGTCGAGCACGACGCGTTCCAGTGCGGTTACTGCACGTGCGGCCAGATCGTCTCGGCCGCCGCGATGCTCGACGAGGCGCGTGCCGGCGCGCCGAGCGCGGTCACGCCGCGCCTGTCCGAGCCGATCGAGCTCACCGATGAAGAGATCCGCGAGCGCATGAGCGGCAATCTGTGCCGTTGCGGCGCCTACGTGAACATCGTCGCGGCGGTGCGCGCGGCTGCCGGGGCGCGCTGATGCAGCCGTTCACGTATACGCGCGCGATGGAGATCGACAAGGCGATCGCCGCGGCGGCCGCGCCCGGCGCGAAGTATCTGGCGGGCGGCACCAATCTCGTCGACCTGATGAAAGGCGGCGTGGAGACGCCGCAGGCGCTCGTCGACATCCGCCGCCTGGGGCTCGACGCCGTCGAAGAGCTCCCCGACGGCGGCGTTCGCATCGGCGCGCTCGCGAAGAACAGCGACGTCGCCGATCATCCGCTGATACGCCGGCTCTATCCGCTGCTCGCCCGCGCGCTGCTTTCGGGCGCGACACCGCAATTGCGTAACGCCGCGACCGTCGGCGGCAACATCCTCCAGCGCACGCGCTGCCATTACTTCTACGACACCGCGTTCGCAGCCTGCAACAAGCGCGACCCCGGCTCGGGCTGCGCCGCGCTCGAAGGCGAGAACCGCATGCACGCGATCCTGGGCAGCAGCGAGCACTGCGTCGCGACGCATCCTTCGGACATGTGCGTCGCGCTGTCCGCTCTCGACGCGCTGGTGCGCGTGCGCGGCGCGGCGGGTGAGCGCACGATCTCGATGCTCGACTTCCACCGCCTGCCCGGCGACGAGCCCCACGTCGAGACGCGCCTGATCCCGGGCGAGCTCATCGTCGCGGTGGACCTGCCCGCCTCGGCGTTCGTGAGGCACTGCGCGTATCTCAAGGTGCGCGACCGCGCGAGCTTCGCGTTCGCGCTCGTTTCGGTGGCCGCCGCATTCCGCGTGCACGAAGGCCTGATCCGCGACGCGCGCATCGCGCTCGGCGGCGTCGCGCACAAACCGTGGCGCGCGTTCGACGCCGAACAGATGCTGCTCGATACCCCGGTCGATGCGGCGCCGCTCGAACAGGCCGCGGAGGCCGCGCTCGCCGGTGCGCGCGCGCTCGCGCACAACGCCTTCAAGATCGACCTCGCGCGCCGCGCGGTGTTGCGCGCGCTGCGCGTGGCTCGGCAATGAGCGCGATCGGCAAACCGTCCGACCGTCCCGACGGCCACGCGAAAGTCAGCGGCAGCGCCGAGTACACCGGCGACGTCGCGTTGCAGGGTCTCCTGTACGCGCGCCTCGTCGAGAGCACCGTCGCCGCCGGGCGCATCCTACACATCGACAGCGCCCGCGCCGAGGCGCTGCCCGGTGTGCGGCTCGTGCTCACGCACCTCAACGCCGAGCGGCTGCCGAAGGACGGCCAGGCGGGTTACGGGCCGCCCGCGGGACGCAAGCTCTCCGTGCTCCAGGACGATGCGGTCCATTACGACCGCCAGCCGATCGCCGTGGTCGTCGCCGACACGCCGCACGATGCGGCGCACGCGGCGTCGCTGATCGAGGTGGAGTACGAAGCGAAGGCCGCGCGGCTCGACTTCGAGGCGGCGAAAGCCGACGCGTATCCCGATCCGGATTCCGAGGACTACGTCCGCGGCAAGCCCGAAGCGGCGCTGGCCGCCTCGTCGGTGCGCATGAGCGCCCGCTACACGACTCCGCTCGAGTTCCACAACGCGATGGAGCCGCACACCACCACCGCGGTATGGAACGAGGACACGCTCACCGTATACGACTCGACGCAGTTCATCTTCGGCGTGCGCAAGGTGCTCGCGAAGACCTTCGGGATCGACGAAGGACACGTGCGCGTGGTCTCGACGAACACCGGCGGCGGTTTCGGCGGCAAGGGATCGGTGTGGTCGCACGTCGTGCTCGCCGCGATGGCGGCGCGCGAGGTCGCCGCACCGGTGCGCCTCGCGCTCGAGCGGCCGCAGCTCTTCGGCCCGGTCGGCGGTCGGCCGCGCACCGAGCAGCACCTCGCGATCGGCGCGAGCGAAGACGGGCGCCTGAGCGCGATCACCCACGAGTTCTACACCGACACGTCCGAGATCGAGGACTGGGGCGAGGACTGCGGCAGCTCGGCGCGCATGCTCTATCTCTGCGACAACGTGAGGGCGAGCGCGCGCCTGGTGAAGATGAACCTCGGCACGCCGACGTTCCAGCGCGCGCCGGGGCATACGCCGGGCAGCTTCGCGGTCGAGTCGGCGATCGACGAGCTCGCGTGCCGGCTGGGCATCGATCCCGTCGAGCTGCGTCTGAAGAACCACGCGGACAAGGATCCGGAGAAAGACCTGCCTTTCTCGAGCAAGTCGCTGCGCGAGTGCTACGCCGCGGCCTCGACGCGCTTCGGCTGGGCGAAGCGCAACCCCGCCCCGCGCTCGATGCGCGCGGGTGACGCGCTGATCGGCTACGGCATGGCGACCGCGACCTACCCGGTGCACCGCATGCGCGCCGCGGCTTCGGTCGAGATCACGCCCGCGGGCATCGCGCTCGTGCGCGCCGGCACGCAGGAGATCGGCACCGGCACCGTCGCGGTGATGACGCAGATCGCCGCGGACGCGCTGGGCATCGATCCCGACCGCGTGCGCTTCGAGCTCGGCGACACCGATTACCCGCGCGCGCCGATCACCGCGGGCTCGATGACCGTCGCGAGCCTCGGCCCGGCGGTGCACGCGGCGTGCGAGCTGTTGCGCGGCCAGATCGACAAGCGCAAACCGAAAGACGAGCCGCTGCTCGACTTCGTCGCGCGCCATCCGAACGAGCCGTTCAGGGCCGGCGCCGAAACGAAGCAAGGCAAGGAGAAGGACGCGTATTCGATGCACGCCTTCGGCGCGGTCTTCGCCGAGGTGCGCATCGACGCGGACCTGTGCGAAGTGCGCGTGCCGCGCATCGTCGGCGCTTACGGCTGCGGGCGCATCATCAATCCGAAGACCGCGCGCAACCAGATCGCCGGCGGCATCGTCTGGGGCATCGGCATGGCCTTGCACGAGCACGGCCTGCTCGACGAGCGCTACGGGCGCATCGTCAACGCCAACCTCTCCGAGTACCACGTCCCGGTGAACGCCGACGTCGGCGAGATCGACGTGATCTTCGTCGACGAGGACGACCCGCACGTGAATCCTTTAGGCGCCAAAGGGATCGGCGAGATCGGGATCACGGGTGTTGCGGCAGCCATTGCCAACGCCGTCTACCACGCGACCGGGAAACGCATCCGCGATCTGCCGATCACCGTCGAGAAGCTGCTCTAGGCACTCGTCATTCCGGACGCGCACCGCGGCCTGGACGCCACTTGCCCCTCGTCATTCCGGACGCGCGCAGCGCGATCCGGAATCCATTTTGACTTTAACGTTCACCGACGTGACTGCGGCGCGTGCGGGGACGGCTCACGTGGTGCTCGCGCCGCTCGGCGCAGCGCGCGAGGATCTCGCGCCTCTGCGCGTCGTTCGCCGAATGCCAGTCGCAGATCTCGCGCAGCGTGCGAAAGCACCCCATGCACACGTCGGCGTCGTCGAGGCAGCAGTTGCGCACGCAGGGGCTTTCGACGTGCTCTTCGTCCGTGCTCAAGCGACGACTCCGAGCTTGGCAAGATTCATCGAATAGCTCTGGGCCAATTCATTAACCGCCGAGGACGCAAAGGACGCAAAGGAAAACCGATGCGATGCGGTCGCGTCGTCCCCGACGTGTCCGATGGACACGATCCGGGACCCATGTTGACCTTGAGGGCACGCGAAGATGGATTCCCGCCTGCGCGGGAATGACGATCGTTCTTGAACCTTTGTGTCCTTTGTGTCCTTTGTGGCCAATTTGCTTTTCAACCCTACAAAGCCGGCGTGATCGTCCCGGTGCAATCACCGAACCCGATCGACGCATAACCGTCGCGCTCGGCACGCGCCCGCAGCGTGAGCTCGTCACCGTCCTCGAGGAAGGTGCGCTGCTCGCCCGACGGCAGGTCGATCTTCACCCGGCCGTCTTCCGACAGCTCGGAGAGGCTGCCCCAACCGCTGCGCTCGGGGGCGGAGAGCGTGCCGCTGCCGAAGATGTCTCCCGGCTGGAGGTTGCACCCGCCGCAGGTGTGGTGCGCGACCATCTGCGCGAGCGTCCAGTAAAGGTGCTTCACGTTCGACGCCGAGATGCGGTGCGCCGGCATGCGCTGCTCGCGCATGAGCGGCGTGCGGATCAGCACTTCGAGACCGATGTCGTACGCGCCGCCCGCCTGGTCGCCTTCGTCCCATAGATAGGGCAGCGGCCTGGGGTCGCCTTCCGGCCGCGGCGGCTGGGCGCGCGCATACGGCGCGAGCGCTTCCATCGTCACCACCCACGGCGAGATCGTGGTGCCGAAGTTCTTCGCCAGAAATGGCCCGAGCGGCTGGTATTCCCACGTCTGGATGTCTCGCGCCGACCAGTCGTTGAGCATGCACAGGCCCACGATGTGCTCGCTCGCGCGCGAGATCGGGATCGGCTCCCCGAGCGTGTTGCCCGGCCCTATCCACACACCGAGCTCGAGCTCCATGTCGAGGTTGCGCGCAGGCCCGAAGGTCGGCGCGGTCTCGTCGGGGCGCTTGCGCTGTCCGTTCGGCCTCCTGATCGGCGTGCCGGAGACCACGATCGACGACGCGCGACTGTGATACGCGACCGGCACGTGCTTGTAGTTCGACAGCAGCGGCGGCACGCGCTTGTTGCGCACGCCGCCGTTGTGCGCGTGATGGATGCCGGCGAAGAAATCGGTGTACGAGCCGATCGCCGCCGGCACGTGCATCGTGCAGTTGGCCGCGCGATGCAGCAGCGTCGGCGCGAGCTTGTGCGCTTGCGAGCCGCCCTCGCCCGCCGAGAGCAGCTCGAAGAGCCGCTTGCGCAATGCCGCGCGCTTCGACGCGCCGAGCGCCATGAACGCATTCAGCGTCGGCAAAGCCGCGGCGCGCGCCGCGGCCAGCGCATCGCCGCTGAAGAGATCCGCTTCGACCGCGCGCTGCATGTCGAGGATCTCGTCGCCGATCGCCACACCGCCGCGCGGATCTTCCGCCGCGGTGCCGAACACGCCGTGCGGCAGGTTCTGTATCGGGAAGTCGCGGTGTGCGTTCGCGGATTCGACCCAGCTTCTCGCGGATGCTTCGTGCGTTTCGTCGATAGCGTGGCTCATGCGATCCCCCTTGGCGTTATCGGTCGATGATTGCGAGATTGCGTCGGGACTGTCAACATCGACCACACGTCGACAAGAACACCGGGGAGGATGCTTTGGCAAGGCTGCTCGCGCTGTTGTTCGTCTGTGCGCTATCGCTCGTTCACGCTCAGGAACGCGCTCCCGCTTATCCGTCCAAGCCCATACGCATGATCATGCCGTTCTCGCCCGGCGGCGGCACCGATCTCGTGGGGCGCTTGCTCGCGAAGGAGATGACCGAATCGCTCGGGCAGGCGGTCGTCGCGGACAACCGCACCGGTGCAGGCGGACTGATCGGCATCGAGACCGCGGCGCGCGCGAATCCCGACGGTTACACCGTGCTCTTCACCAACCAGTCGATCGCGACCAACGAGAGCGTCTATTCGAAGCTCAAGTACAACGCGCTGCGCGACTTCGCGCCGGTGTCGCGCGTCGGCGAGTTGCAGTTCATCCTCGCGGTCAACCCGGCGCTGCCGGTCGCATCGGTGAAGGACCTCACCGCCTACGTGAAAGCGCGCCCCGGCAAGCTCTCGTACGCCTCCGGGGGCCTCGGCGGCGTGCTGTACTTCGCGATGGAGATGTACAAGAACCTCGCCGGGCTCGACATCGTGCACGTGCCCTACCGCGGCGGCGGCGACGCGGCGACCGCGGTCGTCGCCAATCAGGTGCAGACGATCTTCGTCTCGGTGCCCGCGGGCATCGCGCTGATACAGGCCGGACGGCTGAAACCGCTGGCGATCACCGGAACGGCGCGATCGAAGCTCGCGCCCGACATCCCGACGATGGTCGAAGCCGGCGTCGCCGGCTACGAATTCACGGTGTGGAACATGATGCTCGCGCCCGCGGCGACGCCCAAGCCTGTGCTCGGCCGCCTGCACGCGACGATCGTCAAGTCGCTCCAGTCCCAGGCGCTGGTCGACAACCTTGCGAAGATGGGGGTGCTGCCGGGCGCATCGGCGTCACCTGCCGAGGCCCACCAGTATTTCGCGGCGGAGGTCGCGCGCTATGCGAAGCTCGTCAAGCAGATCGGGCTGAAGATCGACTGACCGCCCGTCCCTCACTCGAGCTCAGGGCCCGGCGAGCAGCGCGCGCAGCGCGTCGGGCACCGGCTGCGATTTGCCGGACGCGCGGTTGGTCCACACCATCGTCGCATCGCCTTCGGCATAGCGGGCGCCCGCGGCTCCGTTGATCTCGTACCACGTCGGAAAGCTCGTTCGTCCCGGCGCCGCGCCGTAGACGCGGACCTCCAGCGTCTCGGGGTAGCCGATGGGCGCGAGATAGGTGCAGCTCGTCTTCACCACCACCGGGCCTTCGCCTTCGGCGGTGTTCTGCATGCCGGCGGCGTTCAGCCACTCGATGCGCGCCTGCTCCATGTAGGTGAAGTAGGTCGCGTTGTTCACGTGCGCGTTCGCGTCCATGTCCGCCCAGCGCAGCTCGATGCGCGTGACGTGCAGAAGCTTGCGGTCGTTCTTCGTCGTCAAGGTTGTGTCACCTTCTTCAAAGCGGATGTCGCTGCAGCCACGCCAGGTAGTCGGCGAAGGCCGCCTCGGCGTCATGGCGCGCGGCGAAACCGGCGTCCTCGCGCAACCGCCTCACCGCCATCGGCGCGCGATCGCGATCGCCGAGAAACGCGACCGTCGGCCGCTCGCCAGTGAGCGCAGCGCGATATTCAAAGCGGGGATAGATCGTCTTCAGCGACTCGCACCAGCGCACCGTGAAACCGGTCCACCCGCGCCCGCCGCTCAGGTTGTATAAATCGTGCGCGAGCGCCGGCGCATCGAGCAACGCCACGATCCCCGCCGCGACGTCGCGGCTGTAGATCCAGTCGCGGCGCGGCTCGCGGGACGGCAGCACCACCGGCTCGCCGCTTAGCGCGCGGGCAAGAATCTGGAAAGGGAGCGACAGCGTGTCGCGCACGCCGGTGTCGCGCTCCCACGGTCCGAACACGCTGCCGAGCCGGGCGCAGACGACGTCGGCGTTGCGAATCGCGCGCAGCCGCGCGCACACGCGCTCGCTCGCGAACTTGGTGATCGCATACAGCGTGTCGGGCGCTGCCGGAGTCGATTCGTCCACGGCGTCGTTCTCGACGAGCGCCGAGCCGTAGGCCGATCCGGAGCTCACGTAGACCACGCGCCGCACGCCGCAATCGGCGGCCGCGGCGACGACGTGCGCGGTGCCTTTGAGGTTCACGTCGACGATGCGGTCGAACTGCGCAAGCTCGCGCGCTTCGCCGGCGGTGATGACCGCCGCGTGGACCACGCATTCGGGCGCCGCATCCGCCATCGCACGCGCCACCGCGTCGCCATCCGCGACGTCGCCGGTCACCACGCGAAGCTCGCCCGGCAGCGCATCGAGTTCGTCCCGCGCGGTGGCGGGAAGCTCGGCGTTGCTGAAGATCGAGACGCGGTCTCCGCGCGCCAGCAGCGCCTCGGCGACGTTGAGGCCAACGAATCCGGTGCCGCCGGTGACGAGGACGTTCATGCCGACAGCGCCCGCGGGTCGACGCCCCAATCGCGCATCACTTCCTCTCCGTCTTCGCCGACGGCTCCCAGCGCGCGGCGCACCGTCGGCCCGACCGGCGCGAGCCGGATCGGGCACGCGAGGAGCGGCCACACCCGCCCGTTCCCCGCGGGACGTTCGACGATGAGCTCGCGCGCGCGCGTCTGCGCGTGCCCGGCCGCTTCGCTCACGCTCGAGACGGGCGCGCAACGCACGCCGCGCGCGCGCAATGCCGCGAGCGCCGCGTCACGGGTGAGCGCGCTCGACTCGAACTCGGTGGGCTGCGGCCCTTCGACGTAGACGTCACCGTCGAGACAGCGCAGCAGCGACCCCGCCTGCGGGCCGTCTCCGTTCCATTCGAGCTGCGTGAGCCAGACCGAAAGCTCCTGCATCGAGAGGTCGATGAATTGCCCCGCGCCGGTGCGGTCGCGATAGTCGAGCGCGGCGAGGATCGCGAGCAGCGCGAACTGTCCGCCCAGCAGGTCCGAGATCGAGACGCCGGTCTTGTAAGGGATGCCGTCGCGGCGCGTGAGATCCATGACGCCCGCCATGCCCTGGATCGTGGTGTCCATGGCCGGCAGGTCCGCGAGCGGCGAGCCGGCGCCGTAGCCGGAGATGCTGCAATACACCAGCCGCGGATTCAGCGCCGCGAGCGCGTCCGCGCCGAATCCGAAACGGTCCAGCGCGCCCGGTTTCATGTTCTCGACGAACACGTCCGCTTTCTCCAGCAACGCGCGGAAGAGCGCGCGGCCTTGGTCGGTGCGCAGATCGACCACGACGCAACGCTTGTCGCTGTTGCTCAGCGTGCACAGATAGCTCTGCCCGTCGCGATAGGGCGGCGAGACGCGCGAGAGCTCGCCCGCGGGCGGCTCGAGCTTCACCACGTCGGCGCCGAACGCGCCGAGATTGCGTGCCGCGAGCGGGGCCGTCGTGTAGCTGCCCATTTCGAGCACGCGCAGACCCTCGAGCAACGGGCCGCGTTCCTTCGACCGTGAACGCGCCTGCCGCTCCGGGATCTCGCGCGCGGGCGCGAGCGCGGCCATGGGCGCCACACCCTCCGCGGGCGCGCCGTGAAAGAGCGCTCCCGGCACGCGCAACGCCTCGGCGGAGCCCGCCGGCGCGATCTCGCACACCGCGGACCTCGCGTGCACGTTGCGGTCCTCGAGCACCGCGGCAAGCTCGTACACCGGCCCGCACGGCACCGACGCGCGATTGAACGCCTCCAGGCATTCGGCGACGCTGTGCGCCGCGATCCACGGCGCGATCGAGGCGTCCGCTTCGTCGGCGTTGGCGACACGGCCGCCCATCGTGGCAAAGCGCGGGTCCAGCTTCAGCTCCGGCTGCCCGACGACTTCGCACACCCGACCCCACATGTCGTTCGAGGCCGAGCACAGCAGCAGCCAGCCGTCGCGGGCGTGGTAAGCGTTCCACGGCGACATCGAAGGATGGCGGTTGCCGATGCGCGTGGGCGCCCCGCCGTCGAAATACTTCGGGAGAAACGTCGCGAGCATGCTGACCGCGACGTCGAAGAGGGCGACCTCGGCGCGCTGCGGCTCGCCGCTCGCGCGGCGCGCCCGCAGCGCCGCGACGATCGCCGCGGCGGCGAACACCGCCGACGTGCATTCCGCGATGGGCACCCGGGTCGCGACCGGATCGCTTTGCGGATCGCCGGTCGTGGCCATCATCCCCGAGAACGCCTGCACCATGCCGTCGGTGTGCTGCGCGCCGGCGAGCGGACCGCTCGCGCCGAAGGCCGTGACGTCGCAGATCACCGGCACGCGTTCGAGCGCCGCGTGGAGCGCTTGCGGCAGGGTCGAGCGCCAGTCGGACGAGGTGACGACGGCGTCGCAGCGCTCGAGCAGTGCGCAAACACGTTCGACGTCGGCAGGACGATCGGCATCGAGCGCGACGGACGACTTGCCCGCGCCGAGCAGCGCACGGTGCGGCCACTTCGAATGCGAATCGTCCGGAACGTTCGAAGGTTCGACGACGTAGACGGCGGCGCCCAGCCTCTGGAGCAGGCCGCCGCACAGCCCGGTAGCGAGCCGGTCGCCGAGTTCGACGACCGCGATCGGTTCGAGAAAAGTCTCCTGCACGAGCGCTAGGTCATCCGGCCGGACGCGCGGGTGCGTCGCGGAAAGCGGCGATCCCCGTCAGCTCGCGCCCGTGGATCAGCGCGAGCAGCTCGTTGGTGCCGTCGGGTATGGACAGCATGCGCACGTCGCGATACAGCCGTTCGATCCGCGCCTCGCTCGACAGGCCCATCGCGCCGAGCACATTCATCGCTTCGCGCACCACCTGCTCGCACGCGTTCTGCGCGTAGCGTTTGGCCATCGCCGAAGCGCCTTCGGCGGGCACGCCGTTGTCGATCCTGGCGAGCGCGCTGTAGCAGAGCAGGCGGCTCGCTTCTATGGACGTCGCCATGTCGGCGAGCGTCTTCTGGATGAGCTGGTGGCCGCCGATCGGCTTGCCGAACTGCTTGCGCAGCGTGCTGTACTCCACCGCGGCATCGAACGCCTTCTGCGCGAGATGGACCGCCTGCAGGCCGACCAGCGGCCGGCTCACGTTCCAGGTCTGCTTGAGCACACTCGTGCCGCCGGAGCTCGACTCGATCACGTTCTCGTCCGGGATCACGCAGCCGTCGAACACCGCCTCGCCGAGATAGCCCTGCCTCAAGCCCATCATCTCGATCTCGCGCGATTCGAACGGCGTCCTCGCGCGCTCGACCACGACCTTGGTGACGTCGCGCCCGAGCTTCACGCGTCCGTCGAGACACGTCACGATCATGAGATCGCAGATCGCCGCATTGGTGACCCACATCTTGCGGCCGTACAGCTTGAGCACGCCGCCCTCGCGCACGAGGCGCGTCCTGATGCCGCGCGGGTCGGAGCCGGCGTCAGGCTCGGTCGAGCCGGTGCAGCCGATGCGCTTCCCCGCGAGCATCGCCGGCAGCAGCCGCGCTTTCTGCGCTTCGGTCCCTTCGAGAAAGAGGCGCGCAGTGCAGCCTTCGTGCGCGAGCAGGTTCATCGCGACGTACGGCGGAAGCTGCTCGAACACGAGCCCGTAGTCGAGCATCGACAGACCGGCGCCGCCCGCATCGGCGGGCAGGCGCGGCGCGGTGAGCCGATGCTGCGCGAGCACCGCCAGCACGCGCAGGAAGACTTCCCTGGGCAGCGCGTGCTCTTCGTGGGCGTCGACGAGCGGTTGCAGATCGCGCTCCACGGTGCGCCGCACCGCTTCGCGCAAAGCCTCCTGGTCGGAGGAGAATGTGAAATCCATCGCTCTATTCTGACACGAGTACGAGCGCCTCACGCGCCGGCACGTGCACGCGGGGCGCGTCCATACATGAGCGCGCGCCAGAGCCACTCGAGCGGGCCGTACCGATAGCGGCGCAGCCACAGCGCGCTGAACGCGCACTGGAGTGCGAATACGGAAGTGCCCAGCAGCAGCGTGACGAACGCGCCGAGCTTGCCGAACAAACCCAAACCGTAACCGAAGAAGACGAGCGAGAAGATCACCGACTGCAGGATGTAGTTGGTGAAGGCCATGCGCCCGAGCGGCGCGAGCGCACGCGCTGCGATGCCGCGCTCGCGCCGCTGCACGAACGCGACCAGCGCGGCGCCGTAGCCGAGCGCGAGCACGGTCGGCGACAGCTTGGTCATGACGTGGCGGAACGGTCCGAGCGCGTCGACCGTGAGGTCGAAGCCGGCGTCTTCCGCCAGCGTGAGCGCGCCGCCCACGAGGCATCCCGCGATCGCGACGCGGACGAGCACGCGGCGGCTTGCGGCGCTGCCGTCGAACAACCCCGCCCGCCATGCGATCGCGCCGGCCAGGAACAGCGCGATCGTCCGCGCGAACACGAAGGCGTGGAGCGACAGGATGAGCGGAAGCTCGGTCAGGGCGAAGCGGCGGACCTCCGTATAGGAGCCGCCGCCGTAGACGCGCGCCGCTTCGGCCGCGTGCGCCCGCAGCCCTTCGAGCGGCGGCCAGAGCGACGAAATCGGCGGAAACGGCACGGCCAGGTAGATCAGGAGCGCGCAGACCGCGGCGATCGCGAGCGCGCGCACCGGCATCGCGAGCAGCGGGAGAACGATGAAACCCGCGACCGCGTACTCGACGAGGATGTCGCCGTTCCAGATGAAGAGCAGGTGCACGAGGCCGAGCGCGAGCAGCGCCGCGAGCCTGCGCGACAGGTAATAGAGCGGCCGGCCCGAGCGCGACAGCCGCTCCCGGAGGATCGCCATGCTCACACCGAAGAGGAGCGAGAACAGCGAGATCCCCTTGCCCTGCAGCCCCGCGTGAACGAAGGCGCTCGCGACCCTGTCGTGCAGCGAAAGGGGCGCCGTGTCGAACACGAACTGCGCGAAGATCGAGACCCGGAACTCTTCGACCAGATTGACCGCCATCACCGCGAAGAGCGCGGCGCCTCGCAGCGCGTCGATGGCGACGACACGCTCGTCGTTGCCGATAGAATCGGACGATCCCGCCCGATATGCCGCACCGATGCCGGCCTCCGATCTCACGATACACACGCTCGCCGCCAAAGACGTCGCGCTGTTATACGCCATCCTGGAATTGTTCGGCGCGGCGTTCGGCGACGCCGAAAGCTACCGGCGCGCGCCGCCGAGCGCAGGCTACGTCGAGCGCCTGCTGGCGAGAGAGTCGTTCATCGCGCTCGCCGCGCTGAAGGACGGACAGGTGGTGGGCGCGCTCGCGGCGTATGAGCTGCACAAGTTCGAGCAGGAGCGCAGCGAGATCTACATCTACGATCTCGCGGTCGCCGAAGCGCATCGGCGGCAGGGCATCGCCACGGCGCTCATCGAAGAATTGAAGAAGATCGCCGCGTCACGCGGCGCGTGGGTCGTCTTCGTGCAGGCGGACCCCGGCGACGACGCCGCGATCGCGCTCTACACCAAGCTGGGCGTGCGCGAGGACGTGCTGCACTTCGACATCGCGGTGTAGCTCAGCCGCTATCGACGTGTCTGTGTGTTGATCCGGGTATCGAAGCAGGTCGGCTCGCGGTACGACTTCGAGACCGCCACGATCGCCGGGTTCTCGTCCTTGATCGCCTGGAACAGCGGCTCGGTCGGGCGCCACAGGTTGTTGTACGACCCGTCGTGGTGGCCGGGCATGTAGACGTCGGGCCTGTAGGTGCGCGCATGCTCCAGCGCCTGCTTCACCGTGAGCTCCTGGATGTACGACGCCGACACCGCGACCAGCGCGACGTCGACGCGCCCGACCCGGGCCATGACGGCTTTCTCGTAATCGGTCACCGCACCGCCGCTGTTGCGCCACATGAGCCGAAAGCCGGTATCGAAGGTGATGAGGTACGCGATCGTGCCTTCGGCGAGCACGCGCTTGTCGCTCGTGCCTTTGGCGCGGATGCGGGCGAGCTCCTCCGTCTGCTCCTTCGTGGGCGGCGTGGTCGTGGCCTTGAGCGCATCGCCGAAGGCCTTGGCGACCGCGGGCGGCGGCTCGCCGTGACGGCCGAGGATGGGCTCGACGGTGTAGCCCTTGAAGCGCATCGTCTCGCCGCCGCGGCCGGTGACCGTCTTCACTTGCTCCTTGGGAATCGGCTGAGTGAGCAGCTTTTCCGTCGTCACCGGAGCGCCGACCACCGTCGCGCCGGTGCGCGCGCCGACTTCGGCGGCATCGGACATGTGATCGACGTGGCCGTGGCCGATGAGGATCAGGTCCGCGCGCGTGACATCCGCGGCACGGAATCCGAGCGGCGGGACGGTGCAAGGAGCGACGCGAGTAGTGTTCTGATAGCGACCTCGACGCAAAAAATGGATTCCCGCCTTCGCGGGAATGACGGCTACGGCACCCGATGTCGAATCGATCCCTCCGCAGGAATGACGGGCTACGGCACCCGATGTCGAATCGATCCCCTCCGCAGGAATGACGGTCCTCCTACGGCACCTCGATATCCACCAGCGGCCCGTGCTGCTGACCGCCGTAGACGTCCGAATCGTTGATGTCGCCCGAGATGACCGGCCGCGGGATGGTGATCTTGATCGCGTTCGCCGCGTCGTAATCGATCACCTGCACCACTTCGGGCGTCAGGCGATAGGTCTTCGCGAACCACTCGGCGCTGATGAGCTTCGCGTCGCGCACTTTCTCGTAGCCTTCGCGATCCTTGAAGATGACGTCGAAAGTGAGCTCGAACGGACCCGAATTCTTGCTGCGGATGAGCTTGGTGAGCTCCCAGAGTTTTTTTGCCATGTCAGGCCGCGATCCTCTCGTATTCGATCCGGAACATCTCGAGCGGCGTCGCGGGCTCGACGACGTGGTTCATGTTGAAGCGATAGCTCGGACCGCGCGGGATCTCCGCCGGCGAATACGGATACGCGATCGAGGTGATGAGGCCGGTCCACTCGGGCACCGGGTAGTGGACCGCGATGTGGCTCACCGATTTCATCAGCGCGGTGGCAAGCTCCTGGGTGTCCGCGGTCGCCTGGAATAGAAGTCCCACTTCGTGACCGATCGAAGTCTCCGGCTCCAGCGGCCCCATCGTCGCGTTCCGGCCGAAGACCCGCACGTCGAGCTTGTGCCTGTCCTCGATCCCCGGACCGAACACCGCCGCGATGCGGTCGCGCGCCGCTTTCATGAGCCCGGACAGCCACGAATCGAACTGCCGCAGGATGATCGGATCGCGCACGCTGCCGACGATGATCGCCTGGTAGCCGGCGAGCTCGGCACCTTCGAGCTTGATCGTGTAGGTCTCGGCCTTCCTGAAGGTGCTGCCCGAGACTTTCACCGCGCGATCGGAGATCGCTTCGTATTTCGCGTTGAAGGTGTCGAGCACGCCCGACGGCTCGACCAGCACGTAAGGCGTCGAGTTCTCGTAGAGGTTGTGCGACGCTACGCTGTCGGGATCGCAGCGATAGTCGGGATTCGGCGGGTCGACGATGAAGTGATCGTCGCGCACGATCGCGAAGTTGCAGTCGGGATACTTGCGCTGCACCACGCACGCCGCGCCGCATTCGAGGATCTTCGCCGCGTGCCACACGGTCGCGGGGTTGATGCCGCGCATGGTCGGCATCGCCGAGAAGATCGAGGTGTCGCTCGAACGCCCCGCGAGGACCACGTCCGCGCCGTTGTCGAGCGCTTCGCAGAACGGCTCGATCCCCGCCATGCCGACGATGTGCTCGCTGCGGTCGATCACCGCTTCGTCGAGGTGAGGCGCGTTGGCGAGCGGGCGAATCTTCTTCTCCTTCAGCTTGCGCTTGAGATAGTCCTTGTCCTGCTCGCTGTGGATCGCCGCGAGCTTGAACGAAAGTCCTTCCTCCTTCGCGATCTCGCGCGCGATGCGCGTGAGCTTCGCGAGCTGCGCGTCGCTGCCCGACGTGCACGCCGAGCCGACGATCACCGGGATCTTCGCGGCGCGGCCGGCGAGCAGCATGAGGCGCAAGTCGCGCTTGTACGCGGACTCGGAGAACAGCGTGTCGCCGGAGCCGAGATAGTGCGGGCCGGGATCGGTCGAGCCCGAATCGGCGCCGATGAAGTCGGGATTCAGCGCCATGGCGCGCTTCATCGTCTCTTCCTTGAAGCCCGAGCCGAGGATGCCGGTGGCGGACAGGATGCGGATTTCTTTCATGGGATGCACCGAACGGAACGTTGTTCGATTATAGGATACGCTTCGAGGAACCTGTCATTGCGAGGAACGAAGTGACGAAGCAATCCCGAGACGCTCGATCAGCGTTCGCAACGAGATCGCCACGCCGCCGTTGGCGGCTCGCGATGACAATGGCGGCGTTGGTCGTTTGCTCTGTCTCCGCGGCCGACTATCCGCAACGCCCGATCCGCATGCTCGTGCCGTTCTCGCCCGGCGGCACTTCGGACACTCTCGCGCGCATCCTCGGCCAGAAGATGACCGAAGCGTGGGGCCAGCAGGTGGTGGTGGACACGCGCCCCGGCGCGAGCGGCATCATCGGCACCGAGATCGCCGCGCGTGCGCCGGCGGACGGCTACACCCTGCTCCACGGCAACCTCAGCCAGTTCGCGACCAACCCGTTCCTCTACAGCAGGATTCCGTACGACACCTTCCGCGACTTCGTGGCGCTGACGCAGGTCGGCACCGCCCCGCAGCTCCTCGTGATCACGCCGTCGCTGCCCGCGAAATCGGTCGGCGATCTGGTCCAGCTCGCCAAAGCGAGACCCGGCGCGCTCAATTACGGTTCCGGCGGCGCGGGCACGCTCGCGTACCTCGGCGGCGAGATGTTCCGCATGCAGGCGGGCGTGAACATCGTGCACGTGCCTTACAAGGGGACCGTGCTCGCCCTGAACGACCTGATCGCGGGCGCGGTGCAGATCCTGTTTTCGGACATGCCGATCGCACTGCCTCACGCGAAATCGGGCAAGCTGCGCGCGATCGCGGTGACCGGTGCGAAGCGCACGCCGCTCTATCCCGAGATGCGCACCGTCGCCGAGTCGGGCGTTCCGGGTTATGCGCTCGACAACTGGTGGGGCATACTCGCCCCGCGGGCGACGCCGAAGGAGATCGTCGCGAAGCTCGCGGCGCAGATCGCGCGCATCCATACGATGCTCGACGTCAGGGAGCGCTATGCCGCGATGGGCGTCGAAGCGCTCGCGACGACGCCGGAGCAGTTCACCGCTTACATCAGGTCCGAAGCGGCGAAGTTCGAGAAGGTGATCAAAGTGTCCGGAGCCAAAGTCGATTGATTCAAAGGCGTGAACGGGTGAACGGGTGAACGGAAAAAATCTGAAGTTGCTGACGTCGAACAGCGTGCACGGGGTGCTGAAGGTCCTGGGCCCGCAGTTCGCAAAGGACAGCGGATACACGCTGGATGCGAGCTTCGATCCGGCGCAGGTGATGCTGCGGCGGATCGCCGCCGGAGAGTCCGGCGACGTGGCGATCCTCGGCGCGGCGGCGATCGAGAAGCTGGTCGGCGAAGGCAAGATCGACGGCGACAGCGTGCGCAAGGTCGCGCGCTGCGGCGTGGGCGTCGCCGTGCGCAAGGGCGCACCCAAGCCGGACGTGAGCACCGTCGACGCCCTGAAGAAGACGCTCCTGGAGACGCCGTCGCTCATCTTCACCAGCGAAGGCGCGAGCGGCATCCACTTCTCGCGCGTGATCGCGGATCTCGGCATCGCCGAGGCGATCAAGGCGAAGGCGCACCGCCAGGCCGGCGGGCTCGTCGCCGAGGTGCTCGCACGCGGCGAGGTCGAGCTCGCGGTGCAGCAGATCCCCGAGCTCCTCGCGGTGGAAGGCGTCGAGCTGGTCGGTCCGCTGCCCGCGGACGTGCAGGCGATCTCGACCAGCGCGGTGGGCATCTTCGCGAATGCGGCGAGCCGCGAAGCCGCGCAGGCCTTCATCGACTTTCTCGCCACCGCCGAAGCGAAACGCGTGTTCCGCGAGAAAGGCCACGAGCCGGTTTGAAGACGCTCCTCATCGTCTCTCACGACATGAGGAGCGCCGGTTTGAAGACGCTCCTCATCGTCTATCACGACATGAGGAGCGCCGGTTGAAGACGCTCCTCATCGTCTATCACACGATGACGGGCGGCTCCGCCCAGATGGCCGACGCGGCGCGCAAAGGCGCGGCGGCCGAGCCTCAGGTGAACGTGAGGCTGCTGCGCGCCGCCGAGGCGGCGGGCGAAGACGTGCTCGCCGCCGACGGCTATGTCTTCGTCACGCCCGAGAACCTCGCCTCGATGGCGGGCGTGATGAAGGATTTCTTCGACCGCACCTACTACGTCGCGCTCGACCGCATCGCCGCGCGGCCGTACGCGACCCTCGTCTGCGCCGGCAGCGACGGCACGAACGCGGTGCGCCAGATCGAGCGCATCTGCACCGGATGGCGGCTCAAGGCGGTGTGCGAGCCGATCATCGTGTGCACGCACGCGCAGACGCCCGAGGCCATACTCGCGCCCAAGACGATTCCCGCCGACGAATTGAAGCGCTGCGAAGAAACCGGCGCTGCGATCGCGGCGGGCATCGCCATGGGAATCTTCTGACTTCTTTCCAACCGCACAAACATGATTCGAATCCTGTTCGCTCTCGTCACCGTCTGCGCGGCGTGCACCTGCGCTGCCGCAGATCCCTATCCCACCCGTCCCGTCCGCATCGTCGTGCCGTTCGCGCCCGGCGGCGGGCTCGACATCCTCGCGCGGCTGCTCGGGCTGAAGCTCGGCGATGCGCTGAAACAGACGATCGTCATCGACAATCGCACCGGTGCCGGCGGCAACATCGGCGCGGAGATCGTCGCGAAAGCGGCCCCGGACGGCTACACGCTGCTGCTGACGAGCACGTCGCTCGCGGTGAACGCGAGCCTCTATTCCAAGCTCGGCTACGACGCGCGCCGCGATTTCGCGCCGGTGTCGCTGCTCGCCTCGGTGCCGCTGGTCCTGGTCGCGAACAATGCGATCCCGCGCACGCTGAAGGAGCTGGTCGCGGCCATCAAGGCGAAGCCGGGCGCTTACGCATACGCCTCCAACGGCGCCGGCACGACGAGCCATCTCTCGGGAGAGCTTCTCGGCCTGCTCCTCGGCGCGAAGATGACGCACGTGCCTTACAAAGGCGGCGTGCCGGCGATGATCTCGGTCGCGGCGGGCGACACCCAGGTCGCGTTCACGACGATTCCGTCCGCGCTGCCGTTCATCAAGAGCGCCAAGGTGAACGCGATCGCGGTGTCGACGAAGAAGCCGTCGGCGGTGCTGCCGAACGCGCCGACCGTCGCGAGCGTCGTCCCGGGCTTCGATACCGACAACTGGTACGGCCTATTCGCGCCCGCGGCCACGCCGGCAGGCATCGTCCAGCGCGTGAACGCCGAGACCGTGCAAGCGTTGAAGGCGCAGGACGTGCGCGACACCCTCGTGCGCGAAGGCTCGGAGCCGATCGGCAGCACCCCGCAGCAGTTCGCCGCGTATTTCCCGGCCGAGATCGTGAAATACGCGAAGGTGGTGAAAGCGTCGGGAGCGACGTCGAATTAGGGAGAAGCATCACCCGCGAAAGAGAAACGTCATTCCCGCGAAGGCGGGAATCCGTTTCGACGTTCAGGCTTTGACAAATGGATTCCGGATCGCGCTGACGCGCGTCCGGAATGACGACCTCGCTATTTCGTCCGCGCGGTCAGCAGCGCCTGCGCGACCCCTTCGATTCCCACGAGCGTCAGAAAGCAACGAATTACGCGAGGACCTGCTGGATCTGCTCTTCCCGCAGCATCTCGTACACGAAATGCTCGAGCTCCGGCCCGAGCGCGTCGCGCACCGACACCATGCCGAGCACGCGTCCGTCGTCGACCACGGGAAGATGGCGATAGCGGCCGTCGTGCATCATGCGAAGCGCGGTGTCGAAGGCGCAGTCGGGCGCGATCGTCTGCGGATTGCGGGTCAGGACGGCGTCGAGCGGCGTGGTGACCGGGTCGCGTCCTTCGGCGAGCACGCGAAAGAGCGCGTCGCGCTCGGTGAAGATGCCGCAGAGCTTGCCGTCTTCGACGACCATCAGCGCACCGATGTTGTGCTGCCTCATCAGCAGCGCGGCCTCCTTCACCATGATGCCGGCGGGCGCGGTGATCGGCTCCTGCCCTTCGATGATCTGCCTGACGGTGCGCTCTACCATGGTGCCTCCGAGGGTACGTGGCATGCATCGTGACGCTCGTTTCGATGCTACGCTTCGCCCGCTGGAGGGTCAACGCAATGAAGTCGCAACTGGCGATCGCCATCCTGGCGGCGATCGCGTGCGGTTGTGCGCCGCTGCCGCCGGCGCGCGACGCCGCACATCCGCGGGGCATCGCCGTCGAGCACCATCCGTCACCGAATTTCGACGCCCGGCGTCCCAATTTCGTCGTCATACATCACACGGGCGGCAGCGACGTCGGCCGGGCGCTGCGCACGCTCACCGATCCGGCGATGGGCGTGAGCTCGCATTACCTGATCTCGCGCGACGGCAGGATCATGCAGCTCGTCGACGAGCGCTCGCGCGCGTGGCATGCGGGCGAGTCGTACTGGGCCGGCGTCGACGACCTCAACTCGGTTTCGATCGGCATCGAGCTCGACAACGACGGCATCGAGCCGTACGCCGAGCCGATGATCTCGGCGCTGCTGGCGCTGCTCGCCGACATCCGGACGCGTTACGACATCCCGTCGTCGAACATCGTCGGCCACGGCGACGTCGCGCCGGGCCGCAAGGTCGACCCCGGGGCGCTCTTTCCGTGGCGGCGGCTCGCGGCGGAAGGCTACGGGCTGTGGTGCGAGCCGCCCTATCCCGCGGTTCCGGCGGACGCCGACACGAACCTCCTGCTCCACGCGTTCGGCTACAGCGTCGAGCGGCCCGATGCCGCGGCCGCGGCGTTCAAGCGACGCTTCGTCCCCGACGATCCGTCGCCTTTCATGACGGAAAAGGATCGCGCGATACTGTACTGTCTGGTCATGCAGAAACAGCTGTAGCGCAGGCGCCCCCGCCTGCACTCGAGCCGTTTACTGCCGCAGGCGAGGCGCCTGCGCTACCCGAAAGGACTTCGACATGCTCAAAGGCAGGACCGCACTGATCACGGGCTCGACGAGCGGCATCGGGCTGGGCATCGCGAAGCGCTTCGCGGCGTCGGGCGCCAACGTGGTGCTGAACGGCTTCGGCGACGCGAAGGAGATCGAGACGCTGCGCGACGCGCTCGCGCAGGAGCACGGCGTGAGCGTGCTCTACGACGCGGCGGACATGACCAGGCCCGATACCATCGAAGCGATGATGGCGCGCGCGTTCGAGGCCTTCGGCGCGATCGACGTGCTCGTCAATAACGCCGGCATCCAGCACGTCGCGCCGATCGACGAGTTCCCGGTGGACCGCTGGAACGCGGTCATCGCGATCAACCTGGTGTCGGCGTTCCACACCATCCGGCTCGCGCTGCCGAAGATGAAAGCGCGCCGCTGGGGGCGGATCATCAACGTCGCTTCGGCGCACGCGCTCGTCGCTTCGCCGTACAAGTCCGCCTACGTCGCCGCCAAGCACGGCATCGCCGGCCTGACCAAGACCGTCGCGCTCGAAGTCGCGGAGCTCGGCATCACGGTCAACGCGATCTGCCCCGGCTACGTGCTGACGCCGCTCGTCGAGAAGCAGATCCCCGACACCGCGCAGGCGCGCGGCATCACCGAAGAGCAGGTGGTGAAAGACGTGCTGCTCGCCGCGCAGCCGACCAAGAAATTCGTGACGATCGACGAGGTCGCGGCGATGGCGGGTTATCTCGCGAGCGACGATGCGGCTTCCGTGAACGGGACGCTTCTGTCGATAGACGGCGGTTGGACTGCGGCCTAGAGACCGTCATTCCGGACGCGCGCAGCGCGACCCGGAATCCATTTTGACTTTTTGAACCTGAAAATGGATCCTGGCTTTCGCCAGGACGACGCTGCATGTCGAGTGGATTCCCGCCTTCGCGGGAATGACGATGCTCAATCGCCTTTGATTCCGGCGTTGCGGATCACCTTCGTCCACTTCGCGAGCTCCGCCCTGATATAGGCGCCGAACTCCGCGGGCGAGCTGCCCACCGGCTCGTAGCCCTGGTCGCGGAGCCGGTCACGTATATCGTTCATCGCGACCACCTTCGCGGTCTCTCCCGCGAGGCGCTGCACGACCGGCTTCGGCGTCGCGGCCGGCAGGACGAAGCCCTGCCAGGTGCTCGCTTCGTACCCCGCGAGCCCGGCCGCTTCGGCGACCGTCGGAAGCTCCGGCATCGCCGCGGAGCGCTTCGCGCTGGTGACGGCGAGCGCGCGCACCTTGCCGGCCTTGATCTGCGGCACCGCCGACGGCAGCGTCGACACCATCACCGGCACGCGCCCCGCCATCAAATCGAGCAAGGCAGGGCCGCCGCCCTTATAGGGGATGTGCGTGAGCTTGATGCCGGTGAGCCCGTTGAGCAGCTCGCCCGCGAGGTGCTGCGTCGAGGCGTGGCCCGAGGACGAAAAGTCGATCTGTCCCGGCTTCGCCTTGGCGACCTCGATCAGCTCCTTCATGCTCTTCGCCGCGAACGACGGATGCACCAGGAAGACGTTCGGCGACATGGTGAGCTGCGACACCGGTGCAAAGTCGCGGATCGGATCGAACGGCGTGCGCGCGTAGAGGCTGGGGCTCGTCACGAGATTCGGCGCGGTGAGCAGGAGGGTGTACCCGTCGGGCGCGGCGTTCTTGACGATCTCGGCGCCGACGTTGCCGGTCGCGCCGGGACGGTTGTCGGCGACCACCTGCTGTCCGAAACGCTCCGACAGCCGGGCCGCGACGGCGCGGCCGACGGTATCCGACGCGCCGCCCGGCGACTGCGGAATGATGAGGCGCATCGGGCGGTTAGGATACGGCGCTTCGACCGCGACGGCCGCGCCTGCGCTGAAAGCGAGCGCGACCGCGCACCCGCACTGAAGCTTCTTGTTCATTCTGTCTCCCCGGATCGAGTCACCCTCGGATTATGACGGCGCACGCACGGTGCTACCATGTCCCGATGAACGACGCGCCCGCTCCCTATCAGGTCAACGAATACGCGCCCGACCCTGCGGTGCAGCTCGACCGCGCGGTCGCCGAGAAGTACGTGCGCTACGCGCACATGCTTAGCCGTCGAGGTTACGTGCAGAGCACGCTCGGCGGGATGGTGATCCGCGTCGCGCACGAGAAGTATCCCGACGGCCTCGCTTACGCGAAACCGGCCGGCGTCTCGCTCGAAGAGATGAGCGTCGACGACGTCGTGATCACCGACATCCCGTACGGCCGAGTGATCCACGGCAACGCTGCGACGAGCGTCGGCCACCAGATGAACCGGGAGATCCTGCGCCTGCGGTCCGACGTCAACTGCGTCATCCACCTCCACCACGACGAGACCATCGCGCTGCTCGCGGCGGGCGCGGAAGAGATCAAGAGCTATTCGCTCACCTTCTCGTATCTCATGCAGAAGCCGATCGCCTACCTGCCGGCGCACCTGAATGTCGAAGAAGACGTCGGACCGATCAAGACCTTCATCCACGACACCAACTGCATCGTGATGAAGCGCCACGGCATCACGGTGCTCGGGCGCGACGTCTCGGAGTGCTACCACCGCGTCAACACCTACGCCTCGGAAGTGAAGCGGCAGATCATCGTCGAGCTGCTGTGCGCCGCGAAAGGCACCACGCCCGAAGAGATCAGCAAGGAAGAGATGGAGTGGATGTTCAGCCGCGGCGACGGCGTCGTCTACCCCACCCTCATCCGCAAGCACAAGAGTTGAATCCATGGAACACGCAGACCTGAAGCCGGCGCCCGCGCGCCGCGAAGACGCGAGGCTCGTCACCGGCCACGGCCGCTACAGCGCCGACTGGAACCTGCCCGGGCAGCTCTATGCCGCTTTCGTGCGCGCCGACCGGGCGCACGCCGAGATCGTCTCGCTCGATGCGTCGCGCGCGCTTGCCGCGCCGGGCGTCAAAGCGGTGCTCACCGGCGACGACGCGAAAGCGTTCGGCTTCAAATCGCTGCCGAACACCGTCAACTATCCCGGCAAGGACGGCCAGCAGATCAAGAAACCTTTCCATCCGGTGCTCGCGATGGGCCGCGTGCGCTACGTGGGCGAGCCGGTCGCGATGGTCGTCGCGGAGACGGCGCAGATCGCCGAGGATGCGCGCGAGCTGATCGACATCGACTACCGCGATCTTGCCGCGGTCACCACCTTCGAAGACGCGGTGGCCGCCGGCGCGCCGCAGCTTCACGACAGCGTGCCCGGCAATCTCGCGTTCGAGTTCGACTCGGGCGATGCGACCGCGGTCGAAGCGGCATTCGCGAAAGCGGCGCACGTGAGCAAGCTCACCGTCGACAGCCAGCGCCTCGTCGGCAACGCACTGGAGCCGCGCGCGTGCCTCGTCGCCTACGACGCGGGCAGCGGCCGGTACACCTTCCACGTGCCGCTGCAGGGCGTGGGCGGCATGAAGGGACAGCTCTCGTACGTCTCCAACGTCGACAAGGAGAACATCGCGCTCGTCGCGCAGGACGTCGGCGGCAGCTTCGGCGTGCGCGGCGGCTGCTATCCCGAGTATTTCGCATCGATGATGGCGGCGAAGAAGCTCGGCCGGCCGATCAAGTGGGTCGCCACCCGCACCGAGACGTTCATGAGCGACACTCACGGCCGCGCGCTGTCGCTGACGGGGGAGCTCGCGATGGATGCCGAAGGACGCTTCCTGGCGATCCGCTGGGACGACCGCGCCAACCTCGGCGGTTACGGCGGGCCGTTCGGCTCGTTCATCGCGACCAAGAACCTCACGGTCACCATCGGCGGCGTGTACCGCATCCCGGCGATGTACGCGCAGACGCGGCTCGCCTACACCAACACCGTGCCGGTATCGGCGTATCGCGGCGCGGGCCGTCCCGATATCGCGTATGCCATCGAGCGCCTCGTCGACTACGCCGCGCACGAGCACGGCTTCGATCCGATCGAGATCCGTCGCAGAAACTTCGTTCCCGTCGACGCGATGCCTTACAAGACCGCCAACGCGGGGACGTACGACTCCGGCGATTTCGAAGCGGTGATGGACGACGCGCTCGAGCGCGCCGGATGGACGTCGTTCGAATCGCGCAGAGCCGCGTCCGCGAAGCAGGGCAAGCTGCGCGGGATCGGGATCGCGACTTACCTCGAAGCCGGCGGCGGCGGGGCCGCGCCCAAGGACCAGGTCGCGGTCGAGGTCGACGTAAATGGCGCGTTGACGCTGGTCGCGGTGACGCAATCGTCGGGACAAGGCCACGAGACGGTGTTCCCGCAGATCGTGGCGAGCACGCTCGGGATCGACGTCTCGCTCGTGCGCTTCAGTCCGACGGCGCCGGCGGCCGACCTCGTCGGCAACGGCACCGGCGGCTCGCGCGGCGTGCTCGGCACCGGCAGCGCGTTCCTCGTGCTCGCGAGGAAGCTGATCGACATCGCCAAGCCGCATGCGGCTTCGAAGCTCGGCGTCGAAGCTTCGATGCTCACGTACGAGAACGGCGTCTTTCGTGTAGCGCAGGCGCCCTCGCCTGCGACGGAGATCGGTTTCACCGAGCTCGCACGCTCGCTCGCAACCACCCAGCCCCATCCGCTGAACACGACCGCCGAAGGCACCTTCGGCATGAGCTATCCGAACGGGTGTCACATCGCCGAAGTGGAGATCGACCGCGAGACCGGCGAGACCACGGTCGAGCGCTATATCGCGGTCGACGATCTCGGCACGGTGGTCAATCCGGTGCTGGTGGAGGGCCAGGTGCACGGCGGCGTCGTGCAGGGCGCGGGACAGGCGTTCGGCGAGCACGCGATCTACGACCCGCAGTCGGGCCAGCTTCTCACCGCGAGCTTCTCGGATTACTACATGCCGCGCGCGGGCCTCATCTCCGACTTCGAAGTCGCCGAGCACGCGGTGCCGACGCCCACCAACGCGCTCGGCGCGAAAGGCGTCGGCGAAGCGGGCTGCAGCGGTTCGTTACCGGCGCTCGCCAATGCGGTCGTCGACGCGCTGCGCGCCGTCGGCATCACACATCTCGACATGCCGTTCACGCCCGCGCGGGTATGGACGGCGATCGCGCAGGCGAAAACGCGACGTGACGCTTTGCGTAAGGGTGCGTTAGCGCCGTAGGCGCGTAACGCACTGCGCCCTACGTAGGGTGCGCGCGAGCGCACCGCTTCAGCGTTCGTGCTGAGCGTAGCGAAGTCGAAGGACGAACGCTGCCTTGAAGCATCGCGCGTTCATCAGACCGTTGCGCCGAGTCGCGCACGGCCTTCTCGCCCGAATCGGCGTCGCTACTGCGCTTTTCGCGGAGTAGCGATTCGCGTGCTGTCGCGCGCGACCCTGCGCTGCAGGTTATCGTCGACAACAGAGTTGGCGCCGGCAGCACCGTGGGCACGGACATCGTCGCCAAGGCGCCGCCTGATGGACACACCGTGCTATTCACCAACAACGGTATTGCCTACAACCCGGCGCTTTATCCGAAGCTGCCTTACGACACCTTTCGCGATCTTGTCTCAGTCGGTCTGATGGGCACCACCGCAAGTGTGCTCGTAGTGCATCCCACGCTGAGCGCGAAGAACGTTGGTGAGCTCATTGCGCTGATGAAAGCGAAACCGGCGCAGCTGAACTACGGCACCGGTGGCGTCGGCGGAGCAGTGCACCTCGCGTTCGAGCTCTTCCAGACTATGGCGGGAGTGAAGGCTACGCACATTCCCTACAAAGGCGTGGGACCCGCGCTCCTTGATACTGTCGGCGGGCGTGTGCAGCTCATGATGGCCGGTCTGCCGCCGGCGCTCGTCCACGTCAAAGCAAATCGCCTTCGCGCGTTGGGCGTGAGCACCGCCAAACGTGCTTCATCCCTGCCCGAAGTGCCCACGATCTCGGAGAGCGGGGTTCCTGGATACGAATACGTGACTTGGTACGCAATGCTCGCACCGGCGGCCGTCCCGAAGCCGGTCATCGCCAAGCTCAGCGAGACGGGCGTGAGCGCGCTGTCGAACGCTGAGGTTCGCGAGCGATTCTCCCAGCAGGGAGTTGAGCCCGAGACGAGCACGCCCGAAAGGTTCGCGTCCATGCTGCGCGGCGAAGTCGTCCGCTGGACCAAGGTAATCAGAACTGCGGGCATATCGCCGGAGTGATTGCGGGCCGCGCACAGATCGGGTTCGCTTCGCACGCGGCTCAGAGTCGTCCTTAGCGAAGGGCGGCTTCAGGGTCGTTCTCTGCTGGTCGCGCATATCCGTATACGATCGTGGCACTAGTACTTCAGGGCGGCGTTCGTGCTTGGACTTCACTTCGTTACGCTCGGCACGCACGGTTGTAAGGCGCGGCGCGCTGGCGCGCACCCTGCGTAAGGCGCAGTGCGTTACGCCGCTTCGCGGCTAACGCACCCTACTCAAAATGGATTCCCGATCACCTCCGCTATCGCGGGTCGGGAATGACGGCGCCTTCAGACCCCGAGATATCGGTGGAGGATCTCGGGGTCTTCCTTCAGCGCCTGTGCCGGCCCTTCGTGCACGATGTGCCCGTTGTTGAGGATGTAGACCCGCTGCGCGAGCGCGAGCGTGGCGGCGATGTTCTGCTCCACGAGCACGATGGTCTGGCCCCCGGCGACGAGCTCGCGGCACGCGGCGACGAGATCGCGCACGATGGTCGGCGCGAGGCCTTCGAAAGGCTCGTCGAGCAAGACGATCTTCGGATCGCGGATCAAAGCGCGCGCGATCGCCAGCATCTGCTGCTCGCCGCCCGAAAGATCGGTGCCGCGGCTGGTGCGGCGCTCTTTCAGTCGCGGGAACATCTCGTAGATGCGCTCCAGCGGCCAGCGGTTCGGCGCGGTCAGGCCGGCGAGGACGAGGTTCTCCTCGACGTCGAGACTGCCGAAGATGCGCCGCTCCTCGTGCACGAGCTGCATCCCGGCGCGCGCGATGACGTGGCTCTTGCGCCCCGCGACCTCCGCGCCTTCGATCTTCACCGAGCCCGACTCGGGCGTCACCACGCCCATCAGGCTCTTCAGCGTGGTGCTCTTGCCCGCGCCGTTGCGCCCGAGCAGCGCCACGACCTCGTTGCGCTCCACGCGCATCGACACGTCGAAGAGGATGTGCGAGTCGCCGTAATAGCTGTTGAGCCGTTCGACTTCGAGCATGCTCATGCGACCAGTTCCTCGCGCACGCCGCCGAGATAGGCGTCCTGCACCTTCGCGTTCGCCTTGATCTCCGCCGGCGTGCCTTCGACCAGCACCCTGCCCTCCTGCAGCACGGTAATGCGCTCGGCGAGCTCGAACAGCGAATCGACGTCGTGATCGATGACCACCATCGTGCGGCCTTTCGCGATCGACTTGAGCAGCCGCACGGTCTCGGCGCGCTCGGCCGGGCTCATGCCGGCGAGCGGCTCGTCGAGGAGCAGCAGGCTCGGCGAAGTCGCGAGCGCAAGCCCGATCTCGAGGCGGCGCTTCTCGCCGTACGCAAGCTCGGCGACCGGCGTGTCGGCGCGCCCGGTGAGATGGACGAGCGCCAGCGTGCGGCCGACCTGCTCCGCGAGGCCCGGAAACTTCTCCACGCTGCGCAGCAGGTCCACCCTGAACTTGCCGCGCAGCTCCGCGAGCGCGGCGATGGTCAGGTTCTCGCGCACGGTGAGGCGGCTGAAGAGCTGGTTGACCTGGTAGCTCTTGGTGAGGCCGAGCTGGCAGACGTCGGTCACGCTCCTGCCGGTGATGTCGCGGCCTTCGAATACGATGGTGCCCGAGGTCGGCGGCACCTCGCAGGTCAGCATCTTGAAGAACGTGGTCTTGCCGGCGCCGTTCGGGCCGATGATGCCTCGCACCTCGCCTGCGTTGACCGTGAAATCGATGCCGGCGTTGGCGACGAGGCCGCCGTACTGCTTGGTGAGTCCGCGCGCCTCGAGGATGGGGCCGCTGAACCGGGCGCTCTCGTGATGGCGTTCCAGCACGGGGACGATGTGCTCGGGTTCGGTCGGTTGCTGCGATTCCGCTGTCGCAGCGGCTTCCGCGCGCCGCTTGCGGCCGCCGCGCACAAAGTCGTACGCGCTGCGCAAGCCGCCGATGATGCCCTGCCGCAGGAAGCACACAAGCAGAACGAACACGACGCCCAGCACGAGCTTCCACGCCGCGCCCAGGCTGAGCGTGGCCTGCAGCAGGTCCTGCAGCGACAGCCACACCGCAGCGCCGACGAGCGGACCGAACAGCGTGCCGCGCCCGCCGATCGCGGTCTGCATGATGAGCTGGCCCGAGGTCTCGAACATGAACGCGTCCGGCGGCATGAAGCCCTGCAGCACGCCGAGCAGTCCGCCCGCGAGCCCCGCGTATGCCGCTGCGATGACGAACGCGGTCAGCTTGTAGCCGTGGATGTTGTGTCCCAGCGCCGCGGCGCGCAGCGGGTTGTCGCGTATGGCGCGCAGCACCGCGCCCACCGGCGAGCGCACGATGCGCAGCGCGACCACGATGCCGATGAAGTAGCAGAACGCGAGGAACGGATAGAGCGTCCAGCCGCTCGTGAACTGGAACGTCACGAAGCCGAGGTTCACCACCGGCGTCGGAACGCCGGGCAGGCCGTTCTCGCCGCCCGTCCATTCGGAGAGCGGGTTGAACTCGACGAAGTAGAACACTTCGGCGATCGCGACCGTGATCATCGCGAAGTAGATGCCGGTGCGCCGCAGCGCGATCATGCCGACGAGAAAGCCCACGACTGCGGCGGCGAGCATGCCGATGACGAGCGCCGGCACGACGTACGGAAAGCCCGCGCGCGTCAGCAGGTACGCCGCCACCATGCCGCCGGTGCCGTACAGCGCCGACTGGCCGAACGACAGCAGCCCGGTGTAGCCGAACAGGATGTCGAAGCCGATGCCGAAGAGGCCCCACACCAGGATGCGGTTGACGGTATTCGGCGCGAAGCCGAGCGCGGGAAAAACGAACGGGACCGCGATGAGCGCGAGCGCGGTGATGATCTCGACCGCGAACGGCCTGCGCTTCTGGTAGATGCGGTCGGCGTTCATTCGCGTCCCTTCGCGCCCATGAGGCCGCGTGGACGCACCACCAGCACGAGCGTCATCGCCGCGAACAGCATCACGTACGCGTAAGCCGGATTCACCATCGACGTGAGGCTGATGATCTCTCCCGCGATGAGCCCGCCGACCACCGCGCCGGGAAACGAGCCGACGCCGCCGATCACGACGACGACGAAGGTCTGCACGAGGATCGACTCGCCGACGTCGGGGGTGAGCGAGACCACCGGCGCGTTGATGATGCCCGCGAATCCGGCGGCCATCGCGCCGATCCCGAACACCACCATGAACACGCGGTACACGTTGATGCCGAGCGAGTCGGTCATCACCGGGTCCTCGATGCCCGCGCGCACGATGAGGCCGAGCCGCGTGCGGTAGAGCACGAGGAAGAGCGCGATCAGCGCGACGGTGACGATGCCCATGAGCGCGAGGCGATAGGTCGGATACAGCATGAAGCCGAGCGACGTGATGCCCGAGAACACCGGCGGCGCGGGCACCGACCTCGACTCGCTCGAGAACACGAGGCGCACGACCTCCACCAGGCAGATCGCAAGCCCGAACGTGACGAGGAGCTGGTCCTCGTGCGGCCGGTTGTAGAAGTAGCGGATGATGCCGCGCTCGATCACGATGCCGAAGACCAGCAGGAACAGCGTGCCGGCGATGACCGCGACGATGAACGACCCGGTCGCGGTGTACGCGGCGTAGCCCGCGTAGCCGCCGAGCATGAACATCGCGCCGTGAGCGAGGTTGAGCACGCCGAGCGTGCCGTAGATGATCGTGAGGCCCGAGCTGATGAGCGCGAGCAGCGCGCCGAGCGCAAGACCGTTGAAGAACTGCGCGACGAAGTTCGACCAGGTAAGCATGCGACGTGGCCGCGGGCGGCTCGCGCCGCCCGCGACTTCAACTCCGTAGGTGGACGAAGATCAGGTGTAGGAGCCGAGCTTGCAGCCGAACGCGTCGGGCTTCTGCATGAGCGGTGCGCCGGCGACGACGTCGAGCACCTCCCAGTAGTCCTCCTTGTTCTTCATCTCCTTCGCCGTCTTGCCGCGCACGATGACGACCGGCCGCACGAGCTGGTGGTCCTCCTTGCGGAAGTACACCTCGCCCACCGTCGACTGGAGCTTGCGGCCCGCCTCGAACGACTTGATGACGTCGGGCGGATAGAAGGTGCCCGCGTTCTCGACCGCGTCGGCCCACAGCGCGAAGGACATGTAGGCGTTGTTCGCGCCCCACTCGGGACGGTAGCCGTACTTCTTCGTGAACTCGGCGACGAACTGCTTGGCGAGCGGAAACTTGTCTTCGAGCGTCCACCAGAAATCGGTCGCGGCATACACGCCCGACAGCAGGTTGCCGCCGACCTCGCGCGCGAGGAACGGGATCTGGTACGGCACCACGAGCTTCATCTTCTCGAGGATGCCGAACTGCTTGGCCTGCTGGATCGACAGCACCGCGTCGTGGCCCCAGTTCACGTTGACGAGCATGTCGGCGCCGGAGTTCGCGACGTTCAGCAGATACGACGAGTAGTCGGGCGCGCCGAGCGGCGCCACCTGGTTCGTCACCATCGTCCAGCCGGCGGTCTTGAGATAGTCGTCGACCGACTTGGTGACGGTGTGGCCGTAGGTGTAATCGGGCGTGAGATACGCCGCCTTCTTGTTCTTGCCGTAGGCCTTCACGAGCACCGGACCGATCGCCGCCGCGGCGGTCTGACCGTAGAAGCACTGGCGGAAGCCGTAGCGCACGCAGTCCTTGCCGGTGGTGTCGTTCGACCCGGAGATGCCGGTGACGTACAGCACCTTCTCGCGCTCGGCGAGCTTGTTGAGCGCCACCGCGACCGCGCTCGACGTCGAGCCGGTCATGAGGATCGCCTTGTTCTCGGAGATGAAGCGCTGCTCGGCCTGGACGGCATCGTTGGGCTTGGCGGCGGAATCGGCGACGCCGAACTTCACTTCCTTGCCGAGCACGCCTTTCTTGGTCCTGGGCGAGATCTGCTTCATCAGCGGGTGCCCGCTGTTGAGGTGCTCGATCGCGAGCTGCCAGCCCTTGAGCTCGTCCTCGCCCTGCACGGCATACGTGCCGGTGCGCGGCACGGCGATACCGATGAAAACCGAATTACCCTGCACGCCCGCCGGCCATGTGCCGATCGGCGGGTGCTGCTCTGCTGCGAGCGCCTGCATCGGCAGCCCGGCAGGCAGCACGAGCCCGCCTGCGACTGCGGCGCTCGTGCCCAGGAACCTGCGCCGGGCCGGACTGTGAACCATCGAACCGCGGTCCTTCGTCATGACTTCCCTCCAGGTGGTTATGTATCGTGACACGATACTTTTACTAATATATCGCGACACGATATTACGCGCATTCCGGGCGGTGTGGTAAAACCGGCGAACCCCCCGGGAGACCCTGCGTGCTACTGAAGAAAGCGGAGAAGCGCTTCAAGCTCACGACCGCCGACTACGCGCGGCTCGCGGCTTTCCGCTATGCGCTGCGCGGCTTCCTGCGGTTCAGCGAGAATGCCGCCGCGGGCGCCGGCCTGACGGCCCAGCACTACCAGGCGATGCTGATCCTGCGGGCGTGTCCCGAAGACGAGCGGGTGACGATCAACGATCTCGCGCAGCAGCTCCTCATCAAGCACAACAGCGCGGTCGGCCTGGTCGACCGGCTGGTGCAGGAAAAGCTCGCCGAGCGCCGTCCCTCGAGCGAAGACCGCCGCAAGGTCGAGCTCGCGCTCACCGCCCGCGGCCGCCAGGTGCTGGCGAAGCTCGCGGCGATGCACCGGCGCGAGCTCCAGCGCGTCGGGCCTGTGCTGGAACAGTTCTTCGGAGAGCTCTCGAACGGCAAGCCCGCGGTGTCCGCTAAGAAGAAGCGGTCGGGCCACGCCTCGCGCTAGGCGTAGAGGCGATCAAGCGCGGCTGGGCGCCGCTCCCCGCGCTACTGCGGCTGGATCTTCGCCGCCTTGATGAGCTTCGCGTAAAGCGCCATCTCGCGATCGATGAATTTCGCGAAGTCGGCGGGCGAGCTCGCAAGCGGCACGAGGCCGAGATCCTCGAGCCGCGGCTTGATCTCGGGCGAGAACATGATGCGGGCGACTTCTTTGTGCATGCGCTCGACCCGGTCCTTGGCCACGCCGGCGGGGAACCAAAGGCCGTGCCATCCGGCGAACTCGAAATCGGGGAAGCCGGATTCCTGAAAGGTGGGAATGCTCGGCAGCGGCGGCGCGCGATGGGCAGCCGTTATAGCGAGCGCGCGCACCTTGCCGGCTCTCACGAACGGCGTGCCCTGTGCAACGCTCACCATCATCGTCTCGACCTGTCCCGCGATCACGTCGTTGAGCGCAGGACCGCCACCCTTGTAGCTCACGTGAGTGATGTCCAGCCCTGCAGCCGCTTTCATCATCTCCGCGGCGAGGTGTGTCGCATTGCCGGCGCCGGCCGAGGCGTAGTTGAGCTTGCCCGGACGCGATTTCGCGAGCGCGATGAATTCCTTCAGGCTTTTCGCCGGAACCGACGGATGCACGACGAGCACCATGCCGTGTGTAGACGCCATCTGGGTGATGGGCAGGAAATCGCGCACCGAATCATACGGAAGCTTCTTGTAGATGTACGGATTCGCGGCGTGGCTGCCGGTCTGGTAGAGGAACGTATAGCCGTCGGGCGGACTCTTTGCGACAAGCTCGCTGCCGACGATGCCGTTCGCGCCCGGCCGATTGTCGACGATGACCGTGTGACCGAAACCTTCCGTCAGCTTTTGTACGAGGATGCGGCCCCAGACGTCGATCGGCCCCCCGGGCGAATACGGAACCACCATGCGCAGAGTCTTCGTCGGATAAGTTTCCTGCGCATGCACCGGCATGACGGAAACGAGCGCGAGAACGACAGTGTAGATGCGTAGCATGCGTTCGATTATGGCATAGTGCGCTTCCGATTCACCGAGAGAACACCATGGCACTGGAGCAGATCTTTCCGCGCTTTTCTGAAAGCGAGTACGAGCGTCGCGAAGCGGCAGTGCGGCGCGAGATGGAAGCGCGCGGTCTCGATGCGCTCGTGATCGCCGGCGATTCCGGCGGCCGCACCGCAAACCAGGCGAGCGTCTACTGGCTCACCAATTGGCTCGACCCGATGGTGAATTACGTGGTGATGACGCGTAAGCACGGGCCTTATCTCTTCGTGAGCTATCCGCTCTTCCTGCACACTGCGAAACGTGCCGGGCGAGGAGAGTCGATCGAGTGCGGCGCGCTCAATCCCGGATCCGACATCGCCAAGCGCCTGATCGACCTGGGCTGCGGCAAAGGCAGGATAGGCATCGCCGGCGTCCGCAACATCGCCAAGGGCTCGATGCTCGCCGATCACCGCGATGCGCTCGTCAAAGCGATGCCGGAGGCGCAGTTCGAAGACGCGCTGGACGTCATGGTCGACGCGCGCATGATAAAGAGCGCCGAAGAGCTCGAATGGTTCGAGCGCGGCGCAGAGCTCACGGACGCGTGCATCGAGCGCCTTGCGAAGAACATGGAACCGGGCATGCCCGAGTACCAGCTTTCGAGGCTCATCCACGAGGCGGTGCTGCCTCACGGCGGCAACGTGCGGCTGCAGTTCGTCGGCGCCACACCGATGGCCGCGCCGGAGATCATCTTTCCATGGCAATACCCGTCCAATCGCAAGCTTCAGCGCGGCGACGTCGTACTGACGGAGATCAGCGCGAGCTGGGGCGGCTGCTCCGGCCAGATCCAGCGTCCGTTCGCGATCGCGGCCCCGCCAACGGCGCTCTACCAGCGCCTCTACGATGTCGCCGCTGACTGCTACCAGCGCATTTTCGACGTGCTGAAGCCCGGCGCCACCGACACCGATGTGCGCAACGCCGCGATCTTCATCGAGAAGGAAGGCTTTCGTACGCTCGACATTCTCATCCACGGCTGGGGTCTGCAGATCGAGCCTCCGCGAGTCGACCTGCCGGGCGCGATGATCAAGCGCGAGCTCGGACCCGTGACTTTCCAGGCCGGCATGCTAATCGTGATCCAGCCAAATATCGTCACAGCGGACGGCAAGGCCGGAGTGCAGGCCGGGAACCTCGTGGTGATCGAAGAGAACGGCGCGCGCGCGCTGCAACGCTACCCGATGGAATTCGTGCGCACGTAATGCGGTGCGTTACGCGCCTGCGGCGCTAACGCAGCCTACGCAGATGACGCAGTAAGCTCAGCCTGTTCGCGCCAGCGGGCCGCGCAGCAGCTTTCCGGGCAGCGCCCCGGTGGGCTTCCCGTCGCGCAGCAGCGTCTGGCCGTTGACGACCGTCGCCTTCACGCCGCGCGCACGCTGCACCAGCCGACGTGCACCGGCGGGCAGGTCGTCGACCACTTCCGGCATCTCGGCGACGATGCGTTCGGGATCGAAGACCATGAGGTCGGCCGCCATGCCTTCGCGGATGAGCCCGCGGTCGTGGAAGCCCCAGTACGTCGCCGGAACGCACGTCAGCATGTGCACCGCGTGCTCGAGCGTGAACGCCTGCTTCTCACGCACCCAGTGCGCGAGATAGTGCGTCTGGAGCGACGAATCCATGAGCTGCGAGACGTGCGCGCCGGAGTCCGAGAACGTCGGCAGCGTGCGCGGATGACGCAGGATCTCGAGCGCGACGTCCTGGTCCTCGTTCGCGACCGGCATGAGGAAGAAGAAGTCGAGATCCTTTTCCAGCGCGAGGTCGATCATCGTCTCCGCCGGATGCTGACCCCGCTCGCGCGCGACGTCGGCGACGCTGCGGTGCGGTCCTTCCACGGTGTCGAAGACGTAGAGCTTCTCGTACTCGCGCTGGCGCGCTTCGGTGCCGAGCGCCCGGCGCGGATCCTGCGCGGTCGAAGCCTGCACGAGCTTCGGGCGCAGCTCGGGATCGCGCAGCTTCGCGGCCTGCTCCTTCAGCGGCAGCTTCCGGATGTCCTTCCAGATCGGCAGGCGGTCGAACGGCATCTGCGTCCTGAACGAGAGCAGCGCCGACAACGAGCGGCTGTGCGCCTGCGCGAACATGCGGCCGCCCATCGCATTCGTCTCGTCCAGGAGATCGAGATACGACTTCCACGTGCCCGGCGAGCTCTCCCGTCCGAACAGGCCGAACGTGATCGGCCTTCCCGATTCGATCGCGAGATCGCGCAGCCGCACGTGCCAGTCGCGCAGGCCGGGGTCGCCGGGGGTGCGATCGACACCTTCGCCCGCGACTTCGAAGATGCCGGCATCGAGCTCGCCCATCGCGTTCACCAGCCGCCGCACTTCCTGCCACGTCGCGAGACGGCTCGCGACCGGACGGCCTTCGGGCGTCTCGTGCGTCGGGATGCGGGAGCTCGTGAAGCCGATCGCGCCGGCCCGGACCGACTGCCGCACTTCGCGCTCCATCGCGCGCAGATCGTCTTCGGTCGCCTCGTCCTCGAACGCGCGCTCGCCCATGACGAACGTGCGGATCGCGGAATGACCGACGTAGCCCGAGTAGTTGATCCCTTTCGGCAGCGCGTCCAGCGCGTCCAGGTATTCGGGATAGCTCGTCCACGTCCACTTGATGCCCGCCTCCATCGCTTCCGCCGGGATGTCCTCGGCGCGCTGGAGATTGCGCACCACGAGGTGCTTGTCCTTCTCGGCGCACGGCGCGAGCGTGAAACCGCAGTTGCCCATGACGACCGTGGTGATGCCGTGATAGCAGGAGGAGGTGCCGAGCGGGTCCCAGAAGACCTGCGCGTCCATGTGGGTGTGGCCGTCGATGATGCCGGGCGCGACGACGTGGCCTTCGGCATCGATGACGTCGGCCGCGCCGTCGCGGATGCGGCCGATCGCGGCGATCCTGCCGTCCTTGACGCCGACGTCGGCCCGGAAGCGGGGCAGGCCTGAACCGTCGATCACCGTCCCGTTCTTGATCAGAAGATCGTAGGGCATGTCGGCTCCCTTTCGGCGGATGGGTGCTGCGCGGTCCGGCCATCATACCGAATGCGCTGGACTGCGGCGACGCGGGGCGTAGACTGGCCGCTACAACAAGCTACGCACGAGCTCGGTTTCCGGGCGATGGCGTCGGCCCGTGGCACCGAGCGACAAGGAAGGGTCCTCGTCGATGAGGAGGGCCACGGATGAAACTCATCCGCTTCGTTGTCCTGGCAGCGCTGGCCGTCGTGAGCGGCGGCGCGCTCGCGCAGCCCGCGAAATCCGATTTTCCCAGCCGTCCGCTGCGTTACATCGTGCCGTTCCCTCCGGGCGGCTCGGCCGACCTCGTTGCGCGCGTGGTGTCCGTGCCGCTCGCCGAAGAGCTCGGCCGGCAGGTCGTCGTCGACAACCGTGCCGGCGCCGCGGGGACCGTCGGCGCGGAGATCGCGGCGAACGCGACGCCGGACGGCTACACGATCTTCGCCTGCAACATCGCATCGCTGGCGGTCAGTCCGGCGCTCTACAAGAAGCTCAACTACGATCCCGTCGCCGGTTTCGCGCCGGTGGGTCTCATCGGCAGCACACCGAACGCGCTCGCGGTGCACCCGTCCGTCGCGGCGAAGACGATTCCCGAGTTCATCGCGCTCGCCAGGAACCGTCCGGGCAAGATGAACTACGCCTCCGCCGGCGTGGGGACCTCGCCGCAGCTGTCGATGGAGCTGTTCCGGATGCACGCCCGCATCGAGCTCGTGCACGTTCCGTACAAGGGCGCGGGGCCGGCGCTGGTGGCGCTGCTCGGTGGTCAGGTCGAGGCGATGTTTTCGACGGTGCCGACGTATACGGGGGCGCTGCGCGCCGGCAAGGTCCGTTTGCTCGGCGTGACCTCGACGACGCGCCACCCCGACCTGCCTGACGTGCCGACGCTCGCCGAATCGGGCATGACCGGTTTCGAGGTGATCTCGTGGCAGGGCCTGTGCACTCCGGCGGGCGTGCCGGAAGCCGTGCTCGCCCGGATCCGCAGCGCGCTCGTGGCGGCGCTCGCGCAGCCCGACGTGAGGAAGCAGCTTGCCGATCAGGGCATGCAGCTCACGCCGCTGATCGCCGACAAGTTCGCGGCCTTCGTGCGTTCGGAGCGCGCGAAGTGGGCGAAGGTGGTGAAGGACGTCGGCATCGACCCGCAGTAAGCGCCCCAAAGGCAGGAGGGCCGTCGATGAAACGCATTGGCGTCGTTGTCATCTCTGCGTTGTCTGCGGCTTCGGCCGGCGCAATGGCGGCCCAGCCCTCGAGAACCGGTTTTCCGAACCGCCCGCTCCTGCAACATCGCATCGCTCGCCGTGAGCCCTGCGCTGTACAAGAAACTCGGCTACGATCCCGATACGGATTTTGCACCGGTCGGCCTGGTCGGCAGCAATCCCAACCTGCTGGCCGTGCATCCGTCGGTGCCGGCGACGAGCGTCGCGCAGCTCCATCGACAGCTGCTGTGGCGAAGTCCCATCCGCAGCGAGCGCGCAAAATGGGCGAAGCTCGTGAAGGACGTCGGCATCGAGCCCCAGTAGGCCGGGAACCCCGGGCAAGCCGCATCTCTGACTGAAGGGAAGGAGAACCGGACCATGCAGATCCAGCACGGACTCATCAGTTGCGATTCGCACGCCCAGTTGCACAAGGACACCTGGACGAGCCGCATGTCTGCGCGCAAGTTCGGAGACGCCATACCGCAGCTTCGCGAGACGACGGACAAGGCGGACATGGCCATTCCCCGCGACAAGCCGGTCGAGCGGTGGTTCGTGAACGGCAAGCTCGTCGGCAACCGCGGGACGGTGAACTGTCCGACGGTGATGGGCGACGACATGCGGCAGACGTTTCCGCAGCGCTGGGAGGAAGTGCCGCCCAAGGTCTACGATCCGATCGAGCGCCAGAAGGCCCTGGACGACGATGGCGTCGACGGCGAAGTGCTGTTCCCGAACGACCCGATACAGAGCGGCACGATATTCCAGGGCGACGCCGAGTTCGAGCTCGCGTGCGTCCAGGCCTACAACGACGGCCTCGCCGAATGGCGAGAAACGAGCGACCGCTACATTCCCCTGTGCATCATCCCGTATCTCTCCGACGTCGAAGTGGCGGCGAAGGAAGTTACGCGCGCGGTCAGGAAAGGCTACCGCGGCGTCGTGATGCTCGCGGAGCCGAGCACGACGCGTCCGGGGCTCAAGCATTTCAACGATACGTGGTGGGACCCGCTGTGGGCGACGTGCCAGGACTTAAGCGTGCCGATCCACTGGCATTCGAGCGCGGGGCTGAACAAGATCTCGATCCCGCGCTGGAAAGGCTTCACGCAGAACCAGGGACAGGCGATGGGTCCGGCGGGCGGATTCTCGACCCAGGCGCAATTCATCCCGAACCTCATCTTCTCGGGTGTGCTCGACCGCTTTCCGCGCCTGCCTTTCGTCTGCGCCGAGACCGGCATCGGCTGGGTGAACTACATGCTCGAGATGTGCGACCACGAGTGGGAGCGCCGCCACCTGTGGACCGAAGGCGTCGTGACTCGCCCGAGCGAGCTCTTCAAGCGCCAGCTCTACGTCGACTTCTGGTACGAGCGCGCGGGTATCGAGTTGAGGCACCAGATCGGCATGAACAACATCATGTGGGAATCGGACTTCCCGCATTCGACGTCGACTTATCCCGAGTCGCGCAAGTTCGTCGATCGAATCCTGGCGGGCGTGCCGAAGCAGGAGCGTGACCAGCTCTGCTACGGCAACGCGATGCGCCTCTACGGTCTCGCGTAAGAACATCGCGGTCATCGCGAGGCGCGATGCGCCGAAGCGATCTCGTGGCGCACGCTTCCAACGCTTCGGGATTGCTTCGTCGCTCCTCGCAATGACCCGCTTCCCAGAGCCGCCACAGGAGATACAGCCGACATGGGACTCCAATACGGATTCATCAGCGCCGACGATCACGTTCAGGAGCATCCGGAGGTCTGGACCCGCCGCATGTCCAAGTCGACATGGGGCGATCGCATTCCGCACCTCGAGCGCGGGAGCGACGGCAACGAGCGCTGGCTGGTCGACGGCCAGCCGGTCGAGCTCGAAGGCGTGGCGCTCGCCGGCGCCGCGATGCCCGACCGCGCGCGCGAGCCGCAGCGCTGGGAAGACGTTCCGCCCGTCGCGTTCAACCCCGCCGAACGCCTGAAGGCGATGGACGTCGACGGCGTCGACTGCTCGGTGCTCTATCCCGCCGTCGCGGGCCGCGCGGGTGAGACGTTCGGCCGCATCGAAGACCCGGCGCTCGAGCTCGCGTGCGTCCAGGCCTACAACGACTTCCTGATCGACGAATGGGCGTCCGCGAGCCCGCGATTCATTCCGCAATGCATCGTGCCGCTGGCGCCGATCGATGCGACGGTCGCCGAGATCAGGCGCGCGGTCGCGAAAGGTCACCGCGGCGTCGTCATGCCTTCGGTGCCGATGATGCTGCGCGAGGTGCCGCACATCAACGAGCCCGCCTGGGATCCGGTGTGGGCGGCGTGCCAGGATCTCGACGTGCCGGTGTGCTTCCACGCGGGCGCATCGCGCAAGATCGAGTTTCCGCCGTATGCCGGATTCTCGCCGCAGATCGCCTCCGCGATGCAGGCGATCACGCGCCCGGTCAGCACGGTGCTGGTGGTCGCGAACTTCCTGTTCTCGCGCATCCTCGACCGCTTCCCGAAGCTGAAGGTCGTGTTCGCCGAGACCTCGCTGGCGTGGGGCGCTTACGAGCTCGAGCTCGCCGATCACCAGTTCGAGCGCCAGCGCCTGCACACCGAAGGTTACAAGCACACGCCCTCGGAGCTTTTCAAGAGGCAGTGCGCGTTCGTGGGATGGTTCGATTCGACCGGACCGAAGACGCGCGAGCACATCGGCGTCGCCAACATGCTGTGGAGCACGAACTTCCCGCAGAGCACCTCGACGTGGCCGGAAAGCCGCCGGGCGATCGCGCGTTGCTTCGAAGACGTTCCCGACAACGAGCGCCGGCAGGTGCTCGTCGACAACGCGGCGAGGCTTTACAAGATCAATTCCTGAACGTTCCCGTAAATCGTCATTCCGGACGCGCGACGGCGCGATCCGGAATCCAAACACGTCATTCCGGACGCGCGCCAGCGCGATCCGGAATCCATTTTGACTTTTGAGTCTCGCAAATGGATTCCCGCCTTCGCGGGAATGACGATTAGCTGAGGGCGCGACTCGCGATGACCTTCACGCAGCGATCACCGCCTCGCCCTTGACCATGATGCGATGGAGGTGGCGCACCTCGCTCATGTCGTAATCGCCGTTCGCCTGGTGCATGACGCTGCGGTTGTCCCAGATCACCAGGTCGCCGTAGCGCCACTGGTGGCGGTACTCGTATTTCTTCTGCGTCGCGTGCGCCGTCAGCTCCTGAACGAGGGCGACGACTTCGGGCTCGGTCATGCCGTCGATCGCTTCGATGCGCACCGGATTGATGTAGAGCGCCTTGCGGCCGTTCTCCGGATGCACGCGCACGAGCGGGTGTCGGCTGGGCGGCGGTAAGGCGGCGCGCCCTTGCTCGTCGAGGGGCTTGAGCTTGCGCGTGCTGAACTTGCTCTCGAACACGTGGAGCGCCGTGCGGCCCTCGATGCGATGCTTCGTGGCTTCCGGTAGATCGTCGTAAGCGGCGTGCATGTCCACGAACTGGGTGTCGCCGCCGTAGCTCGGCAGCGACACCGGATGCAGCGCGGTCGCCTTGGGCGGGATCGGGTGGTTCGAATGGTCGGTGTGGAAGCTCCCGCCGTTGATGCGGTACTTGCCCGGCGCGACCTGCACGTTGCGCACCTCGTACACCTCCCCATGGCCTTCGGCGCGCACGTCCTTGTGATGATGGGACATGAGCTCGCCGAAGATCTCGCCCGCATGCGCGAACTGCGCCGCGCTGAGCTTCTGGTCGCGAAAACAGAGCACATGGTGCTTCGCGAGCTCGGCGTTGAGCGCCTTGCGCGTCTCGTCGTCGACGGGCTCTCGCAGGTCCAGTCCGCGGATCTCCGCGCCGATGCCGTGGTTGGTGAGCGGTGTGAGCTGGTAATCCATGAGGGCCTCTCGCTGTCTGTCACTCCAGGACGATGCCGGACTCGCGCAGGTGCACGATGATCTTATGCCACTTCGCGATCTCGGTGCGTTGAAACTCCGCGAGCGCCTGCGGCCCGTTGACCGCGAGGTCCTGCCCCTGCTCGGCGAGCGCCGATGCGACGCTCGGGATCTCCACCGCTTTGCGGACTTCGCTGAAGAGCCTCTCCCTGATCGCCGCCGGCGTAGCCCGCGGCGCGAACATCGCGAACCACTGCAGCGCCTCGAATCCCTGCAGGCCCGATTCCGACACCGTCGGAACTTCGGGATATACGTTCACGCGCTTCAGGCTGGTGACGCCGAGCGGCCGCAGCCTGCCGGCCTTCACGTGCGGCTGGGACGGGATGACCGTCGTCACCACCAGTTGCACCCGGCCGCCGATCGCGTCCATCACCGCCGGCGGCCCGCCGCGGTAGGGCACGTGCACCATGCCGACGCCCGCGGCGCGATTGAACATCTCGATCGCGAGGTGATGGATGGAACCGACGCCCGGCGAGGCGAACAGCAGCTCCTTGGGTCTGGCCTTCGCGAGCGCGATCAGGTCCTGGACCGATTTGGCGGGCAGCGCCGGGTGGCACGCGAACACCATCGGCGCGATGGTGACGAGCGTGATCGGCGTGAAATCCCGGACGGGATCGTAAGGGCGCTTTTTCGTGAGGAACGGAACGATGCTCATCCCGCCGCCGCCCGTGAGGAGCGCGGTGTAGCCGTCGGCAGGCGCGGTGACGGTGATCTGCCCGGCGAGGACGCCCGCTCCGCCGCCCCGGTTGTCGATGACGAGCGGCTGCGCCAGCGATTCGGAAACGTGCGGCTGCATGACGCGGGCGATGATGTCGGGCGCCGTGCCCGGCAGCCCGCCGATGATGAGCCTCACCGATTTGGTGGGATAAGCCTGGCTCCACGCAGTATTGCCTGCGAGCGATGCGGCGAGCAATACGAGCGTCCGAAGCAACGTAGTGTTCATGTGACCCTCCGGCGTTGGGCTTGCACGAATCACATCGGCGGTCTCTCGCGTCAGTGCCTGGCGAGTCCGAGGTCGACGAACAGGGCCCTGGTCGTGGCGTATTCCTGCGCCAGGGTCTTGCGGAACTCCTCTCCGACCACGAACTCGTCCGACCAGAAGTTCTGCTCCATGTCGGACTTCCATTCGGGGGTCTGCGTCGCCTTGCGCAGCGTGTCTTCCCAGAAGGCGGTTTGCGCGGCCGCCATGCCTTTCGGACCCAGCGCGAGGCGCCAGAGGCCGTACACCACGTCGGCGCCCTGTTCCTTCCACGTCGGAACGCCGGCGAGCGCGCCGCCGAGGCGCCGCGGCGCGGCCACCGCGACGACCCGCAGCTTCCCCACCGCCACGTGAGGCATCACGCCGCCGGCCGAGGTCGCGGTGAGATCGATGTGACCGCCGAGGAGACTGGTGATGGCTTCGGCGGCGCCTTTGTACGAGACGCCTTTGAGATCCGCGGTCCTGCCGCCGATCGCCTTGTGGAGCAGGACCGCGGAGAGGTGATTGCCGCCGCCGACCGCGGCGTAACCGGTCGTCACCGATCGCGGGTCCGCCTTCAGCCGCTCGATCACGTCTTTGCCGTTGCGCATCGGGGAGGCTGCGTTCACCGCGAATACGGGGTAGTCGTTGAAGAGCAGCGCGATCACCGTGAAGTCCGAGTAGTGCAGCTTGCTCGTCCCCATGATGTGGTTGGTCAGCAGCGTCCCGCCGCCGATCATGATGGTGTGTCCGTCTGCCGGGCGCTGGCTGGTGTAGGTGTAGGCGATGTTGCTGCCTCCGCCCGGTTTGTTCATGACGGTGACGCCCGATGTCACGAGCTTGTGGGAAACGAGGATGCGGTCGAGGCTGCGGGCCGTGCGGTCCATGCCGCCGCCCGCGACGAACCCGACGACGAGCTCGACGTTGCGTTGCGGCGACCAGCCTTGCGCGTGCGCGCCGGTTGCACAGAACAGTGCGGAGACGAGTATGACGTAGCGAGGTCTCATGGGTCCTCCCCGGTCATGTGCTTCGGGTCAGTCGGGTGGCAGCACCTCCGTAACGGCGGTTGATTTTTCTGGAAGCAGGTGCGTCCTAGGGCGCGACGGTCCCCTCGCGCTGCGGGACCCTGCCTTCGAGCTCGTCCTCGATCGCACCGTATCTCGAGTACGGCTGCGGCGCCGATTTGCGATATTCCTCTTCCGGCACGTTGCAGTAGAGCTCGAGCCGGTTCCCGTCGGGATCGAAGAAATAGATGCTCTTGGTGATCCCGTGATAGACGGTGTGGTCGATCGTCACCTCGTGTTTCTTGAGGGCCTGCCATGCGTCCTGCAGCTCGGCGAAGCTGCCGAGCTCGAACGAGACGTGCTGCATGCCGACCTGGTCGGGCGTGGGCATCGCCGCGCCCTCCTGCGCCGGCATCAGCGCGAGCATGTGGTGGTTGTCTTTGACGTTGGTGCTGAAGAACACCATGCCGCGCTCGTTGACCGCGACGACCGGCAAGCCCAGCACCTGCTCGAAAAATCGCCGCGAGCGCTGCATGTCTTTCGCCCGCAGCACGAGATGCCCCACGCGTTTGATGCTGAAGCTCATGACCGTCTCCTCGTTTAAGCCAGCGCTCTCTCTACTCTCGGTTTGACTTCCTGCATCATCAGCTCCATCGACCGCATCGCGTCCTTGTGCGGCGTGTCGCCGACCTTGAACGAAAAGCACACGTGCACCGGGTGCGCCGCGCGGATTTCCGCGACGAGCTTTTCCGCGACGGTCTCGACGTCCCCGATGAGCAGGTTGTCGTAGATCGTTTCGAGCGACGGCTCGTTCGGAAAAGGCACGTCGACGAGCCACGTGCCCTGCATGACTTCCTTGCGGCGCCTCAGGCTCGAGGCGAGCCGCGACTGGTAACGCGCGTTCTCGGCAAAACGCATGCCCTCGTCGCGGCTCTTGGTGATGTGCGCGAAGCGGTTCAGCGTGACGTGCGCCTTCGACAGCGGCACGTTCTCGGCGGCGAACGCGGCGACGATGTCGGCGTACTGCTGTTCGAGCAGCGGGATGCCGTCGACGCGCCCCGACGTGAGCACGCGGTAACCGTGCCGCGCCGCCGCGCGAAACATCGGCTGCACGTGTCCCGCGACGTAGATCGGGATCGGCTTCTGCACCGGCCGCACCGGGATGTGCGTCTCCGGTATGCGGTAGTGCCTGCCTTCGTAGCTGAAGAACTCGCGGCTGAACGCGAGATCGAGGATGTCGGCGAACTCGTTGGTCATCTCGAGGTTCTGCGAGAGGTCGACCCCGAAGCGCTCGAACTCGTACGGCTGATAACCCGCGCCGATCCCGAGCATCAGCCGGCCGTTCGACAGCGCATCGACGGTCGCGATCTCGGCGGCGAGGCGAGCGGGGTTGTAGAGCGGCAGCACGACCACCGCCGTGCCGAGCCGGATCCTGCGCGTGACCGAGGCGCAGTGCGCCACCATCATCAGAGGCGATGCGCACAGGCAGTAATTCGAGAAATGGTGCTCGGCGAACCAGGCGATCCCGTAGCCGAGCTCGTCGGCGAGCCTCGTCTGCTCGGCGACCTCGCCGAACACCTGCGCCGCGGGCTTGTCGGGCTCGCGCGATCCCATCAGATTGAAGATGCCGAAGTCCATGCCTGTCCCCCGATGGCTATCGGTTCGATTCCGCGGCTTGCCGTACGGTCTTCAGATACGACTGGCCGGCGCTTTGCAGCAGGCTCGAGACGTTGCTGTGGAAGTAACGAACGCCCAGGCCCAGGAATTTCGGAATCAGCGCGTCCGGGCAGCTCACGCCGGCGACCACGCCCGCTTCGCGGATCGCCTTAACGCCGTCTTCCATCACGGCCAGCACTTCGGGATGCGACTGCTGCCCCGGATAACCCATCGATTGCGAAAGATCGCCCGAGCCGATGAAGAGCACGTCGACGCCTTTCACGCTCGCGATCTCCCTGATGTTGCGCAGCGCCACCACCTCTTCGAGCATCAGGCAGACGAGCGTGTTCGCGTTCGCCTGCGCGAAGTACTCCTGCGTCGGTCCGCTCATCCCGTAACGGGCGGGCCTGCCGCGGCTGTAAGCCCCGCGCTGCCCGTCCGGAAAATACTTGCACGCGTCGACCGCGGCCTGGGCCTCTTCGCGCGTGTTGACGTGCGGCACCTGCACGCCCCACGCGCCGCGATCAAGGAAGGGCGCGATCGAGTCGGGCCTGTTGACGACGGGCCGCACGACCGGCGCGATACCGGTCAGCTCGGCGGCGCGGATGACGTCCTCGGCGGTGTCGACCGTGATGGAGCCGTGCTCGTTGTCGAGCAGTATCCAGTCGAAGCCCATGTAGCCGAGCATCTCCACGACGGGCGCGGAGGGGAACGTGAGCATGACGCCGAAAGCCGGCCTGCCCGCCTCGAGCTTCTGTTTGAGCGTATTCGCACGCATGGACGACCTCCCCGGCAGAGAGGTGAATGTTATACGCTACGCGTGGCTCGGCATATATGGAGACGGCGATGGCAAGACTTCCACCGGCAAGCCGCGAGAGCGTTCCCGAAAACCAGCGCGGGGCTTACGACGAGATCGTCAAAGCCGCGGGATCGGTGCCGCGCTTCGGCCCCGGCTCGCTACTGCTTCATCTGCCACACGCGCACCAGCGCCTGATGGGCTTCAACAGGTTCCTGCGCGGCGAGTCGTCGCTCCCGAAGAAGCTCCAGGAGCTCGCGATGGAGACGCTCGGACAGCGCGGCGCGATCGAGCTCGCGCTCTTCCTCGGCAACTACGCGTCGCTCGCGCTGGTCGTCAATTCGTTCGACGCCGATCTGCCGGCGGACCGCAAGGAACCTTTGCTGCCGATATGAGCTGGATGAGAAACCTGCCCCGCGTATTCGTCGTCATTGCATTGGCTTCTTCGGCGGCGTCCTACGCCCAGTACCCGTCGAAGGCCGTCCGCTTCGTCGTGCCTTTCCCCGCGGGCGGACCGCTCGACATCGTCGCGCGCTCGATCGGGCAGGACCTGAACAAGGCGTGGGGGCAGCCGGTGCTCGTCGACAACCGACCCGGCGCGGGCGGCAACATCGGTGCGGACGTCGTCGCGAAAGCGCCGCCCGACGGCTACACGATCCTGATGGGCGCAGTCAGCACGCACGCGATCAACGTCTGGCTCTACAAGAGCCTGCCGTACGATCCCGTGAAGGACTTCGCGCCGGTGACGCTGGTGACGTCGGTGCCCAACGTGCTGGTCGTCCACCCCTCGGTGCCGGCGAAGAACGTGCGCGAGCTGATCGCGCTGGCGAAAGCGCGCAAAGGCCAGTTGAACTTCGCCTCCGGCAGCACCGGCAGCGCCGGCCATCTCGCGGGCGAGCTGTTCAAGACGATGGCCGGGGTCGACATGACGCACATCCCCTACAAGGGCGCGGCGCCCGCGGTAACCGATCTGCTCGCCGGGCACGTCTCGCTGATGTTCGACAATCTCGCGTCGGGACTGCCCAGCATCAAGGCGGGACGCGTGCACGCGCTCGCAGTGACGACGCTCAAGCGCTCGCCGTTCCTGCCGGAGCTGCCGACGATCAGCGACTCGGGCCTGCGCGGCTTCGATATCGGCACGTGGTTCGGCGTCTTCGCGCCGGCCGGCACGCCGCGCGAGATCGTGATGCGGTTGAACGCCGAAATCGCGCGTTCGCTTCACACTGCGGTCATGAAGGACCGTCTCGCCACACTCGGCGCCGAGGCGATGCCGAATACGCCCGAAGCGTTCGCGGCGTTCGTCAAGGCGGAGATGACCAAATACCAGAAGATCGTGCAGGCGTCCGGCGCGAAGGTGGATTGAATCGGTTACTCCGCGCCCGAGCCGTACTTCCGGATGTAGTTCTCGTGACGGAACAGGAAATCGGCGCCGACGATGCGATGGTCGAAACCGTCCGGCCTGAAGCGATAATCGACGAAGCCGACTTCGCGCACACCCCAGTGCAGCGTCGTCGGCGGCCCGTTCACGCAGGCCGTCGAAGGCGCCCACAGGTAGTAGATGCCGTCGAGCGAGAACGCGCGCGTCTGGTGCTTGTGTCCCGTGCTCACCAGGCGCACGCCGTAGGTTCTGCATAAGGCGAGCAGACGGGCACGGCTTTCCGAGTCGAGACAGGACTGGCGCAGCATCGCATCCTCGTGATCCGGCTCGCCGGGGTGATCGAGGAACAGCGGCTTGTGCAGGAAGAGCGCGACGGGCCGCGGGCGCAACTCGCCGAGCGCGCGCTCGAGCCACGTCCACTGCTCGGCTTCGGCGGCCTGGCCGGCGCTGCCCATCAACTGCGAATTCAGGCCGACGAAGCCCCAGCCCGCGCGCTCGAACGACCAGTGATCCTCGCCGAAATACTCCAGGAACCGCCCGCGCCTCACGTCGTTCACGCGCTTGGGCATCTTGCCCGAGACCACGTTGTCGCCGATGTCGTGATTGCCCGGCAGGAAGCGGCACGTCACCGGCAGCGCGCCGATCTGCTCTCTGGCGAATGCGTAATCGGCCTCGTCGTCGGGATCGCCCATGATGAGGTCGCCGTTGGCGACCACGAGGTCGGGGCGCTCGCGTGCGATCCAGCGCGATACCTTGATCCAGTTGTCGAGGTGATGCTCCTGGCCGGCGCCGAGATGAACGTCGGCGACCTGCGTGAGGCGGAATTCGGGGGTCATGTCGTGAACGATACATCATGATGCTTTACGATTGGAGCATGCGCCACAAGCTGTTTGCCTCTCTGCCAGCGCTGCTCGCCGCCGTCGTCGTCACCGATGCGGCACACTCTCAAAGCTGGCCCGACCATGCGCTCAGGTTCGTCGCGTCGGCGCCCGCCGGCAGCTCTCTGGACGTCATCGCCCGCGTCATCGGCGACAACCTCAGAACGCGCCTCGCGCAGCCGGTCGTCGTCGATAACCGGCCCGCGGCGGGCGGCACGGTCGCAGCCGATATCGTCGCGAAGTCGCCGCCGGACGGCTACATCATGGTCATCTCGTTCAACGGCCCGCTCGCGTTCGGACCGCACCTGTACGCGAAGCTGCCGTACGACCCGCTGAAAGATCTCGCTCCGGTGATCGTCACCTCGAGCCAGCCGAACGTGCTCGCCGTGAACGCGGGGCTGCCGGCGACGTCTGTGAAGGCGCTCATTGCATACGCCAAAGCGCACCCGGGCAAGCTCAACTATGCGTCGGTGGGCAACGGCAGCTCTTCGCAGCTCACGATGGAGCTCTTGAAAGCGACCGCCGGCATCGACATCGTCCACGTTCCTTTTAACGGCTCGCCGCCCGCGGTGACCGCGACCGCACAGGGCGACACGCAACTGCTGTTCGCGGTGATGCAGCCGTTGCAGGCGCAGATCAGCGCGGGAAGGCTGCGCGCCATCGCGGTGACGTCGGCGAAGCGCTTTCCGCTGCTGCCCGACATCCCGACGGTCGCCGAAGCGGGCTATCCCGGTTTCGAGGCGCTCGCGTGGAACGGCATCCTCGTCGCCGCGCGCACGCCGCAGGCTATCGTCCGGCGGCTCAACGCCGAGATCAATGCGATCCTCAAGGATCCGACGGTGAAGAGCGCGCTCAACACGCAGGGCTTCGACCTGATCGGCGGCACGCCCGAAGGCTTCGCGAAGCTGATCCGCAGCGAATCGGACAAGTGGGCGCCCGTGATCCGTAAAACCGGCGTGCGGATCGATTGACGACGGCGATCACTCGCGGCATCGCCGGGCTCGCGCTCGCCGTGTTCGGCTGGGGCATCACCTGGCCGATCAACAAGGTCCTGCTCGCCAGCCTGTCGCCGTTCTGGCCTCATCGGCGGGGTGGCGCTGGAGACCACCAGGTCTCGCGCGCCTACGGCGCGGGCCGCTCGAACGTGAGCGGCGCGTCGTTGTCGCCGCGGCCCTGCCTGAAGATCTCCTGCACGTTCGGCCGTTCCCACACGATCTCGAGCAGGTTGTCGTCGGGGTCGTAGAAGTAGATGCTCTTCTGGCTGGTGTGATCGATCGCGCGATGGATGGACACGCCGGCGTCCTGAAGCGCGAAGTACGCGCTCTTCAGCTCCGCTTCGGTCTCCACGGCGAACGCCATGTGCTTCACGCCCAGACCCTCGCGGCTGCCGACACCCGCTTTCGGCTGCGGGTAGGCGTTGGGATCCGCGCTGGGAAAGATGTCCAGCGTGTTGCCGTACTCGCCGAGCGAGAGGAACACGCCGCCGTGCCCCGGGTCCTGCTCGAGCATCCTGAACCCGAGGATGTTCGTGTAGAACGCCTTGGAGCGCTCGACGTCGCGAACGTTGATGAGGATGTGGCCGATGCGCTGGAGCTTGATCATGACCGAGCCGTCCCGGGGCGGGGGTGGGTTTTAACGCCTACGCATCCGGCTATTCGAAACCGGATGGGAGGCTATGGCAACCCTCGGCGACGAGTCCTTATCGCTCGCGGGGGCGCGGAGGCACCGCCTCCGGCTTGTCGGGGATGACGAGCTTTCGAACGATGAGCTCGTCGACTTCCAATCGACGGAAACGGGCACGCCCTACCGCCAAGCGACCGATGGCGAGTGCGCCGATAGCCAACGCACCGATCGCGACAGCACCCACGGCGAGCGCACCCAGAGCGGTTGCCCCGACGCGAACGGCCGGGACCGTGAGCGGCGAGCCCCCAGAGCCTGTGCGCTCGTGCATCGGAATATGAGCCATCATGCTATTCATTGAATCTCGACGGGTGACGGTCCCTTACGAGTGATTTTGCTTCTAACCACTGTGCGCTTGGCATAGCGCTTCCGGGGCTCCTGGTGAAGCGCACGCCATCGTGAGTTGGAAAAGGCCGCACTTCGACATCGGTGGCTCCCGCGTCGGCGCAATACGATCGAATTCGTTCGGCATTCAGCGGATCGAGCAGCGCACCAAGAAGCAGCGGCAAGAACATCGCCATCATCACCGATGCGGCAATCCGGACCAGCTTCCATCATCCGGGCATAGGAAGAAAACCACCACCAAATATCGCAAGCCCGGCGACGAGGTGGAAGTAGGACACGTGCCGCCAAACGACTTGTTGAGCGGCGCAGGCCGGCACGCCGGCCGCGCGTGCGCTCGAACCTGGGTTAGACCACATTGCGGTCCCGTCTCTTCCGAATAGCCGCTGACGTCAGCCATGCTAATCCGATGCCCATGGCGACAAGCACGAGCGTTTGCTAATTCCAAACCTCGGCGGCATGTCCTAGGACCAGTTTCAAGGCTCCGAGACCAACCGCCGCGAACACAGCAGCCATGACCAGTTGCAGTTCGCGTCGTTTGAAAAGCACGAATGCCGGAACGGAGACCACTGCACCGAAGGTTACGCCGACGACCAAAGCGAACGCGAGATCACCCATGTCTGACGTCTAACGAGGTGTTCAGCGGCGGCCGCTTGTGGCCGTCCGCCGCAACACATAGTTATCCAACATTCTGCATCTTGTTTGCGAAATCCCGTCCCGACGTCGGCGGAGGCAGAGGCTTGCCGTCCTTGTGATAGAGCGCGATCGCTTCCTCCACGACCTGGCAGAGTTCCTCAAACACAGCCTTCTCATCGGAGCCGTGACAGCCGCCATAAACCAGGCCGGGCGCGCTACCCACGTAGCATTGGTCTTCGTCAGACCATTCGACGATCTTTGCGTATTTCGCACTCTCGTTCAAGATTTCGACTCCTCGATCGCGCGCCGAACGGCGCGCTGTTTTGACGAAGCCGGCTCGTTCAAGTTCTGCGATGAGTTCTCGAACTTTCGGAGGCAAGCGTCAACGTCCCTATGTTGCATAACGCCTGGTTGAGCCGCGCCATGAGGCGCGCAGCGTCGAATCGCGTCGGCTCGAACTGAGCTAGAGCTCAGTCGGCCCACTGTTGAGTAGCCACTATCTTGTCGAGGCGTTGGCTTGCCTCGGCGGCATTGCCATAACCTTCAAACGTAAAGTACGCCATCGCACTCGGTGATCCTAGCAGGTACTGCACGAAGTAGTAGTCACGGAGCGACTTAGAGCCTTGCGATACTGCGGTGAACATAACACGTCTGCCACCAAGCGCCACTTCCGTCACGGGCTTAACCACCGTACCATTCTTCGTGGCGAGACCCGGCATTTCCGTTTCTGCAAAACCGCGGACAAGTGCCATGTGTTTCTCTCGAACAGACTCGGGCGCATCTGGCTTCAAACCGCGATACGACACGATCGCGTGCTCGCCGTCTGGGCCGCGGCCTTCGATTGGTCGTTTCGACCCATCAAATTGCCACGTCACCGGGAAGATCAATGAAAGTGGCCCGATGCGAAAAAGGTTTGTGTCCTGCGCTTGTGCGGTAGCAGCAGCAAGGAGGCCGACGATTATCAAAAGAAGACGCATCTGAGCTCTAACGACGTGTTCAGCGGCGGCCGCTTGCAGCCGTCCGCTGCAGCACTGATATAGGTAGTCCGTTCTGTTTCGGAGTGATACTCATCACAGCCGGCAGGTATCTGCTGGTCGAACCAGGACATGCGCCCGCGGACTACGAATATCCAACTAGCAGCACGCGATGCTCACTAACTTACATTCGAGTCCGCGGGTGCGCCGGTCGCTTAACGAATACTCAGGGTACGCCCTCGCACGGCTCCCCATATTGCCTTCGCCTCGCCCGGCTCGCACGTCCTGACCTCCAACTTTAGCATCGAGGAGGTTTCTCATGAAATCATCAGCCGATCAGAGCTTCGCTGCTTTCGTCGGAATCGATTGGGGCGATCAGAAACACGATGTTTGCCTGAAGGCGGCCGGTAGCGATGCGCACGAGCATAGCGTCATTGTCCATCGGCCTGAGGCGATCGAGTGTTGGGCATTGGGCCTGAGGCAGCGATTCGCCGGGCAGCCGATCGCTGTGTGCCTGGAGATCGCTCGTGGGCCGCTGGTCAGTGCGCTGCAACGCCATGAGTTCCTGGTGCTGTTCCCGGTCAACCCGAGCACGCTTGCCGGTTACAGATCTACGTTCTGCGTCAGCGGCGCGAAGGACGATCCCACCGATGCCGAGCTCGCGCTCGAAATGCTGCTGCGCCATCCGGAGAGACTGTGCGTTCTGCGGCCACAGAGCGCGGCCATGCGCAAGCTCGAAAGGCTCGTGCAGCAGCGCCGCACGCTGGTCGACGAGGTGCGCCGCGTCACCAACAGGATGACGGCGGCGCTCAAGGAATACTTCCCTCAGGTGGTGGAGTGGTTCAAGGACAAGGATACCTATGTGTTCTGTGATTTCGTGAGCCGTTGGCCGACGCTCAAACAGGCCCAGCGTGCGCGCAAGGCTCGGCTACAGGCGTTCTTCCACGAGCACAACGTGCGCTACGGCCACATCGTCGAGCGGCGCGTGCAGTCGATCATGGCAGCCTCGCCGTTGACCGACGATCCGAGCGTCGTCGGGCCCAACAGCCTGATGGTGATCAGCCTCGCGCAGCAGTTGCGTGTGCTGCTGCAGGCGGTCGAACGCTTCGATGCCGAAATCGCTGTCGTAGCGCCCACCTTGGCCGATTACGAGCTGTTCGCCGGCCTGCCGGGCGCCGGTGCGGTGTTCGCGCCCCGACTGCTGGTCGCTTTCGGTGAACAACGCGAACGCTTCGACAGCGCGAATCGAATGCAGAGCTATGCGGGTGTCGCGCCAGTCACCCAACGCAGCGGCAACAAGTGCTGGGTGCACTGGCGATTGCGTTGCCCGAAGTTCGTGCGGCAGACCTTCGTGGAATGGGCGGCGCACTCGATTCCGTACTGCTACTGGGCCGAAGCCTACTACCGACAACAACGCGCCAAAGGCTCATCCCGTCAGGCGGCGCTGCGGGCATTGGCCTTCAAGTGGATCCGAATCGTTTACCGTTGCTGGCAGACCGGCACGCCCTACGATGAGGCGACTTACCTCAGCGCCCTTAAGCGCCGCGGCTCGCCGCTGATGACGTAGACAACCGCGTGGAAAATGCTTGACGGACTTCCTCAGGGCGTGAGTTAGAGCTTCATTCACACGAAGCCCCTCGAGCCTCTTGGATTTCTCGATACTGCCGCTGCAGATCAATGAACTTGCCCTGCTGAGTTACACACGCCTCTGAGGTAAAGAATTCTCCGAGTGCGAAGAAAACCATTGGGTAAAAGAGCAAGACAAAAATCAGCAGCCTGAGAACGGCCAACCCCGGGCCCCTGTAAAGAACGTAGCCGGACGCGACCAGCGAGGCTGCTGCTCCAACTGGTATTGCTGCATTTGTGGCGGACCATGGCACCCGCCCGGGCGCGAGTAAGCCGATGAGCAAGATGCATAGGGCGGGGATCAATGGCACCAGCAACACGCTGCCGCAAAGCGCAAGCCACCAGTATCTCGATTTCCTTATGCGCCCAGCCATGTGCTCTAACGTTCGCGTTGAGCGGGCGCCGAGAAGCGTAGCGACCCCGGCAGCGATGCTGACGGGCGCTCCGCTCGAACGCGCGGTTAGGTTGCCGTTCGCTTACCTGCGACATACTCGCGCAGGGCACGGTTCACTGCTTCGGAATCGGGGAATAGCTTGTGGAGGTCTGGTTCGATGAGCACGATGTTCGTGCCTTCGCGATACGCCGCGGCATACTTGCCGCGAATGCCACTTCGAATCAGATCCTCTGGATATTCGTCCCGAAGGGTGTCTTTGTCATTGCTCATATGCTCTGCGCTCACGCGGGGTCATAGTTCGTGCGGAAATCAAGCGAATCCGCTCTTCGCGCTCAGTATAAGACACCACCAGGTATCTGCCGTTCTTCGAGGCGCCAAAAACCAGATATCGGTAACCGTCCGGTCAGCACCGCCTTGACGCAGTATCGCTGATTCAGGCGGCGAGTTCGACGGCCGGGTTATCCACGAGCGTGCTCGCCACATTCCACGGCAGCAGCTCCTCGACGCGGTTGATCGGGTGATCGGCGATGCG